>JBCBAV010000112.1:0-12835 GCA_038532285.1 Pseudomonadota bacterium | reverse complement strand
ACCTTTTCGAGGTCGGGCCGCAAAAACGGCGCGTTCGAGATGTCGAGCATCTGGATATCCCCCGCCCCGTTGACGACAAACAGCCCCGGCTCGGCAAAGGGGCGATCGGTTTCCTGCGGGCTGCGCGGGTCCGAGATGTAAAGGCCCAGGTCCTGCATCTGCGCAATGCCCAGACCAAAACCCATCGTCAGGTCCGGCGCAAACTCCTCCGCCATAGCGCGCGCCTTTTCCTCCGGATCGCCCGAGGCCACGACAACGTCGACCCCCTGTTCATGGAACTGCCCCCGCATCTCGTTGAGCTGCGCGAGGTACTTCTTGCACAGCGGACAGTGCAGCCCGCGGTAGATCACCACCATCTGCCAGTCCCGCCCGCCCTGCGGCACCCCAAGCGTCAGCGTCCCACCGCCCAAGGCGTCGATCTCAGTCCGGGGAAATGCTGATCCTGCTGCCAATGCCGTCATGTCGTGCTCCTTTGCTCTCTGCAGTTCCCCCTCACCTAACCGCGCAAATACGCGAAACAACCACGCGCCCCCGTGCACACACGCACACCGCCCCCGTCCACATTCAACACCTCTCCCGGGCCAGCACGCCCCACCTGCTTCATTTCGCCAAATAAACCGTCCCCGAAGGGCCGATCTGCCACACATCCCCCCGCTTGACCCGGCACGCGCCGTCCGCCAAACGCCGCCCATGCACTACGACACCCTGATCATCGGCGCAGGCGCCGCCGGCATGATGTGCGCAGCCCACATCGGTGGCCGCACGCTGATCGTCGACCACGCCAAGGCGCCGGGCGAGAAAATCCGCATCTCCGGCGGCGGGCGCTGCAATTTCACCAACATGCACTGCGACGCCCACGCGTTTCTCGGCGAAAACCCGCATTTCGCCAAATCCGCGCTCGCCCGCTACACCCAGTGGGATTTTGTCGCCCTCGTCGACGCCCACGCCATCCCCTGGCACGAAAAGACGCTGGGCCAGCTCTTTTGCGACACCTCGGCCAAGGACATCATCGCCATGCTGCGCAGCATGATGGGTGCTGCGGGGGCCGAGTTGCGCCTGCAATCCGGGGTCACCACCCTCACCCGCGACGCTGACAGGTTCCACGCGACCCTCAGCACCGGCCACGCGATCACCGCCAGCCGCGTGGTCCTCGCCACGGGCGGCAAGTCGATCCCGAAAATGGGCGCCACCGGCTTTGCCTACGACATCGCGCGCCAGTTCGGCCACCGCGTCACCGACACCGCCCCGGCCCTTGTCCCGCTCACCTTCACCGACAAACGCTTTGCCCCGATCTCGGGCGTCGCCTGTCCCGCCCGCGTCCACGCCGCGGGTCCCAGCTTTGACGAAGCGATCCTGTTCACCCACCGCGGCCTGTCGGGCCCCGCCATCCTGCAGGCCTCCAGCTACTGGACCGAAGGCTCCGACATCGCGATCCACCTTGTCCCCGACACCGACATCACCGCATTCCTCAAGGACCAGCGCCGCACCAACGGCAAAAAGGCCCTGACCACGGCGCTCGCCACCATCCTGCCCGCCCGCCTCGTCGATCATCTGGCCGACGCCCAAGGCCTCACCGACCGGCTGGGCGATCTGTCAGATGCCCGCATCGCCGCCATCGCCGACCTGCTGGAACACTGGCACCTGACGCCTTCAGGCAGCGAAGGCTACCGCACCGCCGAGGTCACCCGCGGCGGCATCGCCACCGACGCGGTCGACGCCCGCACCATGATGTCCAAAAACGCCCCCGGCCTCTTCTTTATCGGCGAAGCGCTCGATGTCACCGGCTGGCTCGGCGGATACAACTTCCAATGGGCCTGGTCCTCGGCCATGGCCGCGGCAAGCGCCCTGCGGAATTGACGCGCGCCCACGACTCGGTCCATCACTTTCCAAAACACCGCGGGGACAGCATGAACAAACCGGTGACACCCGAAACCGGCGACACCAGCCTCTTTGGCCGGCCCCTGTTCGACGGGCCAGCCGCGCGCAAACTGTCGCGCGTGGGCGTGGTCGATGTCGGCTCCAACTCGGTCCGGCTGGTGGTCTTCGACGGCGCCGCCCGCTCGCCCGCCTATTTCTACAACGAAAAGATCATGTGCGCGCTGGGCGCCGGCCTATCGGAAACCGGCTATCTTAACCCAGAGGGGCGCACCCGCGCGCTGGGGGCCATGCACCGGTTCAAGCGCCTCGCCGAAGGGATGGGCCTGAACGAGCTGACCGCCGTGGCCACCGCCGCCGTGCGCGACGCCACCGACGGCCCCGATTTCATCGCCGAGGTGCTGCGCGAAACCGGCCAGCACATCCGCACCATCGACGGGCGCGAGGAAGCCCGGCTCTCGGCCCAGGGGGTCCTCCTCGGCTGGCCCGGCTCCTATGGCCTTGTCTGCGACATCGGCGGCGCGTCCATGGAACTCGCCGCGATCTCCGGCGGACAGGTCGGCCCGCGCGTCACCTCCGATCTCGGCCCGCTGAAACTGCAATCGGTCAAGGGCGGGCGCAAAGGCCGCCGCCAGCACATCGACGCCACGCTGGCGACACTGGCCGAAACGCTGGGCCCGCAACGCGACCGCCTGTTCCTCGTGGGCGGCTCGTGGCGCGCCATCGCCCGCATCGACATGCACCGCCGCGGCTACCCGCTGCAGGTGCTGCACGAATACCGCCTGACCCCGCGCGACGTGCAAAAGACGGTGAAATACATCCGCACCCACGACGATTACGAGGCGCTGCGCCTGACCTGCGGCCTGTCGGGTGCGCGCATGGCGCTGGTCCCGCTCGCCGCCGAAGTGCTGGGCCGCGTGGTCAAGACCTTCCGCCCGCAGGACATCGCGATCTCCAGCTACGGCATCCGCGAGGGCATGCTCTACGAACAGATGCCGCAACAGCTGCGCGACCGCGACCCCCTGATCGAAGCCTGCCGCTTTGCCGAACACAAGGACGCGCGCCTGCCCGGCTTTGGCAAGGTGCTCTACCAGTTCATCGAACCGCTGTTCAAATCCGCCCCGCTGGCACGCAAACGGCTGGTCAAGGCCGCCTGCCTCTTGCACGACGTCAGCTGGCGCGCCCACCCCGACTACCGGGCCGAGGCGTGCTTTGACAACGCCACCCGCGCAAACCTTGGCGGGCTGAAACATTCCGAACGCATCTTCCTGGGCCTCGCCCTGCTGCACCGCTACCGCAACAAGCGCGAAGGCACCCATTTCGAAAACCTCTACGACCTGATCGACAACAAGGCCAAGGCCGAGGCCGAGGTGCTGGGCAAGGCCATGCGCTTTGGTGCGATGCTGTGGATGGACAAGGACGCCGAACGCGCCGCCCTGCGCTGGTACCCGAAAAAGCGCCTGCTGGAACTGCGGCTCAGCCCCGACGCCTTCCCGCTGTTCGGCGAGGTGGCCGAGGCACGGTTCAACTCCCTCGCCGCCTCGCTTCAGGCCGAGGTCAAGGTGAAGACCCGCCGCACATGAGGCAGCGCAAACATCCCGCAAGCCGCCATGGATCCCGTCGTCCTGACCCCCGGCCACCTACCGTATCACATCAATCAGCCCGGGTTACGCGACCCATGCGCCGCGCAAACACCAGCGCCAACCGTCGTCGCATCATCGCACCCGGTCCCGAACACCCGACACCGACCGCCTTGCCATCTCAAGGCCAAAGCGTCGCCCGATCACGCGCGCACGCTTAACAACCCTGCCGACCCGACGCCAACGCACCACCGGACGACAAGCGGACACCACCGCACGAAAAGCGCCAAGCGCCGCGCCCGATCAAAGCTCGATCGCACCACCTTCGTCGGGCAAATCATCCGGCTCCGCGTCCGGCACGTCCTTGCGCCGAATGATGATGTCACCATTGTCGAGGATCTCGGGCGGGTGATAGGCGCTCCAGTCCTCCACCTCTTCCAGCAGATCGCGCAGCGCCGGGCCCATCTCCGCGGCAAAGCTCTGCAGCGCCGGACCCAGATCCTCGGTCAAGTCCTGCAACGCCTCCAGCCCCGGTTCGATCTCCTGCAAAAGCCCTTCCATCAGCATCTGCGCGCCCCGCTCCATCAGGCTCAGCCCGCGCTCCTCCTCGGCCCAAACCGGCCCCGCCGCCAGAACGGCACAGATGATCAAAATACGTCTCATGACATCAAAATGCCTCTGACCCGCGCAGAAGAAAACCCCGCGACACATCAGACCAAATTAACCCTTTGACGCCGCTCAAAAATCCGGAGGGGCCGTTTTGTACAAAACACCCCCCGTTTTCATCAAAACGCCAAAATCACCCCCAAAACGGCCCAAATCACCGCCGCCGTTTTGTACAAAACACCCCCGATTTTGAACAAAACCCGACCAAAGACCGTCCCCGACTCACCCAAAACCCACCGGTAAACACTGCGCACGATCCTGCTTCATTTCGCCAGATAAACCGCCCCCGGAGGGCCGATATGCCACCCGCGCCGACGCTCAGATCGCCAAATCCACCGTCACCGGAAAATGATCCGACGCTAGCACCAACGCCTCGCGCAGCCCCGCATCCAGCCAGCATTCCGGGTCGTCCAGCGGGTGCCAGATCCGCCACTGCGGGTCCCGCGAGCACAGGTCAGGCGACACCATGATATAGTCCAAAAGCGCTTGTAAATAACGCTTTTCCGGCCGAATCCAGAACCGCGCCGTGGTCGGCGCCGCCCCCATCCGCGCCTTCAGCGCACGGGCCGCATGCGGGTCAAACAGCGCCCGCTCCCCGGACCCCAGAATGATCTCCACCGACGACCGGCCAAACAAGTGCTCGTATTCATCCAATCCCGGCCCGTCGTTCAAATCCCCCAGCACAATCAACGGGTTACCGGATTCCAGCACCGCATCCACCCGCGCCCGCAACCAGATCGCCTGCGCCAGTTGCTTGCGCCGGTTGGCGATGGAAATGCGCATCACCTCGTCGCGGTTCGTCGCCCCATGTGGCGCCTTGGATTTCAGATGCGCCCCGATCATGCGCATCATAAACCCTTGTTTTGTCTCGACTTCCAGCTCCAATGGCGGTTTCGAAAACACCACCTGATCGGCGGTCGCATCGATATCGAGATCAATCGCAAACCGCCCGTCAAACCGCGGCGCGCCCGCCCCCTCCTGCGGATCATGCCGCGCGCTCAGCACGTCCGGATCATAAAGCAGCGCAATCTCCTGCTGCGTGTCATTGGCAAAGCCAATCAGCGCCCGCCGCGCCCGTATCCCCGCGGCTTCCGCGAAGGTCTCCAGCGCCACCCGCGTCGACCGCGTCGATCCTTCGTCCGGGGCTTCAACGACCAGAACAGCATCGGCATCCAATGCATTGAAAACACGCGTCAAAGCTGCTGTCTGCTCCGCCGTGCTCACACCATATCGCGACGCCCGTTCGGCGCTGTTGACCAGCCCGCCCGCGTCGTCAAACAGGCTGTTCATCCACTCGATATTGTAGGTCGCCAGCCGCATCAGCGCCCCTGTATCTCGTCCCACGCGCGGTTGATGTCGATCATGCGTTTTTCCGCCATGCACATCGCCTCTTCGGGCACGCCCCGCGCGATCAGCGCGTCCGGATGGTTCTCGCGCACCAGCTTGCGCCACGCCGCCCGGATCTCGTCCTTCTCCATGTCCGGAGAGACCCCCAGAACGTCATAGGGATCGGGATGCGCATCGGGCACAAACCGCGCGCGCAATGCGCGGAAGTCCCTGTCAGATATACCAAAAATCCCCGCTACGATCTCAAGGAACTGGTCCTCGCCGGGGTGGTATTCCCCGTCCGCCACCGCGATGTGGAACAGCCCCTCCAGCAGGTCACGCAGGGTGTCCGGCTGGCCGCGAAACATGCCCGCGATGCGCGTGGCATAATCCTCGAACCCCGCCACGTCCTGCCGCGCGAGGTTGAACACCTTGGCCGCCCCCGCCTCGTCCGCCGAGGCGATGTGAAACACCTGCCGGAACGCCGTCACCTCATCGCGCGTGACCAGCCCGTCGGCCTTGGCCATCTTGGCCCCCAGCCCCACCACCGCGATGGTAAATGCAACCGACATCTCAGGCGGCGCACGCAGGCGCTCGAACACCTCCGCCAGCCCCTCGCCCGAGGCCAGCGCCGCCAACGCATCCATGATCCGAGACCAGATTGACATGGCCGCACCTTATCCTTCGGGATCGGGATTGTCCTGCGCATTCAACGCTTTTTGCATGAGGATCAGATCGAGCCACTGCCCCGCCTTTTGCCCCACCTCCGGCAGGTGCCCGACCCGGTCAAAGCCCTGCCGAACAAAGAACGCCACCGCCCGCGGATTGGCCCCGCTGATCGCAGCGACGGCGATATGCTTGCCCTGGGCAGCGGCGTGATCCAGCAAGGATTGCAACAGCTTACCGGCCTGCCCTGTCCCTTGCGCCGCATCGGCCAGGTAGATCGTGACCTCCACCGTCGCCGCATAACCCGGCCCCGAACGGAACGGGCCGTAGCAGGCAAAGCCCGCCGCATCAGGCAGCACCAGCAGCGCGCCCGTTTTGATCACCGCCTGCACCTGATCTCGGGATTTCTCGACCGTGGTAAAGGTCGCGAGACTGTCCGAAATCACCGCGTTCCACAGCGCCGCAATCCACGGCGCGTCCGCGGATGTCGCCGCCCGGATCACAGGCTGCGCGACCCGTGCGGCGTGTCGAACGCGGCGTGCATACCAGCCTCGCCCGGTTCAATTGCGATCCGATCGTCAGTCAAAAATGGGGCAAGCCTGCGCTTGAAGTTCAAAGCGTCCGGATGCGACAGCGTCAGCCGTCTCAGCCGCACACCTGACGGGACAAGCAGCGTCGCCGGGTGGACCACGTCACCCGGCCACCCGATCATCGGTGGCCACAGGTTGTCATAAGGCGTCGTGCCATCACCCGAGACCGCCATTTGCCAGCGCAAGTCCCCGCGCTGCAGATCCACCGGCGCACCGCAGCCTTCGGGCGCTTGCGCCAGTGCGGCAGGCAAATCCGGCACCGCCACGACCCAGTTCGACAGACGCGCAGGCCCCGCGAACCGGTCAAGGTCAAACCAGCGCGGGCGGTCCGGTGCGGGGCGGGATGGATCGGCAGCGATGGCTTCGAGGTAGAGGCCGTCTTCCAACCCCAACAGCATGTTGTGGGTGTGGAACACCGCGTGCTGCCCGCCGGGCTGCATCGCCACGCCGAGCGCGTCTTCGACATGCGCGCGCGCTTCGTTCAGCGTCGCCCCCGCCACCACCAGATGATCCAAAATCATCAGCCGCCCCCTGATCGCCGCGGCGGGGGTCACCCCGCCTTTTGCAGGATATCCAGGATCTCCTGCGCCGCCGTCGGGATGTTGGTGCCGGGGCCAAAGATGGCCTTAACGCCCGCATCATAAAGGAATTGGTAATCCTGTTGCGGGATAACGCCCCCGCAGATCACGATGATGTCCTCTGCCCCCGCTTCCTTCAATGCAGTGACCAATTGCGGCGCCAGCGTCTTGTGCCCCGCGGCCTGGGACGAGATGCCGACCACGTGCACGTCGTTGTCGACGGCGTCCTGCGCGGCCTCGGCGGGCGTCTGGAACAGCGGGCCCACATCCACGTCAAACCCGATATCGGCGAATGCGGTGGCGATCACCTTGGCGCCGCGGTCGTGGCCATCCTGTCCCATTTTGACCACCAGCATCCGCGGGCGGCGGCCTTCGGCTTCGGCAAAGGCTTCGACCGATTTCTGGATCGCGGCAAAGCCCGCGTCGCCCTCATAGGCCGCGCCATAGACGCCGGCGAGGGTTTTGACCTCGGCGCGGTGGCGCCCGAACACTTTTTCCATGGCCATGCTGATCTCTCCCACCGATGCGCGTGCCCGCGCGGCCTCAACCGCTTTTTCCAAAAGATTTCCGTCACGTGCCGCCGCGTCGCTGAGCGCGTCGAGTGCCGCCTGACACGCCGCTTCATCGCGATCCTGCCGGATGCTCTTCAGCCGCGTGATCTGGGCGTCGCGCACGGCGGCGTTGTCGATGTCGAGGATGTCGATGTCATCCTCTTTTTCCAGCCTGTACTTGTTCACGCCCACGATCACTTCGTCGCCCCGGTCGATCATGGCCTGCCGGGTGGCGGCGGCCTCTTCGATGCGCAGCTTGGGCATACCGCTGGCCACAGCCTTGGTCATCCCGCCCATCTCCTCAACCTCTTCGATCAGCTTCCAAGCCTCAGTCGCGAGATCATGGGTCAGCTTTTCGACATAGTAGCTGCCTGCCAGCGGGTCGACGACGTTGGTGACCCCGGTTTCTTCCTGCAAGATCAACTGGGTATTGCGCGCGATGCGGGCGCTGAAGTCGGTGGGCAGCGCGATCGCCTCGTCCAGCGCATTGGTGTGCAGCGATTGCGTGCCGCCGAGTGCGGCCGCCATGGCCTCATACGCGGTGCGCACCACGTTGTTGTAGGGGTCCTGTTCCTGCAGGCTGACGCCCGAGGTCTGGCAGTGCGTGCGCAGCATCAGGGACTTGGCGTTCTTCGGCTCAAACTCCGACATGATGCGGTGCCAAAGCAGGCGCGCGGCGCGCAGCTTCGCCGCCTCCATGAAAAAGTTCATGCCGATGGCAAAAAAGAAGCTCAGCCGCCCGGCGAACTTGTCGACGTCCATGCCACGCGCGAGTGCTGCGCGCACGTATTCGCGCCCGTCGGCGAGGGTGAACGCCAGCTCCTGCACGAGGTTCGCGCCCGCCTCCTGCATGTGGTAGCCCGAGATGCTGATCGAGTTGAATTTGGGCATCTCGTTCGAGGTGTATTCGATGATATCCGCGATGATCCGCATGCTGGGTTCGGGCGGGTAGATGTAGGTGTTGCGGACCATGAACTCCTTGAGGATGTCGTTCTGGATGGTGCCCGCCAGCAGAGATTTGTCGACCCCCTGTTCCTCACCCGCGACGATGAAATTGGCGAGGATCGGGATCACGGCGCCGTTCATGGTCATGGAGACGGACACCTTATCGAGCGGGATGCCGTCAAACAGGATCTTCATGTCCTCGACGCTGTCGATTGCGACGCCCGCCTTGCCCACATCGCCCACGACGCGTTCGTGATCGCTGTCATAGCCGCGGTGGGTGGCAAGATCGAAGGCCACGCTCACCCCTTGCTGGCCCGCGGCCAATCCGCGGCGGTAGAACGCGTTGGATTCCTCGGCGGTGGAGAAGCCTGCGTACTGCCGGATGGTCCACGGGCGGCCGGCGTACATGGTCGCCTTGACCCCGCGGACGAATGGGCCCTGGCCCGGGATGGTGCCAAGGTGGTCGACGTCCTTGAGGTCATCCTCGGTATAAAGCGGCTGCACCTCGATACCTTCGAGGGTTTTCCACGTCAGATCGTCCAGCGGGCGGCCCCGCAATTCACCTTCAGCGATGCTGCGCCAGTCGTCTTTCTTCGTTGTCACGGTCTTGTCCTCTTGGTTGCAAGGCCGAGGGCGGGATTTGTCCCGTCTCGCTCGTGCCCATATCCTCTGTCAAAGTGGCGAGGCCGTCGGCCCCTGAAATCAGCCAGTGCATGTCATCGGCCATCTGTTCGCGGAATTCGGCCTGAACCTCGTGTGAAAACGGGATCCAGCGCGCGCCGACGGCCCGGATATCGATGGGCGCACCGCGGTCCATCAGCGTCTGCGCGATGGCGTTCCGGTCGGGGCTGCGGTTGAGCCATTGAGGGCGCGTGTCCGCAGGTACAGAACGCTCTAGCATCGCGGCCAACTGCGCGTCGGGGCGGCCGACAAAATGTTCGAACGACAGCACGCGGATCCGGGTGTCGGGGGCGGCGCAGGCCAGGTCGGTGATCACGTCACGCCAACTGCGCATGGCCGCGGCCAGACGTTCCCATTTGCGTGCGGACAACGCGGGATAGCCGCGTTGCGTCGCATAGGCCGCCGAGGACGCCCAGAACATGTCGAGCGCCCGGATGCCGACCACAATCTCGCTGACCTGTCCATCAAATGCGCCCACGTAGCGCGCCACCCGCGTGCCGACATCGTCGTAGAACCGACCCAGCCGCATGTTGCGGCCAACAGCGCCCAGAAGATTTTCGTCAGTCACCAGCAGCGTTTGCGCGCCTGTGTCCCACTTGGCCTTTTGCATCCTGAGAAGGATGCGACCACGCGCGCGCCGTGCTGCTTGCCGCGACGCTCCGGGTTGCGGCTGGACCCCGGCGAACAGCCCGTTGCGCGTCAACCGCGGACCCCAGCAGGTCAGCCCCATACCGTGCAAATCCGCAACGTGACGCCGCAGATAGCCCTGAAACGACGTGGTCGCCGTGCGGTGGGCTCCGACATGGAGGATAACTTGCATTCTGGGCGCCTTCTGAGCCAGGCGCACGTGCGCCGGATGACACCGGAGTGCCCTGCGACGCCTTACCCCGGGCTTAAAGTTAAAATTGCGCCCTTCCTCCGTCGCATTCGGGACAAAAGAGGTTACATTAGCACCCTCAGGAGGCCGCATGAAACAGATACTACCCCTTGTGATGACTGGACTTTTGGCGTGTGCCGCATCGGCCGAGCCGGGCGACCCGTTTGCGCTGATCAACAGCGATGTGACGGATTTGGAACAATTTGTCTGGGAAAAACGGCCCGTCATCGTCTTTGCGGACAGTCCCAATGATCCGAATTTCGGGTTGCAAATGGAGTATCTGGAAGCGCGCGCCGATGAATTGGCCGAGCGTGATGTGGTTGTGCTGACCGATACCGATCCGCGCGCGGCAGGTCCGCTGCGCGAAAAACTGCGGCCGCGCGGGTTCATGCTGGTGCTGATTGGCAAGGATGGCGGGGTGAAGCTGCGCAAACCCTTCCCTTGGGACGTGCGCGAGCTCACCCGGACAATCGACAAGATGCCTGTGCGGCAACGCGAGATCCGCGAAAGGCGCGCCTCTGATGAGTCCTGAGCGTGCGGGACACAGGATGTTAATCCCGCTGCTGCAAAACCGGCGTCGCGCTTGTGCACGGACCCCGGGCTGCTTATGTTAAGCGGGCAAGCGTGTATATACGCCATGCGCGAAAGGGCCGATATGTCTGAGACACCCAAGCGACCACCCCCCCTCACTGGCCGGAACGGGCCGCGCCCGGGCTACTAGGCGCGGACGCCACGTTCATCGCAGACAGCGCTGCGGACGCATAGGTGCGCGCGCGCTGGCGCATTTCAAGATAATCCTGAAACACTGCGGCCCGCCTGTTGCGTGCGTCATCATCATCGCCTCCGACAAATGCGGGCAGGCGGGAATCCGCGATCTGCGCCTCTAGTGCGCGCAGCTGCGAATAGTATTTGACCACCGGGTCGATGACCTTCTTGGGCAGAATGTGGATGTCGACCAGCACCGACTGGAACACCATGTCGTTGGCCTCGCTCGGCAGAAACGGCACGTAACCCGCGGCGATGCGCGGCTGCATCGTCTGCCACACCTCGTTCAGGTCTTCGCCTTCCAGCACTTCGAAATAGTGCTTGATCTCGGCCACCAGCGCGCGCTGCACATCCTCGCGCCGTTCGCGGCGCAACCGCGCCTCGGTCCGGCGGTTCTGCGCGCCATTGACCAGCCAGCCCACGGCCACGAACAACCCGGCAAGCACAGCCTGCCAGATGCGTGGATCAAGAGCCAGAGTGGTGGTCTCCATGGCGCGCGTCACCCCTATTCGAACTCCATGATCACGTCATCAACGGCGAGGCTGTCACCCGCCCCTGCGTTGATCTTGGACACGGTGCCTTTCTTCTCGGCGCGCAGGATGTTTTCCATCTTCATCGCTTCGATCGTGCACAGCGCCTGACCTTCCTGCACCTCCTGGCCCTCTTCGACATCGACCTTCACCACCAGACCCGGCATCGGGCACAGCAGCATCTTGGACGTGTCGGGCGGCAGTTTCTCGGGCATGAGTGCGGCCAGTTCTGCCTGGCGCGGTGTGCGGATATGAACCTTCAATTCGGCACCGCGGGTGCGGATGTGAAAGCCTCCCGAGATCTTGCCGACTTTCATCACCAGCGGCGCTCCGCTGACATCCGCTTCGGCGAGCGCATCGCCGGGCGTCCAGTTGCTGGTTACGCGATGCTGCATGCCATCCGCAAAGGACACGGTGGCACCGCCCTGATCAGCTGCAATCACAACGTCAAATTGCTGGCCCTGCGCGGTCACGACCCAATCGGTGCCCACGCGGCGTTCGTGGTTGTCCATGCGACCCGTAACCCGTGTACGGCGAATTTCAGCCACCCGGTGCATGGCCGCCGCGAGGGCCGCAACCCGTTTCAGCGCGTCGTCGTCCAGCGTCACCCCTTCGAACCCGTCGGGGTATTCTTCGGCGATAAAGGCCGTCGTCATGTCACCGCTGGTGAACTTGGGATGGTCCATGACGGCAGCCACAAAGGGCAGGTTGTGACCGATCCCCTCGACCTCGAACCGGTCCAGCGCCACGCGCATCGCCTCGATCGCGCTGGCCCGGTCCGGGCCCCATGTGCACAGCTTGGCGATCATGGGATCGTAATACATGCTGATTTCACCGCCCTCGTAGACGCCGGTGTCGTTGCGCACTGCCGTCTCGCCCCGGGCAGCTTGGCCGTGCCAGGTGCCCGCGTCGGCCATGGGGCCACCGGCCACCTCGACCGGGGGACGATACCGCGTGAGCCGCCCGATGGAAGGCAGAAAGTTGCGATAGGGATCCTCGGCATAAAGCCGGTTTTCAATGGCCCAGCCTTCCATCTTCAGGTCGGCCTGCGTGATCGACAGCTTTTCCCCAGCGGCCACCCGGATCATCTGTTCCACAAGGTCCACACCGGTGATCAACTCGGTCACCGGGTGTGGGGGGGGGGGGGGGGGGGGGGGGGGGGGGGGGGGGGGGGGGGGGGGGGGGGGGGGGGGGGGGGGGGGGGG
>JBCBAV010000111.1:0-12850 GCA_038532285.1 Pseudomonadota bacterium | reverse complement strand
GAACGAAATCCTCGATCTCGTTCTGAACCAGCCGCAGTATCGCGCGGCCGAGATCCTCGTTGCCGGCGACAACTTTGGCTGTGGGTCCT
The DNA here is from genome assembly GCA_038532285.1 of Pseudomonadota bacterium. Classification (GTDB taxonomy): domain Bacteria; phylum Pseudomonadota; class Alphaproteobacteria; order Rhodobacterales; family Rhodobacteraceae; genus Tateyamaria. The sequence goes on along the minus strand of JBCBAV010000111.1, from coordinate 12,761 downwards.
CGCGGGAACACGCGCCGTGGGCGATCAAGGATTTTGGAATCCGCTGCGTAATCTCCACGTCCTTTGCCGACATCTTCTACAACAACTGTTTCAAGAACGGCATCCTGCCCATCGCGCTGCCGCAAGAGGCGGTGGACGTGCTGATGGCGGATGCGGAAAAAGGTGCCAATGCGCGCATGACGGTGGATCTTGAGGCGCAGACGGTGACCACGTCGGATGGCGAGACGTTCACCTTTGAGGTGGATGCGTTCAAGAAGCGGTGCCTTCTCGAAGGGTTGGACGATATCGGCCTGACACTGGAGAAAGCGCCCAGCATCGACGCGTTCGAGGCGCAGGCGTCGCAAGCGCGGCCCTGGGTCTGAGCGCCTTTGGCGCGGGCCGAGATCACATTTGGCCGATTGCGCGACATTGATCCGGACGAGATCGCCGCGCACATGTCGGATCCGCGCGTGGCGGAGCACATGCCGCTTTTGACCATGGCATGGGACCGTGACGTTGCCGCGGGGTTCATCGCCCGGAAAGAAGCGTGCTGGGCCAGCGATGGGCTGGGGCACTGGGCGTTTCTGGCCGGTGGCCGCTATGTCGGGTGGGGCGGGTTTCAGAAAGAGGGCGAGGAGTGGGATTTCGGGCTGGTGCTGCGGCCTGATGACTTTGGTCTGGGGCTGCCGATTGCGCGCAAGGCGGTTGCGTTCGCGGTGGCCGATCCGCGCATTCCCTTTGTGACGTTTCTTTTGCCGCCAACGCGGACCAGGCTGGGCGCGCTGGGACGATTGGGTGCGGAGCAGGTTGGCGAGGTTGCGTATGACGGGGAACGGTTCCTGAAGTTCCGGTTGGATACAGCGTAAGGCGCTGCATTCATTTGTGGCGTCCCGCGGACGTCAGGCGGCCAGACCCTCACCACAAAGCGCATCGGCGTTGTTGATCACAAAGTCGATCAGGTCCACCGGGTCGGCGGCCTTTATGTCGAACTTGCCGTTGCGCACACCGACGACGTCGATCAACGACAACTGGCGGCCATCCACAAAGCCCATCTGCCAATCCGGCAACCGCCGCGTGATCAGATTGCTGCGATATACGACGGTGATGTCCGCGTGGCGCGGATCGGCGGATATACGCGCCATGGAAGCGTCCAGAACGTCATCAATGCCTTCGAGGTCCTGTACAAAGAAGTCTTCTTCGCGGTGGAGAATGCCGGTGATGTCGGTTTGGTCCTTGTTGCGTTTGCAGGTTGCGCGGATGGCGATGTGTTCGGCCAGATCATCCGGCACCAACGCGTGACCGTGACAGAGCGGACATCCAAGGTATATGGCGCTGTTACCTCGCATCGAGAAACGCATATGGACATCTGCGCGGCGCGTTCATGCTGTTTTACCCGCAGATATGCCGCCACACTGATCTGCGTGCCGAGAGGCGGCCTGTGGGGGCGCGGGCGCTGCGGGTTTGAGGGGCAGACGCCGGAAGGGGTTAACGGGTTCAACCAAGCGTTAACAAAATTTTTGCTTTGAAAGGCGCAGTTTAGGTGCTGCAAGGCCGTCAAACACAACATGTTGAGCATTGCCAAATTCCCGCCGTATAAATGATGCACAAAGGCACCACACCCTCCCTCAAAATGCCTCAGGTCTTACGTCCTATTAACCACGAGACTTGAGCCGCTTGTCCAATCAAGGCAGAAATGGGGCCAAAATGAGGCACCCGCTTTTGCAGTGGGATCAAGTTGGCGAAGTCGCGGCATAGAACTGTGACCGACCAGTTTGAAGGGATTGAGACGTGATTGCACGCATATCGGGCGCGGCGGTGCGCGCTTTACTTATGGCACTTTTGGTGGCCACACCGGCGCTGGTTGTGCCCGGCGTTTCGATGGACACATCGCAGATCACGGTGCTGATCGCGCTGATCGCTGCGATGCTGACGTTTATGGAATACAACGCGGCAAGCCCCAGCATCGTCGAGTTTCGCGATGCCGCCCCGTTCAACCGGGTGCGGTTTGTCGCACTGCTGGGCACCGTCCTTGCGCTGAGCATGATCTGCAAAGGCTGGACTGATCCGACCACGGCGACGAACGCGTTGACGTCCATCGGCACGATTCTGGGCAAAAGCATCGACTTTCCTTATTCGCCGGTGCGGATGGTGGTGCTGATGCTGCCCGCGGATGCATCGGCCGAGCTGGTGCATTCGGTGCGCACGGCGGCGGGGCTGGCCTATCTGATGGCGCTGATGGCGCTGCTGATCTTTATCTTTATGGTCAAGGTGATGGGGTGGCCCACGCGGAATGGCGCGTTCAACGTGTGGATCAACATGCCGCTGTTTGACCCGACGGCGGGCGGTGACGTGCTGACCCGGCTGCATCGGGATGCGCGGATCAACATCGCGACGGGGTTCCTGTTGCCGTTCCTGATCCCGGCTATGGTCAAGGGCACGGCGGACCTGCTACACCCGGTCACGCTCGAGAACCCGCAAACCCTGATCTGGACGATGACCGCATGGGCGTTTTTGCCGGCAAGCATGATCATGCGCGGCTTTGCGATGCACCGGATCGGCGAGATGATCCGGGAGCAGCGCGAGCGGTCCTATGCCATGTCCGAGGATGGTTGGCAGGCGGCCTGACCGCCTGTGCCCTCGCCACGGCGGCGGGGGCCGACACCTACCGATTTGCCACCTACAACACGGAATTGAGCCGGGATGGCCCCGGCCTGTTGCTGCGCGATCTGGTGCGCGGGAAAGATGCGCAGATCGCTGCCGTGTTGCAAGTGATCGCGGCGGGCGATGCCGATGTGCTGGCGCTGCAGAGCTTTGACTATGATCTGACCGGTGAGGCGCTGTCGCGCTTTGCAGCCGCGGCGGGGTATCCGCATGCCTTTGCGTTGCGGCCCAATACGGGGCTGGCCACCGGGCTGGACATGGACGGCGACGGGCGGTTTGGCGGGCCGCGGGATGCCCAGGGCTATGGCCGGTTTACGGGGCAGGGCGGGATGGCGGTGCTGTCGCGGTTTCCGATCCTCGCAGACCGCGTGCAGGATCTCTCGGCCCTGTTGTGGGAAGACGTTCCGGACGCGCTGTTGCCGGAATGGGATGGCGCCCCGTTCCCGAGCGCTGAGGCACGCGCCGCGCAGCGGTTGCCCACCACGGGCCACTGGATCGTGCCTGTGGACCTGCCGGGTGGCGTGGCCGAGGTCATGGTGTTTCACGCCAGCCCGCCCGTTTTCGACGGCCCCGAGGACCGCAACGGCAAGCGCAACCACGACGAGATCGTGCTGTGGCAGCATGTGCTGGATGGGCGTGTTGGCACCGCCCCCGCGGGTCCGTTCGTGTTGGCAGGCGACGCCAATCTGGACCCTGTGGACGGCGAGGGGATCAAGGCGGCGATTGACCGGCTGTTGCAGGATCCGCGGTTGCAGGATGCGCGCCCGGAGGGCCACGCAGGTACGGATACGGTGGACTGGTCCGGGATCGGGTTGGGGGACATGCGGGTGAGCTATATCTTCGCCTCGACCCACTGGCGGATCGCAGACAGCGGCGTGCTGTGGCCCGGACCCGATGAGGCGCTTTCCGAGGTGGTCGACACGGCGTCGCGGCACCGGTTGGTCTGGGTGGACCTTGCACTTTCGCCGCCTGCGGAGTAGGCGCGTTGCGATCTGACAGACAAGGAGCCGCGCGATGTCCAACCCCACCCTTTTGATCCTGCCCGGTGACGGCATCGGCCCCGAGGTGATGGATCAGGTCGTGCGTGTGATCGACTGGTTTGGCGCCAAGCGCGGGTTGGCCTTTGACGTCAGCACCGATCTGGTCGGCGGGGCAGCCTATGACGCGCATGGCACGCCGCTGCATGACGACACGATGGCGCGCGCGCAACAGGTGGACGCCGTGCTGCTGGGCGCCGTGGGTGGGCCGAAATACGACGATCTAGATTTCAGCGTGAAACCCGAGCGTGGCCTGCTGCGGTTGCGCAAGGAGATGGACCTGTATTCCAACCTGCGTCCGGCGCAGTGTTTTGATGCGCTCGCGGATTTCTCGTCGCTCAAGCGCGACGTGGTTGCGGGGCTCGACATCATGATCGTGCGCGAGCTGACCAGCGGCATCTATTTTGGCGAGCCGCGCGGCATCGTCGAGGAAGGCAACGAACGCGTGGGCATCAACACCCAACGCTACACCGAAAGCGAGATCGACCGCGTGGCGCGGTCCGCCTATGAACTGGCCATGCGCCGCAGCAAGAAGCTGTGCAGCATGGAAAAGGCGAACGTGATGGAAAGCGGCATCCTGTGGCGTGAGGTCGTGACCGAGGTGGGCAAGGAATACCCCGAGGTCGAGCTGAGCCACATGTATGCGGATGCAGGCGCGATGCAGCTGTGCCGCTGGCCCAAGCAGTTCGACGTGATCGTGACCGACAACCTGTTTGGCGACATCCTGTCCGACGCGGCGGCGATGCTGACGGGTTCGCTGGGCATGCTGCCGTCTGCCAGCCTTGGGGCACCGATGGCCAACGGTCGACCCAAGGCGCTATATGAGCCCGTGCACGGGTCCGCCCCGGACATCACCGGGCAAGGCAAGGCGAACCCGATTGCCTGCGTGCTGAGCTTTGCCATGGCGCTGCGCTATTCCTTTGATCAGGGGGCCGAGGCCGAGCGGCTGGAAAACGCTGTGAACACCGTGCTGGCCGATGGCGTGCGCACCGCGGACCTGTTGGGCGAGGACGGGGTGGACCCTGTGTCGACGTCCGGCATGGGTGACGCGATCCTCGCAGCGCTTGACGCGAGCCTGTGAGCGGATGGACATCCACCGCGGCCTGCCCAATGGGTTCGAGGCCGCGGCAGCGGCGCTGTACTGGCAGGCCTTTGAGGGCAAGCTGAACCGCCTCATGGGGCCTGCGGACCGGGCGCGGGCCTTTTTCACCGAAACAATCAATCCTGCGGCGGTGATTGCGGCAACCGAGGGCGGCACGCTTCTGGGCGTGGCGGCGTTCAAGCATGGGCCGGATGGGTTCAGCACTGGCGGCATGGGCGCGCTGTGGCGGCACTATGGCCCGGGCAGCCTATGGCGGGTGGTTCCGCTGGCTTTGCTGGAACGCACTGCGCCGGTGGGCGTGTTGCAGATGGATGGCATCTGTGTTGCCGCGGCGGCGCGTGGCCGCGGGGTGGGCACCGCGCTGCTGAACGGATTGTTCGACCATGCGCGGGAGGCCGGGTTTGTCGCCCTGACACTGGATGTGATCGACAGCAATCCGCGTGCGCGGGCGCTGTATGAACGCATCGGTTTTGAGCCGCGCGGGCAGCATTCCGCGTGGCCCATGCGGCGGTTGCTCGGGTTCGATCATGCCACGCGCATGGTCAAGACGCTGTGACCCGGCCCGCGGTGCAAGGCACCTTTGCGATAATGGCAGGTGACATTGGGGCTGCGGGCCTGCTACCGCACCGCGAGGACCATTGCCCAAGAGGACGCCGCCCATGTCGGCCAACAGCAAAGGGGCCATCTTTGCCCTGATCGCCTTTGCGCTTTATTCCACCCATGACGTGTTCATCAAGGTGCTGGGGGCGCAGTATTCGCCCGTGCAGATCGTGTTTTTCAGCGTTCTGCTGAGCTTTCCACTGGCCACGCTGATGTTGATGCGCGATGCCACGCCGGGCACGCTGGTGCCGGTGCATCCATGGTGGGTGGCGCTGCGCACCGTGGCGGTGGTGGTCACGGCCTTTTGCGCATTCTACGCGTTCTCGGTGCTGCCCCTGACGCAGACCTATGCCATCCTGTTTGCCATGCCGCTGCTGATCACGGTGCTGTCTATTCCTATACTGGGCGAGACGGTGCGCCTGCCGCGCTGGCTGGCGGTGATCGTGGGGTTGATCGGCGTCATGGTGGTGCTGCGACCCGGGACAAGCCCGCTGACGCTGGGCCATGTGGCGGCCATCGTGGCAGCGGTCGGTGGGGCATTTGCATCCATCGTTGTGCGTCGGATCGGGGCCGAGGAGCGGCCCGTGGTGCTTCTGTTATATCCGATGGTCGGCAATTTCCTCGTGATGGGGTCCGCGCTGGTGCTGGTCTACAAACCGATGCCGATCGAGCATCTTGGCATGTTGGCGGTGATCTCGGTGCTGGCGTGGGTCGCGGGACGGCTGATCATTGCCGCTTATCAAAGCGGCGAGGCCGGAGTGGTGGCGCCGATGCAGTATTCGCAGATCCTGTGGGCGGCGGGCTTTGGGTTCCTGTTTTTCGATGAACTGCCCGATGCGACCACGGCGGTTGGCGCAGGGATCATCATCGCGTCGGGCCTGTTCATCGTGTTCCGCGAGGCGCGTGGTGGCGGGTCCAGGACGACGCCCGTGCTGCGCACCCGCAGCCGCGTCGGGACGCCGTCGACACTGCGCCTGAGCGGGCTGATGACCAGGGGCCGCTTTCGCGACAAGCCTCTTGCCAAAAAGGACGACGACGCGTAAGCCGCGCGTCACGGTCGGAGTGTAGCTCAGCCTGGTAGAGCACTGTCTTCGGGAGGCAGGGGCCGGAGGTTCGAATCCTCTCACTCCGACCATTTTTCCTGCTTTCACAGCTGCGACGGCGCGCGGTCAGGTTGGTTGGCGTTCGGCCCAGCCGGCAAATGTCTTTTCCAACGCGACCACGAAATAGTAGAGAACGATCCCAAGAAACGCGAGCGCGATCAGGACGGCGAACATCAGCGGGTAATCCGAATTGGTCTTGCCACTGTCGAACAGCGCGCCAAGGCCGCGCCCGTGGGGGGAGACGATCTCCATCAGGTTGGTGCCTATGAATGCGAGGGTCACAGCCACCTTGAGCGCGCCAAAGAATTCGGGCAGCGTTTTGGGCAGCGCGATTTTCCAGAATACGGTGGTCTGGCTGGCGCCCAGTGATCGCAGGATGTCGCGGTATTCGGGTTCCAGTGTGGACAGGCCAATCGACACAGACACGGCGATGGGAAAGAACGAGATCATGAAGGCAATCATGATCGTGTTGAAATCATGCGCGCCGACAAACAAAAGCGCCACGATGGGCACGACGGTCGCCTTGGGGATCGCGTTGAAGCCCACCAGCAAGGGATACAGCGCGTCGCGCATGGTGCGGGAAAAGCCCATGATCATGCCAACCAGCACACCGAACACGATGGCGATCAGTAGCCCCACCACGGTGCGCCACAGCGTCTGCCAGCCCATCACCAGGAACAGTTCCCAGAATTTGGTATAGGCCGCTGGCAGGTCCGAAGGGGAGGCCATGATGTAATTGGGCCAGCCATTGGCCCAGACCAGCAACTCCCACAGCGCAAGAAACACGATCATCGCGGCAATCGGGACGGCGATTTTCTTGGCGGTCATGTGCCGGTTTCCTCGTTCGGGGCGCGACCCTGGGCGATCTCGATCTGGTGGCGTAGGATATTCAGCCGGTCGGCGGCTTCTGGTGTGTAGAGATCGTCGAGCTGCGGCGCGGCGTCCCGCGCGATATCCATCACGTATTGCGTGCGCGCCGGGCGGCCCGACAGCACGACCACCTGATCGGCCAGAAAGATCGATTCACGCAGATCGTGGGTGATGAGCACCCCGGTAAAGGGTTCTTCGGCCTTGAGCGCGTGCATGGTTTGCCACAGGTCTTCGCGGGTGAAGGCATCCAGCGCGCCAAAGGGTTCGTCGAGGATCAGGACCTCGGGCTTGTGCACCAGCGAGCGGCAGAGCGACGCGCGCTGGCGCATGCCGCCCGACAGTTCGGAGGGGCGTTTGTCCTCGAACCCTTTCAGACCGACCAGTTCCAGCAAATGCCGGGCGCGTTCTTCTTGCGCGGCCTTTGACAGTTTCGTGGGCACAATTTCGAGCGGCAGCATCACGTTTTTCAGGATCGTGCGCCATTCGAGCAAAACAGGGTTCTGGAACGCCATGCCCACGGTCGAACGCGGAGATTTCACCCGTTCGCCATGCAGCCAAACCTCGCCGGTGTCGGGTTTCATCAGCCCCGCGATCAGGCGGGTCAGTGTGGACTTGCCGCAACCGGATGGGCCGACAACGGCGACAAAGCCGCCTTCGGGCACGGACACGTTCAGCCCGCTGAGAACCGGCAGCGGGCCTGCGTTCGTTGCGTAGGCGTGGTGGACATCCTTGATGTCGATGAGCGCATTCATTGTGGCAGATATGGCGCGGCCAAACGGGTCAGACCGCGCCAAGTCCTTTTATTGCATCGCAAAACCGCCCTCGGGCAGGAAGGCGTCGGTGAAATACAAAGACGCGTCGGGCGCGTTTTGGAAGTCGTAGGTTTCGCCCAATTGCGTCAGCGCCTGTTCCATGCGTGCCGCGTCGATACCGCCCATGCCGTTGGCTTTGACGTAATCGGTCATCACGTTCTGATCGATGGCCATTTGCAGGCGCTCTTGTTCCAGCGCGCTGTCGGCGGCCGGGTTGCGTTCGATCAGCGAAGCGATGCCTGCAGCCGGATCATTGGCCACATCCTGCCACCCGGCGGCAACCGCCCGCAGGAAACCCCGCAGCGTGTCGCCATTGGCTGCGGCCCAGTCGGTGTTCACGAGGATCGCGTTGCCATAAAGCGCGAGGCCGTGATCGGCCATCAGGATGTTCGAGATGTCGTCATCCGCGACGCCCAAACGCTTGAGGTTGACGACGGACGAGAAGGAAAAGCCGGTGATGGCGTCGACATTGCCTTCGGCAAGCATCGGCTCGCGGGTGGGAAAGCCCACCGGTTCCACGGTGACCGACGCCGGGTCGATGCCGGTTTCCTTGGCAAAGACCGGGAATTGTGCCCATGCGCCATCGGGGGGCGGGGCGCCGAGAACGCGACCTTCGAGGTCTTTGGGTTCGGACACGCCCTGGCTTTTGCGGCCGACAATGGCGAAGGGCGGTTTGTCATAAATCATCATGACTGCGGTCACAGGCGCGCCGGGATTCTGGTCGAGAAAGCGGATGACCGAGTTGATGTCGCCAAAGCCCACCGGGAAGGCGCCTGTGGCGATCTTGGGGATGGTTTGCACCGACCCTGAGCCGGCTTCGATGGTGACGTTCAGCCCCTCGTTGGCAAAGTGGCCGTTGTCGATGGCGGCGAAATACGCGGCTGAAGGGCCTTCGAATTTCCAGTCGAGTGCAAAGGGCAGATCGGTTTGTGCGGTTGCAGCGGTCGCAACGAACAGACCGGCCGCAACTGCGATGGCACGGTGAAACATGGGGCAGCATCCTCCTGTTGGGGTGTTTGGTTTGACCAAACACCTTGTGTTATTCTTGCGAGGGATACACCAGCGCACGCGGCCTGACCATGGTGTGACCGTGCAGAATTGCCCAAGAGTTGGGCGCAGTCGGGTCCGGAGCCGGATTTTTCATCGATACATTCGCTATGTTCGCGCATCGGTAGTGGATCAAGTGCGCAGCGCCCGAATTGCCCACGCGGCTGCCCGGTTGCAGATCCGCGCGACCGGATTTGGGATGCCGCATCGGAATGTTTTGGGTGGAATCGTGTTCACCGTGGTGAACCAAGTGGAACGGCGACCTTGCCCATCCGGTGCAAAATCCCGAATCGGCGGCGCGTCACAGTGAAACCATGTGCCAAGGTCTGGGCGTGCCAAACGACTGATAAAAAGTAAGAAAATCTGGATCGGCCAATTTCCGACAAAAAAACTTTAGTAACTTGATTTTTTTACTCAGGTAAGGTTTGTAGGAAGGGCACACAAAACCAATGGGAGCAACCATGCCTCGTTTCACGACCACTGTGACCGCGTCACTCACAACTGCGCTTGTCGCACTTGGCCCTGTGGCAGCCTTCGCCGAAGGCGAGCTGAACCTGTATTCCTCGCGCCACTACGACACGGACGAGCGGCTGTATTCCGACTTTACCGAAGCCACCGGCATCACCATCAACCGCATCGAAGGCAAGGCCGACGAACTGATCACCCGGATGCAGTCCGAGGGCGCGAATTCGCCCGCAGACGTGCTGCTGACTGTGGATACTTCGCGGCTGCAACGCGCCAAGGATGCCGGCGTGCTGCAATCCATCGACAGCGCCGTGTTGGAAGAGCGGATCCCGGCGAAACTGCAGGACGCCGACAACCAGTGGTTCGGCTTTTCGCAGCGTGCGCGCATCATTTTCTATGACAAGAATGACGTGTCCGAGCCGCCGATGACCTACGTTGATCTGGCCGATCCCAAGTACAAGGGGCAGGTCTGCCATCGCTCGTCCTCGAACGTCTACAGCCAGACGCTGCTGTCTGCTGTGATCGAGAACCACGGCGAGGAAGCCGCGAAGGGCTGGGCCAAGGGTGTGGTCGACAACTTTGCCCGTGATCCGCAGGGCGGTGACACCGATCAGTTGCGCGGCCTCGTGTCGGGCGAGTGTGATATCTCGATCTCGAACACCTATTACTTTGCCCGTGCCATCCGCAAAGACGTCAAGGGCCTGCCCGCTGACGCACGTGCCAATATCGGCTGGGTGTTCCCGGCGCAGGACGGTGAAGGTGCGCACATGAACCTGTCGGGCGGTGGCGTGGCCGCCAACGCACCCAACAAGGAAAACGCCATCAAGTTCATGGAATACCTCGCCTCGGACTCGGCGCAGAAATATTTCTCGGACGGCAATGACGAATACCCGGCTGTTCCGGGTGTCGATCTGGCGGAGTCGGTCAAGACCCTCGGCGCATTCAAGGCCGACGATGTCGATCTGTCGGAAGTCGCGCAAAACGTGGCCACCGCACAGAAAATCTTTAACGAGGTGGGCTGGCAGTAACGGCCCTGCGCGGTCTGGCGCGGTCGCGCGTCAGACCGCAACACCCGGTTTCGGGGCGGCATGCCCGGCCCGTGACACCACAGTGCGAAACGTCCCAGCCACCCTGCGATGGGCCAGCCCGGATGAATGACCGGACCCCAAGTGCCTGCTTGGCGTTGACCCTGTGCCACCCGCTCCCTGTTTGAGGGCCTGCAGGCGCAGTCGGCAATCTGGTCCTTCTGGCGCACCTGATCGACCATTTGGACGGAGTAGTACGATGAACGCCATGCAACGCCCCCCACACCCCATTGCCAGCGCCCCGACCCAGGTCGAGATGCTGCCCGCCTATGACGTGCGCGATCTGATGCAGAGCGGCACGCAGGTGCGCATGGTGCTGGATGGCACCGTGTACTTTCTGCGCATCACCCGTTCGGGCAAGCTGATCCTGACCAAGTAAATCGTCGCAGTCCTTGACCCGCTCTTGAACGGTGCGGCCGGCTGCGCCTATCTACGCGCATCCCAGCCCGATCTGCGAGGAGTGCATGGCCAAAACCCCGAGCCCCTGTATCGACGTTTGCAAGTTCAAACGCGCCGGGCATTGCATCGGTTGTTCCATGACCAAGGCGCAGAAGAAGCTGTTCAAACAGCTCAGGAAAAACGAACACCGCGCGGCCTTTGTCGAGATGCTCATGTCGCAGCAGCAGGTGATGGGACGTTACAGCCATTGGGAAGACGCCTATTTGCGCAAGTGTGCCAAAAAACGGGTCAAACCAATCCCGGCGTTGCGGGGTCGTGCGTCGGTTGCTTGAACGTTTTTTGGGCTGCTGTGCGGGATAACGATGACGTTCTGATTGGCCAGGCGCTGGTCGATGACGTCCCGACTGGCGCGGTGAGATGGGATAAGTACCGCAAAGCGCCGTCAAATTGACAAACGATGGCGACGACCCGCCAACTTTGGTCCCTATTTCTCTAGGCTGATCGCTGATCCCAAAAACCGCCCGGAAGACCCGAGCGGTTTGTTGTGTGGTGCTGCCTTGCGTCAGGCGAGGTGGCTGCGCAGGAACCAGCCGAATTTCTCGTGCACCTGCCCGCGGGCGATGCAGAGGTCTTCGGTCAGGGTGTCGCCATGTGCGGCGGCCAGTTCACCACATCCGGCCAGTGTTTCGGCCAGTGTTTCCTGAGCGTCCTGCATCATCTTGATCATTTCGCGGTCGGTGGCATGGCCGTCATGTTCGGCGACTTTGGACCGCTTGAGCATGCCTGCCAGTGTGCCTTCGGCATGTGCGTCGAGCGCGCGGATGCGCTCGGCAAGATCGTCCTGCCCGACAAAGTGATCTTCGTAAATTTTCTGGAACAGATCGTGCAGTGGCCCAAAGGCCATGCCTTTGACGTTCCAGTGAAAATTCTGCGCGAGCATCGTGGTCACAGCCGTTTCGGCGACCAATTGGTTCAATGCTTCGGCAATTGCGGCGCGCGCGTCTGTTGTCAGGGCAATGGCCGTCTGTGTCATGGGTCAATCCTCAGCGTTATGAAAAAGCTGGCTGGCACTACGCTGGCTTGCTGTAAACCAGAACATAGTTAGCCATTCAGGAAAGCCAAGAGTTTTTTAGAATAATTCTAAAATCCACCAAACCGGTCGGAAATCCGGGCCAGTAAAAACCCGATATACCGCCGATCTACCGGTGCGACGCGAGAGCGCAAGAGGAAGTCGAGGCTGGCGCGATCCTCATCGCGGATTGCTGTGACGACACGCATCACCCACGCTTCGTCAAAAGACAGCTCAGCCGTGCCGGGGCGATGCCAGATGATCCGCTTGCGCACTGCGTCAGACAGGCATTTGACGAATGTCGACAAGAACGTTCGGCGGGCGTCCTCACCATCAAGCGTCAAAAGTGCGCACGCTTCAAACAGGTCCACGCGTGCCGCGGCGCGACACTCCATTGCGGCCATGCGCATGTGATTGAGCATCGCGTATTGATCCGGGTCGAGCGCTGGAACCGGCGTGGGTGCGCGCAAAGGAAGCTGTTCGATTTGCTGCAGGTGCCGGGGCGCCATAACGCATGCTTTCGTCAGTGAAG
>JBCBAV010000110.1:0-12970 GCA_038532285.1 Pseudomonadota bacterium | reverse complement strand
CGATGGGTGCCACGATGCGCAGCACGGTCAGGTTCTTGTAAGCCAGATAGGCGACGCCCAGTGTGGCCGCGACAATCAAGAGCCCCGCAAACGGGACCAGCCCCGCAAAACTGCCGCCGATGGCCAGGCCAAAGACACGGCAGATCGCCAGCACACCAACCGAGATCAGCACAACCTCAACCCCGTAGCGGTTCGAGGTCACGGGCTGGTCTTCTTCCGACAGGATCGGGCCCAGCGACGGGTCCAGCCAGCAGCGCCCCAGCGTGTAGACAAGGTACAGCGTCGCCAGCAGTGCGCCCGGCACAAAGGCCGCGCGGAAGAGATCAAGCACCGACACCTCGAGCACCGGCCCCATCACGATCAGCATGATCGACGGCGGGATCAGGATGCCCAGCGTGCCGCCTGCCGTGATCGTGCCGGCGGCGATGCGCACGTCATAGCCTGACCGGCTCATCGTGGCGCCCGCCATGATCCCGAGGATTGTAACCGACGCCCCCACGATACCCGTCGCCGCGGCAAAGATCGTGGACACGATCAGCACCGCGATGAACAGCGCCCCGCGGATGCGGGCCATGATCATCTGGATCGACGCAAAAAGCCGCTCCATCAGCCCCGCCTGCTCCATCACGATGCCCATCAGCACGAACAGCGGGATCGCCATCAGCTGGTCGTTCAGCATGGTCGAGTTGGTGTTGAGCGTCATGAGCAGTGTGGTGAGCTTGAAATTCGCGCCCCAGATGCCAAAGACAAAGGCGAGGAAGATCAGCGTGAACGAGATCGGGAACCCGATGAAGATCACGAACAGCATCGAGCCGAGCATGATCAGTCCGATCATTGGCTTGGAGATGTTGGGCCGCTGGCTCATCAGGTCGGAGAAGGCCGCCCCGCCCGGCACGAGGTCGGGGGCAAAGACCGCCAGCACCAGCCAGATCAGCGCGATCAGGTAGATCGGCAGCGCGCGCACGAAGAGGCGCTCGCGCTCCTTGCCCATCTTGTGGAAAGCGCGGAAGATCTCGGGCAGGCCTTGCAACAGCAGCAGGAAACCACCCACAGGCATCGCGGTCCGTGCGGGCCACAGAAGCGGGCCCCAGGCACTGTCGATCTGCATCGTCTCGGACGTGGAATAGGCCAGCCACCAGAACTGCGCCGACACCACGGTGAAAAAGATCATCGAGGGGATGAAGAACATCAGGTACAGCAGCGCATCGACAGTGGCCTGCGTCTTGGACGACCAGTTGCGGTACAGGAAGTCTGCGCGGATGTGCACGCCGCGCATCAGGCCGTAGCCCGCGGCGGCCATGAACAGGACACCCGCCAGCATCCGGCTGGTGTCATAGACCCACAGCGTCGGCCCCAGGCCCAGCGACCGGGCGAGATCCTCGAACCCTGCGTCCTGCAGGATGGCAAAGGAGTTGCGCGAGAAGACCTCGTAGACGACGACCACGATCAGCGGCACGATCAGCAGCGATATCAGCTGACCCGCGCGATAGTTGATCACGTCGATGACGGCGGTGATGGGCCGCTGCCAGGGGGTCATGTCCTCGGGCGTCTCACCGGGCGCTTCCGCGCGCCGCTCGGCAATCAACTCGTCCGCAATCTCCAGCTCGGCCGGGTTCACTTCTTCAGCCATGGTCGCTCCCTGTCCCTATGAGGTCTCGTTATGCAGTCCGTCGGCGCGGCGTTTGTTGTTCTTCTTGCCCCGCGTCCCGGGCCTGACCCGGGACCTCACGCGACAGGCCACCCCTGAATTGGTTCGCCACCAGAGGCGCCGAACCAGGAGGCCCCGGGTCAAGCCCGGGGCGGGCACCCGGGTCAAGCCCGGGGCGGGCACCCCGGTTCAGGCCCGGGGCGTGGTAAGCTCTGACGGCTTACTTGAGCGTGTCGGCAAACGCGCGACCGAGGCCGGCGTTCGACGTCTGTGCACCGGCCCAGAACGGCACAGCCACCTCGGCAAAGGCACGCTGCGACGCCCACACTTCGGCAAAGAACGCGTTCTCGTCCGCTGCGGCCTGCAGAGCCTTGGACGCGGCTGCCGAATACTCGGTGAAGTAATCCGCAGGCGTGTCTTCGAGGATCACACCGTGGTTTTCGGTCAGGTCCTTCAGCGCCTTGCCGTTCTCGAAGATCCGGTAGGACATCGACTTGGACAGCGACGCGTTGGCGGCCACTTCGAGCGCCTTCTTCTCGATGTCGGTCAGACCGTCATAGAAATCGCCGTTCACGTACATGTCGGCATTCACGGTGACCTGGTGCAGACCCTGCAGATAGTAGTGCTTCAGCACCTTCTGGAAGCCGAACACGCTGTCAGGCTTCGGGCAGCACCACTCGGCCGCGTCGATCGTGCCCTTTTCCAGCGCGGGCAGGATGTCGCCGCCGCCCATGGCAACCGCAGGCACACCGATGTCAGCATAGGCCGCACCCACCATGCCCGGAGGCGCGCGGAAGCGCATCTGGCGGAAGTCATCCATGGATGTGATCGGCTCGGGGAACCAGCCCAGGGCCTCGGGGCCAACCGGCTGCAGCATGAAGCCTTTGACGTTCACGCCCATCTCGTCCCAGAGACGGTCATACAGCTCCTTGCCGCCGCCATACTGGAACCAGCTCAGGAACGCGATGTTGTCGAGACCGACACCGGCACCCGCCACAGGCGCGCCGAACAGGTTCGCGGCCACGTGCTTGCCGCCCCAGTAGTGGGTCCAGGCAAAGCCGCCTTCGACCAGGCCCGCGTCCACCGCGTCCATGATGTCGCGCGGACCAACCACGGCGCCCGCAGGCAGCACTTCGATGGTCAGCGACCCGCCGGTCAGTTCGGCGACGTCGCGGCCGAACTCGTTGAGCATAAACACCTCGTCCGCGGTGTTCGGCAGAACCGACTGGATGCGCAAGACCTTTTCGGCCATTGCCACCGAGGCGGTCATTGCCAACACGGCAGCGCCGGTTGCAATTGTTTTCAGGTTGAACATTCTTTCCTCCCTATGTTCATTGCCCTCGCAAATTTATGTCAGACCCGGGGACGAAGGCGTGGCCCCGGGTCCGGTTCCGCTCAGGGGAATTCGCCCCCCGATGTGGTTCGTGTCCCGCTCATGCGCGCGCATCCTCAAGGATCATCGCGCTGACCTTTTCACCGATCATGATGGCAGGTGCGTTGGTGTTGCCGCTGACGATACGCGGCATGATCGAGGCATCCGCGACACGTAGCCCCGCCACCCCGTGCACCCGGGCGCGCGGATCGACCACCGCCATGGGGTCGGTGCCCATCTTGCAGGTGCCGGTGGGGTGATAGATCGTGACCGCCGTGCGCCGCGCCCAGTCCAGCGTCGCCTCCTCGTCCTCCATCGCCACATCGTTGCCGGGGGCGTGTTCCTCGGTCACGTGGGATTTCAGCGGCTCGTACTGTGCGATGCGACGCGCGATCTGGATGCCTTTGACGATGGTGCGGCAGTCGGTGTCGGTGGCCAGGTAATTCGGGTGGATGTCCGGGTGGTCGTCCATGTTGGCCGATTTCAGCGTGAGGTGCCCCGCACTTTCGGGCCGCAGCTGCAGCACCGATGCGGTAAAGGCGGAAAACGGGTGCGGCCCGTCCGCCGGGTTGTCAGCGCTGAACGGCTGGATGTGGAACTGGATGTCTGGCGTTTCGAGGTGGTCCTCGGTCTTGAGAAACCCGGTGCCGAGGCTCGCCGCCATCGTCATCGGCCCCTTCTGGGTCAGCAGGTATTGCAGCGCGATCATCGCCTGTTTGAAGATGTTGCTGGTCTCGATGTTGATCGTGCTGAGGTCGGTCTTGAACACCGGGCGCGCCTGCAGATGGTCCTGAAGGTTCTTGCCCACGCCGCGCAACTCGGCCTGCATATCGATCCCGTGTGGCGTGATGTCCGCCGGATCGCCGATGCCCGACAGCATCAGGATTTGCGGCGAGCCGATGGCACCCGCGCTCAGCACCACTTCGCGGCGCGCGGTGATATCCTGCATCTGCCCCTTGATGCGTGCGCGCAAGCCCGTCACGCGTCCTTCGGACAGGATCAGGCGTTCGGTCTGTGCGTCCGTCAGGATGGTCAGGTTTTGCCGCCCACGCGCCGGTTTCAGATAGGCCACCGCCGACGAACAGCGCCGCCCGCCCTGCATGGTCAGTTGGAAATGGCCCACGCCCTCCTGATCTGCGTCGTTGTAGTCGGGGTTGCGCTTGTACCCTGCGGCGACGGCTGCATCGACCCACCGGTCGACAATATCGCGCCGCAACCGCGATGGCTGTACTGACAAGGGCCCGTCCGTGCCGCGCAGCTCGGTCCCGTTGGGCCCGCGCCACGTCTCGGATTTCTTGAAAAAGGGCAGCACGTCGTCCCATGACCAGCCGCTGCACCCCATCTGCGCCCAGCCGTCGAAATCCTGCGGCTGTCCGCGCACATACAAAAGCCCGTTGATCGATGACGATCCGCCCAGAACCCGGCCCCGCGGCCACTTGTGCCGCCGCATCGCGCTGCCGGGATCGGGTTGGGTTTCGTACCGCCAATCGCTGCGCGGATTGCCCATCGTGCGGAAATAGCCCACCGGCACGTGAATCCACGGGTTGGTGTCGCGCGGCCCCGCTTCTAGGACGGCCACGCTGTACTGTCCGCTTTCGCTCAGCCGGTTTGCCAATGCACACCCGGCCGAACCTGCGCCAATTATGACGAAGTCGAATTCGATGCGGCGTCCTCCCCATATCAAAAAATGAGACTTTTTGTCTCGATTTTATGATAGAAGTTACGCTACAAGGATTCGCATACAAAACAAGGATTATCTGATCCATGCCCGATGGCGGCCGCATTCCCACCAATCTGCGCACGCTGATGATCCTCGAAATTCTGGGCCAGGGCAACCGCGCCATGACCGCGACCGAGATCAACGCGCAGCTGGGTCTGCCCAAGCAGACGGTGCACCGGCTGTGCGCGACGCTGGAACGTGACGGGTTCATCGCGCGGCAGGGCAATTCGAAACGGTTCTATCCCGCACGCCGCCTGCGCCTGCTGGGCGCGGGGCTGTTGCACAGCGCGCGCACCCACATCATCCGGCACCAGATCTTGACGGACGTCGCCGCATCCGTGCGCGAAACCGTGAACTTTGCCGTGCCCGCCGATGACGGGATGAGCTATCTCGACCGGGTCGAAACCGACTGGGCCTTCCGCATCCAGTTGCCGGTCGGCAGTCACGTCCCGTTCCACTGCACCGCCTCGGGCAAGACGTTTCTGGCCAGCCTGCCCGCCCCCAGCCGCGAGACGTTCGTGCGCAATCTCGCGCTCGACGCGCACACCGACGCCACGCTGACCGACCCGGGCAAGCTGCTGGATGAACTGCACCAGACTGCCGAACGCGGCTATGCCCTTGATCAGGAAGAGTTCATGCAGGGCATGGTCGCCATCGCGGTGCCGGTGATGGATACCGAAGGTCGGTTCCTCGCCGCCCTCGCCTTTCACGGCCCCACCCAGCGCGTCAGCCGCGACAGCGCCGTGGCCCGCCTCGACGTGCTGCAACAGGCCGCAAGCCAGCTCAGCCACGCCATCCTGCTCGATGACTAACCCCCGGAGCCCGCGTTGAACGTAAACACCTGCGCGCCCTCGACGCGGTAGCCGTCGATCAGCACCCGCGCCGCATCCGATGTCAGCCACGCCTCCAGCCGCGCCACAGCCCCCGCGTTCACATGCGGGTGCCGCGCGGCGTTCACCGGCAGGAACGCATACTGGTTGAACAGCATCGGATCACCGGCAAACAGCAGCGCCAGCCCGCCCTTGTTGCGAAAGTTCAACCAGCTGGCCCGGTCCGACAGGATATACCCCCCCAGACCCGACGCCGTGTTCAGCGCCGCCCCCATTCCCGCGCCCACCGACTTGTACCAGCGCCCCTCCGGCACCCCACCCGCCATGTCCCACAGGCTCTGCTCGCGCATATGCGTGCCGCTGTCATCGCCCCGGCTGACGAAATCCGCTCCCGCCGCCGCGATCAACCGCAGCGCTGCCACCGCCGTGCGGGCCGCACCGGCCCCCGCCGGATCGTCCGCAGGACCCACCAGCACAAAGTCATTGTACATGATCTCGCGCCGATGCGTGCCGTGCCCCTCGGCCACGAATGCCTGCTCGGCGGCGCGCGCATGCACCAGGATCGCATCGACATCGCCCGACCGCCCCAGCCGCAGCGCCTGCCCGGTGCCCACCACCAAAAGCTGCACGTCCATCCCCAGATCGGCCTCGGCCTGCGGCACCAGCACGTCCGCCAGCCCCGAATTCTGAAACGACGTGGTCACCGCCAGCCGCACGATCTCTGCCTGCGCCACCCCGGCCCAGACCAGCGCGACAACCATGCCAAGCACCCGGATCATTCCACGATATCCCCCTGCAAAAAGGCCTGCGCCTCGGCCGTTGCGGGCGCGCCAAAGAATCTGTCCGCCGGTCCCGCCTCGTGCACGCGACCGTGCAGCATGAACACCACATGCGCCGCCAGCCGCCGGGCCTGCCCCAGATCATGGGTCGACAGGATCAGATGCGTGCCAGCAGCCTGCACGTCGTGCAGGATCGCCTCGATCTCGCGCGTGGCGCGCCCATCCAGCGACGCCGTCGGCTCGTCCAGAAACACAATCTCCGGCCGCGTGATCAGCGCACGCGCCAGCGCCAGCTTCTGCTGCTCGCCCCCCGACAGCACGCCCGCCTGACAGGCCAAAAGATCGCCCAGCCCCATGCGCTCGGCCCAGCCCACAGCTTCGGCACGGGCCGCCCGCCGGGCGGTGCCGCGCACCACCAGCGGATAGGCGATATTGTCCAGCACGCTGCGCCGCATCATCACCGGCCGCTGAAACACAAAGGCCTGCGCATTCCGCGCCACCTTCGCGTCACAGGCCCAGCGGATCTCGCCCCGGCGCAACCGCGCGATCCCGTGCAGCAACCGCAAGAGCGTGGTCTTGCCCGACCCGTTCGGCCCCAGCAGAACGCACAGCCCCTGCCCGTCCAGATCCAGATCCACCGGCCCCACCAGATGCACGCCATTGCGCGAGGTTTCCGCACCGCGCACCCGCAAGGGAAACAACCCGCTCACCACCGGCCCTCCCGCTCGGTCTGGCCCAGCCCGTGGATCATCAGGTTCACCGACACCGCCAGCCCGATCAGCACGAACCCCAGCGCCAGCGCCAGGGCGAAATCGCCCTTGCCGGTTTCCAACGCGATGGCGGTGGTCAGAACCCGTGTCACCTGATCGATGTTGCCGCCCACGATCATGATCGCCCCAACCTCGCCGATGCCGCGCCCGAACCCGGCCAGCGCCGCCGTCAGCAACGCCCGGCGCGCATCCCACATCAGCGTGCGCACCTTCTGGGTCTGCGTGACGTTCATCGAGATCAGCAGATCGTGGTACTCGGCCCAGATATCGCGCAGCGACTGGTGCGCGATGGACGCAATCAGCGGCACGATGATGATAACCTGCGCGATGATCATCGCCTTGGGCGTAAACAGCAGCCCCAGCGCGCCCAAGGGCCCCGATCGCGACACCAGCACATAGACCACGAGGCCCACAACCACCGGCGGCAACCCCATCAGCGCGTTCAGAATTGCAATAACAACGCGGCGAAACCGGAACCGGCGCACCGCAAGGATCGCGGCCAGCGGAAAGCCAATCAGACAGGCAATTGCCAGCGCCGTGAACGTGACCCGCAACGACCGCAGCGCAATCTCGGCCAGTTCGGGATCAAACGTCACCACCAGCCAGAAGGCCTGCACCAGCCCCTGCCAGAGATCCGTCACGCCCGCCTCCACACATCGTTGCGCCCGACATATGCCAGCCCGTGCGTCCGGGCGCCAGCGCGATTATCGCCCCGCCCGGGTGTGGCAGGACCTTGCCGCGACGCGCTTGCGTACTTTCCCGCGTGATGTATTGTTTGTTCAGGCGTGCACTCGCGCCGGGTTTCATGCGAGGCGGGTTGGAATGCGGTTCCTTCCTACTTTGGTTTTTTTGATTGTTCTGTTGGTGATCGGTATTTTCGCTGACCGCGAACAGGCGCGCGTGCACGAGGCGGCCAAACGCGACGCGGCACAGATCATTCTCAACGATGTGCAACGCCAGGTCGACAGCTTCCTGTCGTCCAGCATTCGCAGCACCCGGCGGCTCGCCCGGCGTGTGAATGCGCTGGACCGGGTGGATCAGCAGAGCTTTGCGGCCCTCGCACAGCAGTTCGCGCCAGAAGGGCAGGACCTGGTGCGCGCCGAACACGCGCCCGGCTTTGTGACGCAACACGTCTATCCGCTTGCACCGAACACCGACCGCGTTGGCAGAAATGCCCTCGATACCACCGGGGACATCGCCGAAGCACTCGGCGCCGAAGTGGCGCGCGGCTTTCCGATCCTGCGACGTCTCGACATCAGCACCGACGGGGTCGGCACGGTTCTGTTGCAAGCCGAAACCCGCCGCGCAGACGGGGCGTCCGTCGTATCCGACGGCATGGTGACCCTGCTGGCGCATTTCCGCGTCATACTCACGGACGAAGCGCCTGCGCTTGCGGCTGATCAGGTGGACTTTCTGGTGCTCTCCCAACCCTTTGGCACCGACCTGCCACCGGTTCCCGAGACCTGGCAGGCAACCGGCAATCTCGAACCCTTCACCCAGGTGATGCAGTACCCGCCGGGTGATTTTCTGCTGTATCTGCGACCCACTGCCGGTTGGGGGGCGACCGCCGCCGATATGATGGGCGCACGCTTGGAACTGCTGGTCTTTGGCGTGCTGCTCCTGCTGCCCGTCGGGCTGGCCAACTGGTTCGCGGTCTCCCGCGTGGCCGCCCGCACCCACCTCGCCGATACCCGCGCACAGATGAGCGGGCTGGTGAACAACCTGCCCGGTGCCGCGCTGTCCATCGAGATGCCCGCGAACCGGACGGTGCCGGGCCCGCAGGACACGGTGCGGTTTCTCAATCCTCAGGCGACGCAGGGGATCTGGCGGCTGCACGCGGACGTCCTGGAGAAAGACGGCGAGGCGTTCTGGAACACCATCGCCACACCCGACGCCGCCGCCGAGGTGCGCGGCACCTTCGCCGCCGCC
The DNA here is from genome assembly GCA_038532285.1 of Pseudomonadota bacterium. GTDB lineage: Bacteria > Pseudomonadota > Alphaproteobacteria > Rhodobacterales > Rhodobacteraceae > Tateyamaria. Next base: position 3,922 of record JBCBAV010000110.1, on the reverse strand, counting down.
ACCCGCCAGCTGCTGCCCTTCAGCGCGGTCTGGCCGATCAACATGCCCGACGGCGAAACCAAGTGGCTGCAGGGCAGCGGCTCCCCGGTGCGCCTGCCCGACGGCACCACGGTCTGGTCCATGCTGGTGATCGACCACACGCCACAGGTCGACCGCCAGAAAGAGATCGAACGCCAGCACGACCTGCTGGTGCGCGCCCAGCAGAACGAAAGCATCGGCCAGCTCACCGGCGGCGTGGCCCACGATTTCAACAACCTGCTCGCGGTGATCCTCGGCAACCTCGAACTGATGGACGAAATCGACGACCCCGCCGAAACCGCCAAGCGCCTCGACGCCGCCAAGACCGCCGCCCACCGCGGCGCGGACCTGACCAAAAGCCTGCTCAGCTTCGCACGCCAGGCCCGCCTCGACCCCGCCATCATCGACATCAACGCCACCCTCACCGAGATGGAGACCTGGTCCTCCCGCGTGATCCCCAAGAACATCGAGGTCGAGATGTCGCTGCAACCGGACCTCTGGCGCGTCGAAACCGACGTCAGCCAGACCCAGAACGCGATCCTCAACCTGATCCTGAACGCCCGCGACGCCATGCCCGCGGGCGGGCAGATCACCATCGAAACCTGCAACCAGACCGTCAGCGACGCGGACAGCGCAAAAGCCGGACACGACATCCCCCCGGGCCGCTACGCCATGCTCATGGTCAGCGACACCGGCGAAGGCATCGCCGCAGACAACCTCAACCACATCTTCGACCCCTATTTCACCACCAAACCGGTGGGCATGGGCTCGGGGCTGGGCCTGTCCATGGTCCAGGGGTTCCTGCACCAGTCCGGCGGCACCATCCGCGTCACGTCGCATCCCGGCGCCGGCACCACGTTCCGACTGTTCTTTCCCGCGCTCGATGACGATGCGGCACGCGACCACGCGCCCGCGCCCCCGTCCACGACCGCCGCACCCGATGCCCACATCTTTGTGGTCGAAGACGAACCGCAAGTGCTCGCCGTTCTCGAAGGCACGCTGAAAAACGCGGGCTACACGATCACGATCGCCACGTCCGGCGACGCGGCAAAGGACATGTGGAAAACGCATGGCCCGTTCGACCTGCTGCTCACCGACATCGTCATGCCGGGCACGTTGCAGGGCACCGGTCTGGCCTGCACCTTGCGCAAGACGCATCCGGACCTGCCGGTGGTGTTCATCTCGGGCTATTCCAGCGACGCCGCCAATTGCGGCCGCGCCCTGCGCCCCGATGACATGCACCTGATCAAACCCGTGCGCCGCGCCGACCTGCTGGCGGCCATCGAAAAGACCCTGCGCCACGCGCGCGTCACCGCCTGACCGCTGCCCGGACGCGAAATTTGCCCCGTATTTGCGGTTGCTTAAGGTTTCGTGATCATACCGCACGGCATGGAGTGTGCTTGTGATGACCGTCCGCCGCAGGGCTGGAACGACGATGCCCCCGGGGCATGGACCGTGCCTGTGACGGTGCTGCTGGCGGTGGTGCTGTCTTCGGTCCTGCTTCTGATGACCGTGGGCGCGCGACAGCCGAACACGCAGGTGGTCGCGCTGTTTCCGCCCACATGGGACGCGGATCGCAGCTTTGCCGGCGCGATCCGTGCCGGGGTCGACACGGTTGGCTTCGGGCCAGCCGACTGGCTCCTGGTGGTGCACGGGCGCGACCCGGACTTTGCCGACCGGTTGCGGGCACATGGCGCGCTGATCGTGCTGAACACGGCGGTCGCACGCTTCTGCGGGCGTCTGTCGGGCTGACATATCAATCGGGGTAACGGGTCTTGGGTTCTGTGTCTCGGCACTTTCTGGCCGCACCAATCGACCGGCTGCGGGCCGCGCTGCACAGCGGGACATTGCAGGACCTGCGGGCGGCGATGTGCTTTCCCATCGTGGTCTACTACTGGATCTGCTGCGCCACCGTGCTGACCGTCGGCTATGCCCTGTCGGTGCCGCTGGTGCCGCTCTATATTCCGCTTGTCGCCATCGGCCTGTGGGCCAGCTACGCGGTCAAACGCCGCCCCGGTCGGCTGCAGACCCGCCTCACGCTCACCGTGGCGATCAACGCGACATGGATGTTCGGCCTCTACGTGGCCAGCCACTTTCACGGCGGTGCCTTCATGCTCGAAGTGCACATGTTCTACTTCATCAACACGGCCATCGTGCTTGCCTTTGCCTGTTGGCGGTCGGTCGTGCTGACCACCGCCGCGGCCCTCCTGCATCACGTGGTCCTGTCGCACCTGCAGCCCGGATTCGTCTGGCCCGGTGGCAATTTTCCATGGATCCACTTTTTCAATCACGCGGTGCTGGGCACGCTGAACTGCATCGGCGGCTGCTTTATCGCGGCCTCTCTGAAATCGGTGATCACCCGGTCGGAAAAGGACGCCGCACACATGCGCGCGGTGTCGATCAACGAACCATTGACCAACCTGCTGAACAGGCGCGGCTTTTTCGACCGGCTGGACAGGCTGTTTGCCGACGGCCAGGCCCAGCGGGATCTCGCCATCATCGCCATCGATCTCGACGGGTTCAAACAGATCAACGACACCGCCGGTCACGCGGTCGGGGATCGTTTGCTGCAAATGGTGGCCCAACGCCTGCTGGAACTTGCACCCGATCACGCGATCGTGGCGCGCATGGGGGGCGATGAATTTGTCCTCGCCCTGCCCGGCTGGAACAGGACGCAGGCCCATGCGCTGGTCGAACCGTTCCTTGCCTGGACCCGGCAGCCCTGCATGATCGACGGACGCGAGGTGCGCTTTGGCGCGTCCATCGGCGTGGCCCTCGGCACCGGCGTGCAGGGCAATGTCGATGCGCTGCTGGTCGATGCTGACATCGCGCTCTATGCCGCCAAGAAGCATACCAAGAACTGCGTGAAATTCTTCAACACCGACATGCGCGCCGAAACCCTCGATGCCAAGGCGCTCGAAGACGACGTGGTGCGCGGGCTCGAAGCGGGCGAATTCATCCCCTTCTACCAGCCCCAGCATGACGCCCGGACCGGCCATCTCGCCGGGGTCGAGGCGCTGGCCCGCTGGCACCACCCCGATCGCGGCATCCTGCCCCCGTCCGCCTTCATGTCGGCGGTTCAGGGCATCGGTCGCATGGCGCAGCTGGACAACGCCATCCTGCAACGCGCCTGTGCCGACATGCGCGCGCTCGAGGTGGCGGGCGTCGACGTTGCCGAACTCAGCGTCAATGTCAGCTTTTCCCGCCTGCATGACCCCAACCTCAAGACCGAGATCGAAACCCTTCCGCCGATGTCCGCGCGGCTGGTGTTCGAGATCGTCGAAACCGTGATCCTCGACGAGATGTCGACGGAGCAGAACATGATGCTCGACGCGATGCGCGACAAGGGGATCGGCATCGCCATCGATGATTTCGGCACCGGTCACGCCTCCATTGTCGCGCTGATGCAGATCCTGCCCGACACGCTCAAGATCGACCGCCAGATGATCGCCTCGGTCACCCATTGCGACATGAACAGGGCGGTGCTGCAATCGGTGCTGACCATGGTGCACGGCATGAACATCGAGACCGTGGCCGAAGGCGTCGAATTCGAAGAAGAGGCCGCCCTGCTGGCCCGTATGGGCGTGCACAGGTTGCAGGGCTACCTGTTTTCCGAACCGATGCCGTTCGACGCGCTCAAGCGCTACATGCCGCGCGCCACCGCGCGCGCCGCAAATGCCTGAGACGATCCTCCGACGCGGCAGTGTGAAGTGTGAAGTGTGAAGTGTGAACGATTGGTAAACGGACCCGCTCAAAGGTTAAGGCCCGGCGTTCCCTAACCCGGTCTTAACGCGGCTGTGACCCGCGTTTTGTACAAATCAGGGTCCCCGTTGAACAAAACCCCTAAGGAGGCCCCGAAACGGGGGCGATAAGGCGCGCGCGTTTTGTACAAAACACCCCCCGT
>JBCBAV010000109.1:0-12997 GCA_038532285.1 Pseudomonadota bacterium | reverse complement strand
CTTTGCCGAACATGTCTCAGCCCTTCTTTGACTGTGTGCGGTCCCATTCAAGATACGCGATCAGGCCGTGTATCTCTTCAATGGGGCGATTGATGATCTCGCTCGGAAACTTTCCTAGGCGGGTGGCGAGGCGGTAAATCCAACGCGCCTCGTCATCCGCTTCGATCAGTTTCCCAGGTCAGCGACCGGCGTAAAGCGCAGGATGGCGTTGGCAATCTGACCGATGATCTGACTAGGCACTTGCTCGGTCAGCGCTTGGATAGTCGCGGCGCTTTCGTCAAAGAGCCGGTTCCCGTCCTTGTCTTTTGCAAGGTAGATGACGGTCCAAAGCGCCACCTTTGCATCATCGGTCGTGCCAGCCTGATTGCGCACTTTAATCGACTCCGCCTGAGTGGGCGGGTCAAAATAGATCACCAGCGGCTCACCTTCGGACGTGGTGACGCCGGGCACGGTGAATTTCTGATTGCGCAGGCGATCATAATGGGTGGTCAGTGTGGTCAGGGCAGTGCTCATGTCGCGGTACCCTTCACCAACGCACCTTGGTTGCGGAAGTTGATGGTGAGCGCAGGAATGCCATCCTTGGCGCCACTGCGCGAAAGGCCGGTCACGATCACATTGCCCGAGAAGTATCCCGAACCTGTAGTCTCGCCGCCCGGGTAGAGTTCCACCGGGATTTCGTCACCGATGGAAATATCATCAGATGCGTCGGCGAAGTCGAGGTAGACCTCACATGACCCCGACCACCGCTTGATGGTGGTGAAGGTGTTTTCATATTCGTCACCCATACCCCAACCCGAAACAGTGTCCGATTGCTCGTCCACGTTCCAGTTTTGCACGGCGCCGAGGCGTTCCTTCGGGTCGCCAAAGTAGACAATCCCGTCCTTGCCTTTCAGCATGGTCAGTTCCTTTCGAGAATGAGGCGGGTCATGCCAGACCCGTCCGGTTGTGGCTCAGCCACTTTGAAGGTGGTGCCCGCCGGAAAACCGGGATGCGATACGGTCAGGGTGACCAGATCTCCGGCGGCGGGTGGTGAGGGCAGAGTGGCCTCGCCGAGCGTCAAGATCGGCTCGGTGCTGGCCACGCCCGGGCCGGGGCCTTGGGCGACCACGGCTTGGGCGGCGGTGAATATGGCGGTGACGGCGACCGAGGCTTGCCCTTGAGGCTGGTACGTTACCACCTCGCCAAACACGTCAGGGTCTGTGAACACGGCCCATTCGTCAGGGCCTTCGATCACTTGGCCGCACCGACCGTTTTGCTTGCCGATGGGCGACCAGCCGTATCGGCACGGTTGGTCAGGTCATCGACCTCGGCCTTGACGCGCCCCTTTTTGATCAGGCTTGCAAGGCGCTCCTGACTGATCTTGGTGGTGTCAATGTCGCCACCGGGCTTGATCAGATTGCCGCCGATCTTCACCGGGTGGACGGCTTTCGTGGGTTTGGTCATCGACCGACTCCTCATGGGTTTTGGCCGCCCCGAAACCTGCATCGGTCATCGCGGTTGCCAGTAGGTTGACGTTGAAGCCATGGGTGCGATTTGGCGTGAACCAGACCGCCAATGCGGTAAGCGTTGCGGTAAAGCCGCCGATCAGCAGCGCGCCAAGCACGTGCCAGAATGTCGGGTCACCCAAGAGCAAGAGAAGAAACGCCGGGGCCAGCAGTGCCACGCAAAACGCGACGATGGCCTTGGCGTGAAAAGCGAGGTTCATGTGCACCCCCCCTCTAATTGGCGCGCGAGAGTGCCCGCGCGCCGATTTTTCAGGCCGCCTTTACGATGTCGTCGTTTCAGGCTTGCCGAGGGCGAACGACTCGACATTGCGCACGGCGGTGTCGATATCCGCAAAGACGCGCAACACCTTGCCGTCGCTGGCCGCCTTGGTCGACGTATCGACGCGCAGATCGAGGCCTGACCACATGCCAATGATGGCGTCCGACCAGTTGCCAAAGATCGACTCGCCATCTGCAATCTGTTTGGTGCGGGTGTAGGCGTAATCGTTGGCCATGCCGTCCTTGACCACCTCGAGGCGGCGCCCATCGTTGTCACGCAGCTTTTTGAGGTGACCCACGGTACGGGGGCTGAACATATAAGCCAGATCGCCCACATCGGCATTTGCATCTGCGACCTCGGTTTCAAGGTCGATCAGATCATCCTCACCAGGCATCGCAGCCGAATTCGCCCAATCAATCGCATTGCCGAAAATGCGGTCGCGAATACCCAGGGGCGCATCGGGGGATGCGTGGCCAATCAGGGCGGTGCGGTCGAGGCCCAGCGACATGCCCTTCAAAAGGTCATCCCGCACCAGTGCCTCGATATCCGGGCTTCCTTGCTGCGCCATACGGCGGGTGAAGGGGATGGCCATACCTGCCGAATGCGGCGTCATGGTCACCAGACCGAACGCGGCCTCGGTATCGGTCGGCTCACCATCCTCACCAAACCAGTAGAACGTGCCGCCACCGGTCTGTTTCGGAATGTCGACATTCCCTTGCAGGCCTTGCAATAGGCGTACACCGCGACCAGTCAATGCCATGCGATTGCGCAGCAATTCGATGAACGACCCGGCACGATAGTCCTGCGCAACCAGAACGCCACCTTGCGAAGCGTTTCCGGTGTTCTGCGACCGGAGGAAATTCGGGTCCATCAAAGTATCAGAGGGAATGAAAACCCCCTCAGCTTCACGGCCCAGGGAGTCACCTACGGCCCGGCTTGCCTCCAACTCGAATGCAGCCCGCTCGCGGGTGCGGTCATTGGGGTTCATCAGAAACCGCACGACATTGGTGATCGAAAAGGCTTTCACCTCCTTGTCGGTCATGCCGATGCGCGTGGCGTTCTCGCGCTTTTCCTGATCTTCGTCGCTGGCGATGTGATCCATAACCGAGGCGCGGAATGCGTCGACCGATGCGCCTTTTTCGATGGCCGTCCGCGTTGCGGTTTCGGGCATCTCGAACCGTTTGGCGATGGCGTCGATTTCCGCGACCCGGCGCCGTTCGGCGGTGAGGGCGGCAGTCACGTCATTTTCGTCACGCGTCTCAGGCGCAGGCGCCGCTGCCAAGGGTGCGGCGGGTGCGGCGGGCGTTGTGTTTTCGTTGGTGTCTTTGGCCATATCAGGCTCCATTTCAGAGATTGTGATGGTCGCCACGTCGCCATGATCGGCCCGCCCGTAACCAACGGTCGGGTCCGCAGGGATTGCGACAAACGAGATTTCTTTCGGCACCCAACGGGTGACGCGGACGACCGGGTGCCCATCCTCATCGGGCATCCGTTCAGCCGATGTGATCGCGTAACCAACGCTCACACATGTCACATCGCCCGAGCGCACGCGCTCAAGGATGTCATCGGCGGAACGTGTCTCGGAAAAGCGAACCAACGCCACGCCGCGACCGTTCTCAACCCATGCCCGAACAACCGTGCCGATCTTGGCATCCAGCACAGGCATGTGATCTTTCAAAAGCGGGGCCGCACCGCTATTGAGGCGGGTCAGATCGACCTCGGCCTCGGCGTGCCCCAGCACTTCCCAAAAGTCCTCATCCCGGTCCCAATCGTGACGCAGATATCGCGCCTCGCTTGAAAACGAGATCAGCACCTCCCGGGAATCAGAAGGGGCGCCATCGGGCGCCCCTGTGATCTCGGCCATACGCTCTGCGTAGGCCGGTATTTGTCGGCTCATTTGCTACTCCTGTTTCACCTCGTCTTTGTCACCGGGCACACCGTCATCATTGACGCCTGCCCAGGCGGGTAGGGGCAGGCCGCGCTCCTTGAACGCGGCGATTTCGGCGGCGCGCTCATCAAGCACATCCTCCAGCGAACGTCCGCGCTCGGCCACGATCTCGGTCAGTGACTTGTTCCCGCTGGCGAGGTCATTGGCGTTCGCAGTTGCATCATCTTTCGGGTTCACACTTTGCCAACCGCGCGGGCGCCATGTGGCGGCCAGAAACTTGTCCAGCTTGGCAATCGGCAATCGCACGCGGCCCGACAGGATCGCCATGGGAAGCCACCGCGAAAAGATACGGTCATGCAGGCTTTCAAAAACCGCGCGCTGCACCATCCGCCATTCATCGCGCTCCTCGCCTTTACCCGCGCGCAGGCTAGAAAAGTTGGCCCGGCTCAGATCGGCGGTGAGGGTTTCATAGGCGACCCCGAGGCCAGCCGCTTGACTGGTGCCCATGTGGCGCATGAACGGCTCAACCGCTGCATCCGGGTAGTGCGGTGTATTCGGAACAGCCTTCACCCCGGGGGGTAGCATCGCCATCGTGCCCGCCTCGATTTCCTCGATAGGAACGTCTGTAACGGATTCGCCGCTCAATTGGCCCGCTTGGTCCTGTTGCTCGAAAAAAACCATGTTCGCGGCGCCATAGTTCGCCGCCGCCATGGCTGATTCCTGATAGCTTTCGCTCATGTTCATCAAACGCAAGGCAGTCGATGACCGAGGCACACCCAGGATTTGACCGATCTCCTCGGGTATCACCACGTAGATCATCTTGGACGCGGGCACACGCTCACGCTTTTGCTGCGTACCACGGTGCGCCTCAGAATGTGGCTTGTTCCAGATGTGATAGGCGCGGATGCGGTCATCCGCATCAAACTCAATGCCCGCCTCAATATATGCCCCGCCGGGCAAAGGCGTGGTCAGATCAAGGTCGAGGCGATCAAACAAAACCGGCTCAACCTGAAATCCGAACGGCCCTCGGCCACGCCCCTCATGGAAACGCACAAAGGCACCACCTTCGCGGGCAATACCTGTTGCGATCTGGCATTGCGCGCCATGCCACGAAAGGTTGCCGCACCGGGTCGGCACGCCAAATTTGCCCCATGCCGTCCAAGCGGTTTCGATAGTGGAACAAGCAACCTTGTCTTTTTGGCCCCCTGGGTCACGCACATCCATCTGCAACCGAATGCCATGAGGGCCGATCACATGCCGACGAAACAGCATCTCATAGGCGCGGGCAAAGTCGAAATTATGTGCCGCGTGACGCGAGTGCTGCACAAGCCCCCGGATCTCGCGGCGCACCTCTGCCCGGGTCGGCATGCCAAAGAAACTGAACCCGGATGCAAGCCGGTCGGGGCGGGCGGCGCGATAACTGCGCTTGATCAACGCAGGCTCACGGCGGTGAGATGGGGCAGGGGGCGTGGCCGTGCCGCGCTTGAAAAACGAAAGCAGCTTCAAAACTTGGCCCTCCGGTACGTGATAGGTGAGGCGCCGGGGTTGCGTTCTTGGGCAACCCGGCGCTGATACACGCCCTGCAGCCGCATGAGGTCTGAAATCGGGGTGCGCGCGATGCTGCGACCTTCAATGGTGTAGCTGTCGGCATCCTTCGTCACGCGACCCTCAATCGTGGACTCAATCGCATCCAGGATGCGTTCGGCCTGACTGCGCAGATCTCCTGCGGTTTGTGTCGGGTCAGGGTTCACAGTCAGGCGACCATGGCCAATCGTTTCACGGCTTCCACCCGGGCCGAACGCCAGCACAGACCATCGAAAGTCGCCGGGGGGTAGTGCGGCGGTGTCTGCCGGGGCTACGCGAAACGCAAAGGCGTTTACGTCTGGTGTGCCTTCGACCGTCAGTGACGTGCCGCCCGACACCGGGCGCAAGACATATTGCACCGACCAGCTGTCAGATGGGTTGTGCGACTGGTACGCGTCAAAGTTCGACCACGTCCACGTGTCACCGGCGGTGAGTGTGGCGGGTATGTCTGATTGTGTCATGGGTCACCCTCAGCAAGGATCAAGGCAAGTATTGCGATCAACGGTTCGGCAGTCAGGGTTATCGCACCATCATGCGGCGAGGCTCAGATCACCCCGGCCCGGATTTGCATACCCGGGGTCAACGCCTTCCGCGCTGCCCGGGTCACAATTGATGTTGCCCGTAAAAGTGAAACGCGGGTCACTTAACACGTCCGTTCTGTTGGTGTGCGACCGGCCAGGGTTCCAAGATATGTTGTCCTCAAAGACAATATCAGACACCACCGAAACGCCATCTGAGTTGCTCCCGAAAGCCACCAATTCATCAATACTCACCTCGGCAAAGATACGGCCTAGGTTTGAGTTGTAGGAACGGTTTCGCCGCGCGTATATCCGGCGATACAGGCCCTTGTTTTCCGTGTCTTTGGTCGGGTGCTTTTGCAGAAGGAACCAGGACCGCTCGGTGTCAATGAACCAGTTATCCTCAATCGTGATATCCTCAAGCACCAACTCGTTGCCCGCGTCGTTTCCATCTTCTTCCCGTGCGCAAACAAACCCATGACGACACCGCAAAACGCGGTTTCTGGTAAAGCGAACGCGGCGTACATCTTGCTCACCCGCATCGCAGTACCCAGCATATCTGTCGACATCCTCAAAGAGGTTTCCGTCGATCTCGATATCGGCCACGTGGTTCTTGGCGTCTACGCCGTACTGACGGGTATCGTGAATGTAACACCCAAGGATACGAACAGACTGCACGGAATTCGCAATGGTGATTGCTTCACCCACACCGCCCGGCTCACCGTTGGAGTTCATCGTATTATTGTTGTAGTCTGTCACCACATTCGTGCGGCTCACATCACAGCCGATCACATCCACATTTCGAGTGCGGTACGCATCGCCCACCGGCACCTGCATATCGCTGCGTTCACCCGCAATATTGATCGCTGACAGGCCCGAATACTCGAAAACGCAGTTTTCAATCAGATGATTTCCGGTGACAGTGTTTTCGCCAGCACCGATAATGAAAATTCCGTTTCGCCACACGTAACCGATGTACAAATCGCGAATGACAACGTGATTCCGGCCAGAAACTCGAATACCGTCACGCGTATCGAAATTGTCGTTGGCCGGGGTTACGCCGAAGCCACCATAGACGGAATGAAACGCAAGATTTCCAACAATGCGGGCTTGATGACGTTCCTCGGGCAGCGTCGTGATTGTAATGGGATTTCCAGCCACCCCGGAAACTGTAACTTCAAACGGGCGGTACGTTCCTTTACGCAGAATGATGGTGTCGCCCGGTTGACACCCGCGCTGCGCCCTCTCCGGCGTTTTGAATGGTGCGGCGCGGGCGCCTGTGCCTTTCTTATCAGACCCCGCCGGATCGACATAGTACGTGTCGCCGTTCGGCTTGACGGATGAACCTGACCAGATATCCGTTCCAAACGAAAGCGACCACTCTACACGCGCACCCACCGGAACGGCGGTGAGATCAAAGCGCCACGACACCCGGCGCAGTGAAGCACTTTCATAGGTGGTTGAATCCGCCGCGTTGTTCACGGCGTTCACTGTGCCGGTGTTTGGCACCCAATCATCCCGAACGGTCAAAAGGACCGCATGCCACCCAAGTGATGACGGCAGTGGGTTCACATCCTGCGTAAAAGGTGAGGGGTTTGGAATGAACGGGTTACCACCCAAAGCGGTTATCCGATAGCGAAACAAAACCACATCGCCCGATTGCAAGCCATCGACCACCGCTTGGGTGATCACGTTGCCCGCATTCTTTGCGCCCGGTGCGATGTCAGTCGCGATTTCCGGTGCGTCATCCAGACTTGCAACCCTGTCGATACCATCGACCACAAAGGACGATATAACCGGAATCGCCTGGGTGTCCGAAGGTGTGTCGGCAACGGCGAGTAACGCCTCGCTCCCATCGACCGAAAATGAAAAACGCGACGGAATCGTGGGTAATTTCACCACCCCAGACACCAAGGAAGTGCTGTTGCCAAGTTGCATGATGCACCTTCAATTTTGTGATTTTTCAGTCGAGATCAGAACGGTATTTCGTCGTCCAGATCCGGCGCCGGGGCGGTTTGGTTCGAGGGGGATGTCTCATTGCGTTGATTGCTGGCACCGCCTGCGCGACCCTCGCCGAGCATCTCAAGCGTACCCTCATAAGCGGCGACAACAATCTCGGTTGTGTAGCGATCTTGCCCGCTTTGGTCCTGCCATTTTCGGGTTTGCAACCGACCGGCGATAAAGACCTTTGAGCCCTTTTTCAGGTATCGCTCGGCCACTCCCGCAAGGCCATCCGCTGTAATCGCCACACGGTGCCATTCGGTCTGCTCACGGGTTTCACCGCTGTTGCGATCTCTCCATTTCCGGGTGGTCGCAACCGACAGGTTTGCGACCTTGCCACCATTGGCAAAGCTACGGACCTCGGGGTCAGCCCCAAGGTTTCCGATAATCTCGGCTCGGTTAAGTGCCATTACCACTTTCTCCTTTTGGGCCGTTTGACGCCCCATTTTTTCGAGGTTTCCGGTTTCGGTTTGGGCGAAATGACATCGCAGGTTTTGGTGTCGCCATCCTCGGTCGCGTATGTGACCGCCATCATGTTTTCGGGGCCGGGCTTGGCCCATGATGGGGGCGCATCGCGTTTGATCGCCTCGGCCTCAAGAACGATGACCAGCGCAAGGCTGTAGACACTCAGGTCCAAAGCCTCGTTTCGCTGCACACCGGGGCGTTTATCCCACCCCTTGTCGTATCGACGCTCGGCGCAATATTCCTCGAACACCTCATGCGGTGCATATCGGGGGATATTCAGCTTGCGTTCACCAGCCTCGTCCCGCATGAGCGAAGCGGCTACCTCATCCTTGAGCCGATCAGTACCCGCCGTGATGGCTGGTACATCGCGCGCCACATGATCCTTGCCGCGATGGGCTGTTTCAGGGTGTCGCAAAACCGCGCGCGGGGTCAGATCGCCACCTTTCCCCATCACCAGATAAAACCGGTTTCGGTGCAGGATGCGACACTTGCGATAGAAGTCCCGAGCGCGGGGTGTCACCCCCGGCTCGCCGCGCAAGTCACACACGATGCCGAGCACCTTGAATCCAAAAGCGCCATCGGTCGACGGGTACACCTTTTCGAATAGAGGCAAGATCGCATCCCAATCCTCGCCATAGCGCGCCGGGTTGATTGCGCGGGCCTCTGCATTCGGTGCCGTGTCAGGCGGGTTGACGATATCAAACCGGTCGATAACAACCCTTTCCAAATCAAGCATCCATGCTTCGACTTGACAAACAAACTTGCCTTTCTGGACGTCGATAGCGGCGGTGAGAAAGGCGGTGCCATCGGGCACCGTTTGCCAAGCGTGATCGGTCGCAGCGTCTTTCAAAACATCCGCCGAAAGGCCTGCACTGACCGACCGAGCGCGAGGCAAATAGGGAAGGCCCAACTCGACATTCGTGACGGTCTTTAGGCTACCCTCACCGCCTGTTTTTTCATATTCATGCTCGGCCTCGATAAAGCGGCTCACGATGCGCGACCATGGCGCCAGCGCAGCGGCAGGGCCGGTGAGCCAATAGGATGCGGTTGCGACCTCGCGCTTGAGGTCAGACAACGGCACCAACTCACCATCTTGGCATTCATGCAACCACTGCGCGGCACCGTTGCGCTCCGCTTTATGCCGCGCCTCGGTCACACCACCGCAATGCGGGCAGCACATGAAAGCACGTTTGCCGCGCTCAAGCGCGTTGCCATCCTCGGGCCACTCGAGGCGATCAAAGCGCGGCTCATATGGCTTGCCACAGTCGAAACACGGCCAGTAAAGACGCCCACGCGTACCTTTGTTGTAGATCGGCACGACCCCCCCGGCGCATGGTGGCGCCTCATGTGGTGTCTTTGGCGACCATGTTTCATCAATGATCGGAAAGCGGGGCGAAGATTCCACAATCGTCATTCCGCGTGAACCGGCATCCTCGGTACGTTTTCGCATCAAGCCGAATGCGCCACCCTCACCCATGCCGTCAGAGTTCGCACCGATATCGGCTTTGAACTTGTCGTAGTCCGTGCCGATCACCAGCGCGATGGAACGCTGGGCCAGCTTATCGCCCACCGGCCAGTCCACGGTGAGGCGCGTACCCCCCTTGAACCGCTTGGTGAAAATATTGTCAGACCCCTTGCCGGTGGCCTGCATTGATCTGATCTCGGGCGAGTTGAGCACCAGTTCAGCAAGCACACCTTCGGACCATTCCTGCGCAGCACCCTTTGTTGGGCTGAACACAGCGACCACACGGGGCTGTGCCAGAATGGCGTGCACCAGCGGGTTGATGACCAAACCCTCCGATTTAGAGGATCGGGCCGGGCCGACAAAGGCGATTGAATCAAACCGGCGCGATGTGGTCACGTCCATCGGCTCAATCATGTACGGTGCCACATCATGGCGATAGGGCACCCATTGACCACCCGACTTGATCTTGCGGCGCGTGGCAGTCTCGCTGACCTGCACCCGCGTCCTTGGCATCAGAGTGGGCAGCGCCTCGCGGATGGCTTCCTCAACCCGAGCGAATGGTGGCAGAGGCTCAATATCAAAGAGTTCCTCGCGTTCCTTCGCCATCGCCGATCACCTCTGACACCGACCGGCTGGCGCTCGACAGAACGTCATCACACGCGGTTTCAATTCTTTCCAGATCACGGCCCTCAAGGCCAAGTTCACGGGCAAGTCGATCAGGCAAGGCGTCAAGGCCATCCCGGATCGCGGCGAAGATCTCCTCCACCCCCAAAACCAAATCATCACGGCGCACGAGTTCACCACGGTTGGTGGCCTCAACGCGGCGCAAAGCCTCAAGTTCGAGTAGCTTGCGCTGATCGGCGAGGCTCATTTTGCCGTTGGCATCTGCCGCCGTCTCACCGCCCAGCAAGGCAAGCGACAGTTGCGCCGCCGCCGCGTCACCCGCAGCCTTGGCGCTCTCCTCATCGGCGCGCATCGCCCGCATCCAGGCATAAGCGACCGACAGGCGAAATTCATAAGACCGCCCGTTTGCGCCCGCCGTTTCGAATGGTAGTGGGTTGTCGGGGCGGCGCAGCCACGCCGAGATGGTCGTGCCTGAAACGTTTAAGGCAACCTCAAGCTGGGATTTGTTTACAATCGCGTCAGGTGTGTTGCCGGGAAGCGGGAAGGCCTCAGCAAGCGCGACCTCCTCGGCGGTGAGGGGGCGCAAAGCAGGCGCTTGGTCGGTCATAGCGACACCTCACGTTTCAACAGATCACCCCGCGCATGATGGCGACAACAACAACCACAACCCAAAGCGCAAGCGCCAAAAAAACAGAAAGTCACACACCAAACATGCGCGCGAATTACCCATGGGCGGTTGGGCTGGGAAGAACCTATGCCCCAACCTGACCTAGCGTGCCGACCCGACTGCCCTCCGCACCGCGCGCAGTATGGCGCCGGGCAAGCGGGCGGTCGCAGTTTTGGCCGCGCCTGCGATCAGACGCAGCCTAGGTTTGTATGTCGCGTCGTCGGCATAGTGCACCAACAGCTTGAGGCCCGCATTCCGACCCCGGCCCGTGCGCTGATAAATACCAGCGGCGCGGGGTTTTCCCTTGGGTGCGCCCGAAAATGTCTTGGGGCTGGCGATAGCCCGCCCGACCGCACGCCGGGGGATGTTGCCGTATTTGTTCAAGCGCTGGCGAACTGGCACCAGCACAGCGCGGCGTTTAGGCTTGCGGGTGCCACCTTCTTCCAGCCATTGCAGATATTCCTCTTGGATATCCTTGGCAAAGATCGCCCCAGACAATGTGCGCTTGTTCGCACGTCGAATGGCAAAGGCCTGCATGGTGAAGCGGGTCGGGCGGTCGATACTCTTGCGCAGCCGCTTTTCCCAATTGCGCTTGATATCGCGCAGCACGTCATTGATGGCCATTGCGGTCGCGAATGGTATTTGGCTGCGGGCAACATCGTTGAGGCCGCGCTGGACCTCTTTGATGTTGCTCTTGATGCCAAATTGCATGCGCGGTGCCCTGATATGCGAAGCCCCCGGGCGCACATCCAATCATGGGGCGACACCGGGGGCTTGTGAAACCGCAGTGGCGGGGCAACCGGGAAGGGGTCAGCCACGCGCACCACTGCGACGATGCGGAGGCTTATACACCAGCCCCCGGCATGTTGCGCAGCTTTTCGACCGCGTGCGGTGCATCCGTGTAGCCGCAACAAATGGCCAGACGCTCACCCATATCGGTCAAGGCGAGCGTAAACCCATCGCGTGCCAGATCATTCGAAGGCGCGGCCCCAGAACGGCGCAGAACCTCCGCACGCGTCAATTCATCAACGGCCACCCATTCGGCAAGCTGGCGCAGGGATATGCGGGCCAGACCGTCACCCCGGCGAATGCGGCGGGCATTCTTGAGCGGCACAACCATCTTACCACCGGAAAGCGCGGCATTCATGTGACGCAGACGCTCGGCACCGATGATCGCACGCAGATTGGGGCTGCGCGCACCACCACCGCCGCCACCGCCACCGCTCGGGTCACTGGTGCCGCCCGATGAATGCACGACACCAAATGCCTCTGCATAATCCATCACCGCCGCGCGCGCCGATGGGTTGAGCGTGGCCAGCACCGGCGCTTGGGTCGTGCGCCAGACTTTGGCCCGGTTCGCCACAACATCGCCATGAACGTCGGGTGTGCCGGGCAGATCGACAGTGCCCTTGACCACATTCTTGCGCGGCGTGCGCACGGCCTTCCCACTCGCACAGGCGATCTCGGTTTGCCATGGGAAGGGGGGCAAGCTGATCTCGGTCGCCGCGCGCTTGCTGTTTTTTCTGGCCATTCTCACGCCTTTTCCCAGGTGAGGCGGGTGACCCACGCCCCATTGATTTCGTTTTTTTCTCTGCACATGATTTTTTCGCGCATATGTACTGGCCTCACCTTCTTCACCTGCATCACCCATCTCAATATTTTCAATAAGTTAGAGAGAATAAGTAAGGTGAAGGTGAGGTGAGGGAGGTGAGGTGTTTGACCTGAAACCCCCGATTTTTTCGAAACTACCTTCCCCGCCGGACCACGGCGGGGTCCGCTTACCCTCGCCCTGTTTCCCTTCTCAGGTGACCTGTGATCACCTCCCTCACCCGGGGCGCGGGGTGCGAGGTGATGCGCGACGTAGGTGAGGGTGCCGGGGCGCGGGGTCAAAACGGCACCTGATCAGCATTGCGGGGCGGTGGTGCATCGGTCAGGCGTTCGCCTGTTGTCGCCTCGACCAGTTCCGCCGCACTGGGCGACCATCGCAGCCCTTTCCAGTGCGACCGGCCTTGCACGGGGCC
>JBCBAV010000108.1:0-13012 GCA_038532285.1 Pseudomonadota bacterium | reverse complement strand
TGCCTCGGTGATCGCCGGCAGTGCCTCGATCGTTGCCGGGCCGAACGCGACTTGTCGCCCGCCATGGTTAGACACCACGATGCCATCCGCACCCAGATCAACGCATTTGGCAGCATCTTGCGGATGCAGGATACCTTTGACCAGGAAAGTCCCCTTCCAACGGTCCCGTAGGCCCCGAAGCATATCCCACGTCAGGCCAGGCGTGATCAGCGTCTTTTGCACGTCTGCATAGGACGTGGCGCTTTGCAGTAGGTCTGCGTAGTTGGCGATATTGGGGGTTCCGTGGCGCAGACTGGTCAGCGCCCATTGCGGGTGCGTGGCGCATTGCCAAATGACCTCCGGCGTGAACTTAAATGGTACCGAAAGCTGATTGCGAAGATCACGGTCGCGTTTGCCCGCGGCGGGGACATCAACGGTGACCATCATGACGTCATATCCCGCCGCTTCGGCGCGGCTGATCAGGCCCTCGGTCACGGTCTCATCGCCCGACACATAAAGCTGGAACCAGCCGTTGCCGTCCGCCACCTCGGCCAATTTCTCCAAGGTTGTGGAGGCGGCGGAACTGGCGACGTAGGGCACGTTCTCGCGCTTGCAGAGCCGGGCGAGCGTCAAGTCGGCATCGGGCCAGAAGGCGTTCAGCATGCCGATGGGCGCCTGTCCGAACGGCAGATCGTATGTTTGGCCAAAGAGTTCGGCCTTGGTGTCGATCTCCGAGACGTCCACCATGTAACGCGGCACCAGTTCGACCTCTTCGAAGGCCTGTGCATTGCGGTGCAGGTTGCGCTCGTTCTCGGCCCCGCCATCCACCAGATCAAAGGCAAAGCGCGGGATCCGGCGCTTCGCCCGCGCCCGCAGGTCGTCTATGGATGCTGCACGGTCCAGCCCCATCAGATCGACCATCCCCCATCGACAGCAAAGGATTGACCCGTGGTGAAGGCCGACAGATCGCCTGCGAGGTAGCAGACCATCTCGGCGATCTCCTCGGGCGTGCCGAGACGTCCCATCGGTTGTCTTTCCTTGAAGGCAGCAAGTGCCTTGTCGAAATCACCCGTTGCGCGCAGGCGATCCTCCAAAGATGGGCTCTGCACGGTGCCGGGGCAGATCGCATTGCAGCGGACCCCATCACGCACGAAATCGGCGGCAATTGCCTTGGTCATGCCGATGATCGCCGCCTTGGATGCGCCATAAGCAAACCGGCGCGGCGCGCCTTTTTCGCTCGAGACAATCGAGGCGATGTTGACAATCGACCCCGCGCCTTTGTCCAACATCCCCGGTAGAACCGCCTTGATCAGTCGGAACATGGCCTTGGCATTCAAGTCGAACGACCGGTCCCAGGCCGCATCATCGCAATCGAGAATGGTGCCATCGTGCACCCAGCCCGCGCAGTTCACGAGGATATCCGACGGGGGTGCATCAGCGACCAGCGCCGACACCGCTTCTGCGTCCAGCACGTCCAATTGACGTGTTGTGATCCGGTCCGACGCGAGTGCGCTTAGTCCATCCCCGTCGATATCCGTGGCGATGACCGACGCGCCGCGTGCCGCCAATGCCTTGGCAGACGCGCGCCCGATACCGTTTGCCGCGGCGGTGACAAGCGCAGTTTTTCCTGTCAGCGAATTCGTCATGACTTCTCTTTCATCTGGCCAGCCAGCCACCGTCTACCGTCACCACGCTTCCGTGACAGTAGGACGCTGCATCTGACGCAAGGAAAACCGCCGCGCCGGCAATCTCGGATGGTTCGGCAAAGCGCCCCGCCGGTATGCGTTCCAGAAGCGCCTTCGACCGTTCAGGATCGTCGCGGAGCGCCTGCGTGTTGTCCGTGGCCGTGTACCCCGGCGCGATGGCGTTCACGTTGACGCCGTGCGGGGCCCATTCATTGCAAAGCGCGCGTGTGAGCCCCAGAACGGCGTGTTTGCTTGAAGCATAGGCCGGTACACGCAACCCGCCTTGCGCGCTTAGAACCGACGCGACGATCACGATCTTGCCCGCCCCCTGTTCGATCATCCGGCGACCCGCCGCCTGGCTCAGAAGCCAGACGGAATCGAGGTTGATCGACAGCACGCGCCGCCAGTCTTCAAGCGGCATCTCTGTTGAATCCTCGCGGTGGATGATGCCCGCGTTGTTCACCAGAATGTCGAGCCCGCCGAGTGCCTCTTTGGCAAAGTCAACGACGGTCTCGGCCGCGGCCTCATCCATGCCGCCAAAATCGGCCTTGACTGCCGCGCCGGTGCGACCCGCCGCCTCGATCTTTGCCAGAGTATCTTCGGGCGCGTGGCTGCGATATGTCAGGGCCACATCGGCACCGGCGGCAGCCAGGCCGAGGGCAATGCCCTCGCCGATGCCGGTGGCACCCCCGGTCACGAGCGCCTTGCGCCCCGTCAGATCGAACGGATTGGCCATGGCTTAGTACCGGTTTGCGATAGGCAGGTCTTCGGCCGGGAAGAGCGAAATCACCTCGCAGCCGGTTTCGGTCACCACGACCTCTTCCTCAATACGCGCGGCCGAGTAACCATCGGCCGCGGGACAATAGGTTTCCAGCGCAAACACCATGCCGGTCTGGATTTCCATCGGGTGATCCAGGCTGATCGCCCGGCTGATGATCGGGCGCTCGTGCAGCGCCAGGCCCAGACCGTGGCCGAACTGCAGACCGAAAGCCGCGTCCTCGTTCGGAAAGCCCAACGACTCCGCCGTAGGCCAAACCTCGGC
Organism: Pseudomonadota bacterium; assembly: GCA_038532285.1. GTDB lineage: Bacteria > Pseudomonadota > Alphaproteobacteria > Rhodobacterales > Rhodobacteraceae > Tateyamaria. The sequence continues at coordinate 10,306 of JBCBAV010000108.1, read as the reverse complement.
CACTTTATCGGTCGTCACGCCTGGCTTGATCATGGCGATGGAAGCGTCGATCCATTCCCGCGCCTTCACATAGGCGTCGTTCTGCGCCGGTGTGGCGCGGCCCACGTTGAACGTGCGGTAGTAACAGGTGCGGTATCCCTGGTAACTTTGCAGGATGTCAAAGAACGCCTGATCGCCGGGGCGGATCAGCCTGTCGGTGAAATTGTGCGGGTGCGGATTGCATCGCTCGCCGGAAATGGCATTGATTGCCTCAACGTCGTCCGAGCCCATTTCATAGAGCATCTTGTTCGACAGCGCGACGATATCGCTTTCGCGCACACCCGGTTTCAGTTCCTCGTAGATCATGTGATAGACGCCATCGACCATCGAAGCGGCCTGCGTCAGAAGCTGAATTTCGTCCCAGTTCTTGATCTCGCGCGCCGCCAGCATGATCTGCTGACCATCGACGACCTTGATGCCCTCGGCCTGCAGTGCGTGGAACATCGCGGTTTCGGCATAGTCCACGCCCACCGGCATGTCTGCCATGCCTGCGTCCTTGATCAGTTGCGCGATCATCTTCGCGTATTTCTGCATCAGGCCGAAGTCGGGAGGAATGGTCCCGCGCATGCCGACAACGCCGGCAAGGCAGTGATCGGGTTCCAGCCAGTCTGAATACCGCTGATGATGCACCGCGGCCGATCCGAAATCCCAGACATAAGGACTGTCGTCACCGGTCAGCAGGCAGAAGCGGCACATCTTGTCCCGTTCCCACTCACCGATCTTGGTGGCCGACACATAGCGGATGTTGTTCACATCAAATAGCAGCAGCGAACCAGCGTTCGAGTTCTGCAAGCTCTGCCGGGTGCGGGCCAGACGGTAGCGGCGCAGACGGTCGTGGTCGATGCGGCGTTCGAAATCGACCGACATGTGACCCCAAGCCGGAAGGCGCTCGCGCCACTCCCAGTTGGGTTCCAGGTCTTGTGGTGTCAGCATATTTGGCATCAGTGCGCGTGACATGAATAGGCTCCTTTCGGGTGCGATCTCACGCACCCGGCTAGTTCTGAAAATCAAGGGTTTGACGCGTTACTTCGTGACCCACCCGCCATCGATCGAGATCATCTGACCGGTCATGTAATCGCTGTCCGAGGACGCGAGGAACGATGCCGTGCCGGTGATGTCTTCGGGGTAGGAAACACGTTTGATGACGAGGTTGTTCTGGGTGATGTCGTCATAAGCCTGGCCTTCACGTTCCTTGAAGCCGATCTCGACCAGGTCCTTGTCGAGTTGCTCCCAGAGGGGGGTCACCACGACACCGGGTGCGTAGCCATTCACGGTGATGTTGTGCTCGGCCAGCCCGAGAGCACCGCATTCGGTCAGCGCCAGACAGCCGTATTTCGAGGTGCAATACACGGTCACATCCACCAGCGGCTTTTTAGACGCGATGCTGCCCACATTGATCAGTTTGTAAGGGCCGCCTTCGGGACCTTGTGCGATCATCTGGCGGGCGGTTTCCTGCATGCCCAGCCACATCGCCTTCGTGTTGACGTTCATGATCATGTCCCAGTTGTCTTCATCGATGTCCATGAAGAACCGGGGCTTGTTCAGGCCAGCGTTGAAGAGGCCCACGTTGATCGAGCCAAATGCATCGACCGTCGCGGCGACGGCAGCCGCGTTGTCCTCGCGCCTGGTCACGTCCATCTTGACGGCGATTGCCTTGCCGTTTCCGGCAGCGTTGATGCGGTCCCCCACCTTCTGCGCTTCGTCGAGATCAAGGTCCCCAAGACAAACATTCGCGCCCTGGGCGGCGAAGGCCTCGGCATTGGCCGCACCCATGCCGCGCGCGGCACCGGTGATCAGGATGTTCTTACCTTTCAGGCGATTGGGGTCCATGGTCTCTCCTCCGTGAATCTATGGTTTTCCCATCAGCGCATCAGCCCGCTCCTGGGCTCTGCGCAACGTGTCTCGCGGGGGGCTGATCCCGCGCAGCATGTCGTGGAATTCCTCGCCACAGATGCGAATGATGTCGTTGATTTCGGGCACCGGCGGACGCGGCCAGAACTGCAATTCGTCACGCCAGGACATGGCATCCACCGCCTCGAAGATCGGCGAGGCGCGGCGCACGTCGGGATTGGACGCAACCGAGTAGCGCGGGTTGGTTCGACTGCCGTTCTCGACGTACAGCTTCTGTGCCGCTGGCGACGTGAAGACCGTCAGCGCTTCGACTGCGGCAGGAATGCGTTCGGGTTGCAGATTGGCGGGAATGCCCATGACATAGCCCCCAACCGGTGCGACCGGATTGGCGCCTGGACCGTAAGGATGCGGCAGATAGCCGGTCTGCCCATAGGCCGGCGAGCCTTGGTCACGCTCGAAATAAGGTGCCAGCAACGTGTAGCCGTAGGCCATCGCAATGCTGCCTTCGGCGTAGGGCCGCACCCGTTCATACCAGGACATTGAAAGGATGTCGGGGGGTGAGAACTGCAACAGCTCTAGCAAGAACTCAGCCGCGCGTAGTCCAGCTTCGGTGTCGATCATAGGGCGATAGCCACCGGCAGATAGGTTTCGCGTATCGAAACCGCCGGCAATCTCGGGGATATTCAGGACCGGCTGACCGAAATCTGCCATGGTCATCAAAACAGTGTGCCCAAGGGCCGTGCCGCGTGCCGCGTTCCATGCGATGCCAAACAAACCCCGGCGCGGATTGTGCAGCGTTCGTGCGGCAGCAAGCAGATCGTCGGTTGTTGCGGGTGGTTCCAACCCGGCCTCGGCAAATAGGTCGCGGCGATAAAACAAGAGCTCGGGCGTCGTCTGCGCAGGCACGCCATATGACCGGCCAGCCCAATGCGCTGCCTGCCATCCGGCGGTATGAAAATCCGCGGGGTCCAGCCGCGAGACATCCATCACCTGATCCAGCGGCAGCAGGACGTTCTTTTCGGCAAACTCTCCGATCCACGGAAGGTCCACGGCGATGATGTCATACCGGCTGGTTGGGCGCTCGGCATTGCGCAACGCCTCTTCGCGCAAACGGTCGATGGAAAAGGCGCGCTGGCTTATCTGAGTCCCAATCACCTGTTCGAACTGGCGTTTCAGCGTGTCCATTACCATGAATGTGGGATCGCCGTGCACCAGTACGCGAATGCCACCGGGCACCTTGAGAGGTTCTGGCAGAACGCTGAGCGGCGGGATCGACTGCGCCGCAGCGTAGCTGCCGCCAAAATAATAGTCCTTGGTCTCTGTACTCCGCTGCTGGACACCGAAACTGACCTCGGCAAGGCGCCGCAGCCGACCCGAGATCTGCATCCACTCTTCCAAGAGCTGATCACTGGGGTGCATTGAGAAGCTCTTGCCGCTTGTCGTACGCGTGCGTTGTTCGATCAGTCCCGCATCGATCATTTCCCTCAATTTGCGGTTGGCCGTGGCATATGGCACCCGGCTGGCGCCGATCAATGAGGTTGGTGTTACCGTCTTCCCGGAGAAATGCGCGTTCAGAAGTGAAACCATCATGCGGAGATGCGGACTGGGCGCAATCAGCTCAAATGACCCGTCCAGCTCGTCACTGAAACTGTCCAAAAAGGACAACATCTCGAGTGCATCGGATTTCGCTTGTGGCGAAATCAGTCCAGCCGAGTTATGTCCCCCCATGGCATTCATTGATGCTTGTGGCCTTTTCCGCCCATGGCTCGTCGGTCGAGCCGTTTTGGTGTCCGATTTGGATGGAATTGATCCGCCCATGTTTGTACCTCCGACAGTTGCCCAATTTGGACAGGGTAGAGCATTGCCAAAATATCCGTAATGGATAATTTGATATCCATAATGGATATAATGCCTGAGTTCTGCACTGATGAAGCTGTGCGATTTAATGGCTATCGCCCGGCTTGCTGGGGGACGGTCGCTTTTCGAATGGCGACCGACTGACACGGATTAACCACGGAACTTCCGGGAGGAGACCTAACAATGAAATTTCGCAGCACACTTGTAGCCAGCACTGCTTTGGTCGCAATGGCAGGCATGGCGTCGGCCGAAACCATGAAAATTGGCATCACGCAGAACAACGTCGGCGTTGACAGCTATCAGACCACTTACGAGAAAGCTTTCATCGCCGCCGCTGACGCAAATGCAGATGTCGAGACCGTCGTGCTTGACGCTGGCGGCGACGTCGCACGTCAGATCGCCCAAATGGAAGACCTGATCCAGCAGGAAGTCGACGCCATCATCATCTGGCCGACCAACGGCGAGGCCGTCATTCCCGCCGTCCGCAAGGCGCATCAGGCCGGTATTCCGGTGATCGTGACCAATTCCAACATCGCCGAGCAGGGCTTCGACTTCGTCAAGTCGTTCTCGGGCCCCGACAACATCACGCAGGGTGCACGTTCGGCCGAGATCATGTGCGACAAGTTCAAGGAAATGGGCGTCGAAAACGAAGCCAAGGTCGTACACATCACCGGCCAGCCGGGCTACACGACGGCCATCGAACGCGCCCAGGGATTCAACGACCGTTTGCCCGAGGTTTGCCCGAACGTCGAGCAAATCGACCAGCAGCCAGGTGACTGGAACCGCGAGAAGTCGCAGCAGGTCATGGAAGCCTTCCTTGTCAAATATGACGACATCGACGGCGTCTACTCCGGCGACGACAACATGGGCGTGGGCGCGCTGAACGCCGCCAAGGCGGCAGGTCGCGACGGCATCATCTTCGTCGGTGCCACGAACTTTGCCGTCGGCTACGAGGCCATGGGCGCAGGTGACTACTGGGGTTCGATCTACCAGTCGCCGGTCGATGACGCTGAAGCCGCGCTGAAGACCGCGATCGACGTGTTGAATGGCGAAGAGATTCCCTTCCTGAACTACTTCGACACGCCGAAGATCACTCAGGACAACATGGGCGACTTCACCAAGCCGGTGTTCTAAGGCACTTGCACAAACGGGGCGTGGCAAAGCCGCGCCCCGTTCACGTCCAACAGCAAACAGAACGAACTTCGGGGAGGCGCGCCATGGGACGTGTTTCTGATCGCGTATGCATCGTGACAGGTGCCGCACAGGGCATCGGACGGGCCATCGCAGAGGCGCTTCTCGACGAGGGAGCCAAGGTCTGCTTTGCCGACATCAACGGCGAAAAGGTGGCCGAAGTCGCGGATGCAAACCGCAGCCGCCTGAACGGCAGCAGAGGCAATGTCACTTCGGCACGGGTGGATGTGACCAACCGCGATGACGTCCGCGCAATGATCATGCACACGGTCGAAACTTTTGGTCGCCTCGACGTAAAGTTCAACAACGCTGGCGTGAACAAGCCGATGAACTTCATGGACGTAACCGAGGACAATTGGAATTTCATCATGGGCGTGAACGGGCTAGGCTGTCTGATCGGCATGCAGGAAGCCGCGCGCCAGATGATCGCGCAGGGTGGCGGCGGCAAGATCGTCAACACCGCGAGCATCGCCAGCCGTCAGGGGTTTGACAATGTCGCGCCTTATTGTGCCTCGAAATGGGCCGTGGTCTCGCTGACGCAATCCGGCGCGCGCGATCTGGCCAGGCATGACATTACGGTCACGGGTTTTGCCCCCGGTGTGGTGGCGACTGAAATGTGGGAACAGGTCGACAAGGACCTGATGGAGATCGGTGCCGCCGAACGGCCCGGACAAGCGATGGAGCAGTTCTCGGCAGAGATCCTGCGGGGCCGCGTGGCGCGACCCGAGGATATCACCGGAACGACAACGTTCCTTGCGTCCAGGGACAGCGACTACATGACCGGTCAGATCGTCATGATCGACGGGGGCATGACGCTGGTCTAGGGCACAGCAAAATACGGTGATCGTCGGCAGCCAACGCGCACCGACGACCTGAGGGAGGGGAAGAAAATGGCGACACTATCAAAGGAACGTCTGGGGAGCGTGCTCGCAAGCCAGGGCATCCTGATTGCCTTTGTACTTTTCATGATCGCATTCACCATCGCCAATCCAAAATTTCTCTCGGCTGACAACGTCTTGAGTGTCATCCGCTCCTCCGCGATTATCGGCGTGATTGCGCTTGGCGTGACATTCGTCGTCATCAGCGGAAATCTCGATCTTTCGGTCGGATCGATGATGTCGTTTTCGACCATCGTCGTGCTGGATCTGCATGACAAGATCGGACCCCTCATGGCCATCCCTGCCATGTTCGCGATGACGCTCTGTCTCGGGGCGTTCATCGGATTTCTGGTCGGATATCTCAGGCTCAATTCTCTCATCGTGACATTGGGGATGCTCTCGGCCATCCACGGGCTTACCCTGACCTATTCCGGCGGCCAGAACATGGACATTGCTGACAAGGCTGGCACCTGGTTTGGTGTCTTCGGCCAAGGCGATGCGCTTGGCATTCCGGTGCCGATCCTGATCTTTGTCCTACTTGCAGCAGTCCTTGGCATGGTGCTGGCCAAGACACCTTTCGGACGGAAGGTCTATGCTGTTGGGGGCAATGGAACAGCTGCCACGTTCTCGGGAATTCCGCGTGCCCGGACGGTGTTCTACTGCTACCTGACGTCGGCCTTTTGCGTCGCAACCGCAGGTCTCATTCAGGCCAGCCGGTCGCTCGGCTCGCAAAACACTGTGGGACAAGGTCTTGAGCTCGAAGTCCTCGCCGCGGTTATTCTGGGGGGCGCTTCGCTACTTGGCGGATCGGGCACGATCTTCAAAACCGTGATCGGAGTGTTGATCCTGGGCTTTATCCAGAACGGCCTGCTGCTGGTTGGCTTGCAGTTCTACGTCCAGTTCGTCGTGACCTGGGTCATTATTACCCTTGCCGTCTGGCTCGATATCGCAGCCAAGCGCGGCAAGCTCTGGTCACCGATCGCGTAAGGGAGGCGAAGCAATGCAAAAGGGAACACTCTCCAAGGCTTTGGCCGGTGGCGCGATTTGGGGATTCATCATTCTCGAGTTGATCTTCTTCAGCATCGCCGGATCCTACCTTTCGATCTCGGATCAGGCCTTCATGGATTGGGACAACATGCTTTTGTTGCTCAAGCAGTCTGCGCCCATCGGAATCATTGCCATGGGCATGACCCTGGTCATGGTGAACGGCAACATCGACCTTTCGGTCGGTGCGACCTTCGCCATTGCTGCGATCATTCTTCTCGACAGCATGACCTGGCCGATCTTTGCCGGTCTTGGCGACTGGGTCATCCCCGTGGCATGGCTTCTGGCACTTGCCGTCGGCACCTTTCTCGGCGCATTGAACGGCCTGATCGTCTGGAAAACCGGCGTTGATGCCTTCATCGTCACGCTGGGATCGATGCTGGGCTTTCGCGGGATCGTCTTCATGTTCAACGGCGAGAACCCGACCAGCCACTTGAACTGGACCTTGGTGGATTTCGCCGAGGCTGAGTTTCTGGGATTCGCAACAGCATCATGGTTTCTCGTGGCCGTGACCATTGCCATCTGGTTCCTGATGACCAAGACGGTCCATGGTCGGAACGCCTATGCCATCGGCGACAATCGTGAGGCGGCGGTGAACGCCGGCATCCGCGTCGGCCCGCACATGATGATCAACTTCGCGATCATCGGGTTTCTCGCCGCGCTTTCTGCGGTGGTCTTCTACTCGGAAAGCGGCTCGGTGAACCCCAATGACGGGCAACTTTACGAGCTTTGGGTCATCACCGCCGTCGTTCTTGGGGGCACCAAGATCACAGGCGGCGCGGGATCAGTCATTGGCACCTTCGGCGGCGTCATTGCAATCCAGTTGCTTCGCAAGGGGTTGGGCCACATCGGCGCGGACACATCCACCGTGAACCTCGTGATCGGTCTGATCCTGATCGCGGTTCTGTTCCTGGATCGCCAGCTCAACATCAAGGGCAAAGAGGAGTTGAAGGTATGACCGACGCGAAACCCGTCCTCCACCTCGACAATATCGTCAAGACGTTCCCCGGGGTGCGCGCCCTCGACGATGTGTCCTTCTCGGTCATGCCAGGCGAAGTCCATGCGCTGATGGGGGAAAACGGCGCCGGCAAGTCAACACTGATGAAAGTCCTGGGCGGGATCTACCAGCCCGACGGCGGCGATATCTACATGGGCGACGACAAGGTTGTCATGTCAGGCCCGCTTGAAGCAAAAGCGAAGGGCATCGTCTTCATCCATCAGGAACTCAGCCTCGCCGAAGAACTGACAGTGGCCGAGAATATCTATCTGGGCGAATTACCCAAGAAAAGCTTTGGCCGCGTCGACTGGGGCAAGCTTGCCGAACAGACCAACGCAATCCTGCAAAAGCTGAAAGTGGGTTTCGATGCCAAGACCCGCGTCGGCGACCTCTCAATTGCCAATCAGCAGATGGTCGAAATCGCCCGCGCGCTCACCGTGGACGCCAAGGCCGTGATCTTCGATGAGCCGACCGCTTCGCTGACCGACGCAGAGAAAGTCGTGCTCTTCGATGTCATCGCCGACCTAAAGCGCGACGGCGTGGGGATCATCTACATTTCCCACCGGATGGAGGAGATCTTCAAGATAACTGATCGCATCTCGGTCCTGCGTGACGGGCAGTATCAGGGCACCGTTGCCACCGCCGACAGCACCGAGGAATCCGTTACCCAGATGATGATCGGGCGCAAGCTCGACCTCAGCCGCAATGTGTCGCATCACGAACTGGGCGATGTAGCGCTGGAAGTACGCGGACTTAGCTGCGGCAAGCTTTACCAGGATGTCAGCTTCGAAGTCCGCCGCGGTGAAGTTCTGGGCTTCTATGGTCTCGTCGGCGCAGGCCGGACCGAGATTGCCGAGACGCTCTTCGGCCTCCGCGATCCGTCCGCCGGGCGAATCCTGCTCGACGGAGAGGACGTACGAATCCAATCGCCCGCCGATGCCATCGCGCGTGGGATCAGCCTCGTGCCCGAGGATCGCAAGGGACAGGGCCTTGTCCTTGGCATGAACTGCCGGGACAACATGACCCTGCCGCAAGTGGACGACCTGAAGGCTGGCCCGTTCGTGGCCGAAGGTGCCGAGGTCGCGATCTTCGACCAGTACCGTGACCGGCTGGATATTCGTACACCGGGCTGGAAGGCGCGGGCAGGCAACCTCTCGGGCGGCAACCAGCAGAAGATCGTCATCGGAAAATGGCTGTCGATGCATCCAAGTGTCTTGATCGTGGACGAACCCACGCGGGGCATTGACGTCGGCAGCAAGTCGGAAATCCACAAGCTTCTGCGCGAGCTTGCGGCGCAGGGCTATGCGGTCATGGTGATCAGCTCGGAAATGCCCGAGGTGCTGCATGTCTCAGACCGCATCATTGCGATGTATTCCGGTCGGGTGATGCGCACATTCACCTCTGACGAGGTGACCGAAGACAATCTCATTCAGGCGATCTCGGGCCTCGGCGGCGATCAGGCCGCCTGAACCTGACGCGCCGAGAGAATCGATATTGAAAGGAAAAAACAGATGAAACTTGTCCGCTATGGCCAATCCGGTGTCGAAAAACCGGGTCTCATTGACGCTTCGGGGCGTGTACGTGACCTGTCCGGCGTCGTATCGGACATCTCCGGGGACGCGCTGCGCCCGGTCAGCCTAAAGCAGCTCGCAGGGATAGACCCGGAAACTCTGCCGTTGGTCGACGGCACCCCACAGCAGGACCTGCGGCTCGGGGCCTGCGTCGGCACTATCGGCAAATACATCTGTATCGGCCTGAATTATGCCGATCACGCCGAAGAGGCCGGTATGCCAATCCCCGAAGAGCCGATCATCTTTAACAAATGGACCTCGGCCGTGGTCGGTCCGAACGATGACATCCAGATCCCGCGGGGATCCGTCAAGACCGACTGGGAAATCGAACTCGGCGTGGTGATCGGCGAACCCGGAAGCTATATCGACGAGGCAGATGCCATGAACCACGTCGCCGGCTTCTGCGTCATCAACGACGTCTCCGAGCGTGACTTCCAACTCAACCGCGCGGGCACCTGGGACAAGGGCAAGGGATGCGATACTTTCGGCCCGACCGGACCTTGGCTTGTCACACCAGACGAGGTCGCGGACGTGGACAACTTGGACATGTGGCTCGATGTTGATGGGGAGCGGATGCAGTCAGGTTCGACGGCGACGCTCATCTTCAAGGTGCCGCACCTGATTTCCTACTGTAGTCAATTCATGAGCCTGCAAGCAGGCGACGTGATTTCAACTGGAACGCCTCCGGGAGTTGGCATGGGGCAAAGGCCACCGCGGTACCTGAAAGGCGGTGAAGTTGTTGCGCTTGGTATCTCCGGACTTGGCGAGCAGCGATCTCTGGTCAGGCCGGCAATCGCATAGCCTGCGGTCCATCTTATCGATGGACCTGAATAGCGGAACCTTCAGGGACGGCGCAGCACTGCAGTGTCCACCCTCAG
>JBCBAV010000107.1:0-13110 GCA_038532285.1 Pseudomonadota bacterium | reverse complement strand
CCGTTGGCCTTGAATCGACCATCGTAGGCGGCGCGCCGACGGCGCTGCTGCGTGCAGGTGGCGTGCCGACAGAAGAGATCGAGGCGATCATTGGCCCGCTGGCGGCCGCCGGGTCTCAGATCACCGCACCGGGTCAACTTGCGGCCCACTATGCACCGCGTGTGCCGCTGCGCCTGAATGCGACACGTGCCACTGATGGTGAAGTGTATGTCGGGTTCGGCCCTGGCGATTGCGATTTGAACCTGTCCGCCACGGGTGACATGCGCGACGCTGCGGCACAGCTTTTTGATACGCTGCATGCGCTTGATGCTTTGGGAAAACCTGCCGCCATTGCGCCCATCCCCGACACCGGGCTGGGCCGTGCCATCAATGACCGGCTGCGCCGCGCCTCCGTGCGCTAGGCCCGGCCCGCTGCGGACGACAAGCCCAAAGGGTCAATGCCAAGGCTCTTGACCGCCGCCGCCCACTTGGAGTCATCAGCGGTACTGAACACCAGCGACGGGTCGCTTTGCGCTGTCAGCCAGTCATTGCGCCCGATTTCGTCTTCAAGCTGTCCCGGCCCCCAACCTGCATATCCAAGCAAGGCCAGAGCGGGCTCCGGCCCTTCGCCCTCGGCCAAATCCTCCAGCACATCCATGGTTGCCGTCATGGAAAATTCGGGCGTTACGGTCATGCTTTGCAATCGCGACCGATACGCAGGCCCATGCAGGACAAACCCCCGCGACGTCTCCACCGGACCACCGAAATGCACGGGCATGGACCGGCATCGGCCTTTGGCATCGATCTCGAGCTGATCCAATAGATCGCCGAGCGCCACCTCCGGCGCAGGTTTGTTCACGATCAGTCCCATGGCACCGTCGCTGGAATGCTTGCACAGCAGGATCACGGACCGTTCAAACCGTGGATCGCCCATGCCCGGCATTGCCACCAGCAGGTGGCCGGTCAGATCCAGAATGTCGTCCTCGGCCATGGGCTCCTCGCGTCTGGGATCAGCATGACCGCAGGCCCCGCCCCCGGCAACCCCTCAGATCAGCGCGCATCCCACCGAAACGTGAGTTGGATTTCAGCCGCGCAATTGTCATGTAGCGGTCATGAGCCATTTTCCGCGCATCCTCGCCCCGCTGGCCCTTGGCCTGTGTGCCGCCCTGCCCGCCCTTGGGCAAAGCATGGACGACCCCGTGGTCCGGGCCGAAACCCTCAGCGGTTGGGATCTGCCCGACGGACGCCGCGTGGCGGCGCTGCGCTTGACACTCGCGCCCGGGTGGAAAACCTATTGGCGCGCCCCCGGCGATGCAGGCATTCCGCCGCATTTCGACTGGAGCCGTGCGCGCAACATCGACGACGTGCAAATTTCGTGGCCCACGCCCCGGGTCTTTGCCGACAACGGCATGCGGTCGGTGGGCTACAGCGGCGAGGTGGTGCTGCCCCTGCACATCACGCCCAAACGCGGCGACAAGCCGATGCGCCTGCGCACGACCGTGTCGATGGGCGTTTGCGCCGATGTCTGCATCCCCTACGAGCTTGAGGTGAACGCCGAACTGGCCCCGCCCGCCGCGTCCCCGCAACCGGCCATCGTGGCGGCCCTTGCCGACATGCCCTATTCCGCGGGCGAGGCGGGCGTGACCGGCGCCACCTGTGCCATCGCACCGTCCGATCATGGCATGCGCGTGACCGCGCGCATCACTCTGCCCCACACCGGCGGCACCGAAGAGGCCGTGATCGAGGCAGGCAACCCCGCGATCTGGGTCAGCGAACCGGCCATGACACGCACGGGCAACACGCTGACCGCGACATCCGAGATGATGCACCCCGCGGGCGGGCCGTTCTCGGTCGATCGCTCGGCGATCCGGATCACGGTCCTCGGCGGCGACTACGCCGTAGACATCCGCGGCTGCACGGCGGGTTAAGGCAGAACCCGGAAAACCCGGATTACCAAAGGCTGCCTGAAATCAGAGATTCCCGGCGCTTTGGGCGATACTTTCCGCCGCCAGCAATTCCAATTCGTTCTAGGCCGCGCGCAACCGCGAGACCTGATACACCAGCACTGCCAGCACATAGACCACGAACGCTCCCGCCAATACGCCAGCGGAAAACAGCCCGAAGGCGAGCGGCATGGGATCCAGTGTCATTCCCTCTGGCACGATCTCTGTCAGCACCGCAGGCAAACCGCCCCGTACAATCGTGTGCCCCAGCGTCGCGGCCAGCCAGGCCAGCACCATAGACCACAGTGCCACCAGCCCCCAGCGCAGCCCGGCGGCTGGCGCGTTCAACCCCCGACGCATCGCCAGCACAAGGCGCGAGATATCTGCCTGCACCGCGACAAGCGCGGGAACGACCAGCAGCACCAGCACCATGCCGAACCCAAGCCCGTAGACCAATGTGATCACCGTCGGTTTGAGGAACTGCGCCTGCACGGACCCTTCGTAGAGCAGCGGCGTCATACCCAGCACCGTGGTCAGCGTGGTCAGCACCACGGGCCGCAATCGATCCGCCGCACCGTCGATGATGGACGGTATGATGCCGCGCTCTTTCGCGTAGTCGTCGATGGTGGTCACCAGCACGATGGAATCGTTGATGATGATCCCCGTCATCCCCAGCAAACCTACCACGGTGAACATGCTCAGCGGCACATCCCATAGCGCATGGCCATAAATCGTTCCCACCAGCCCGAACGGAATGATCGCCATCACCACGACGGGCCGGGTCCAGCTGGAAAACACCCAGGCCAACACAAAATAGATTCCCGTCAGGCACAGGATCAGCCCGGTCAGGCTGTCGTTCAGGAACCGGTTCTCCTGCTCCTTGAGGCCTGCCAGCCGGAAATCCACCTGCCGCACGGCAGCGATATCCGGCAGTATCTCATTGGCCAGCGCCTCGGTGATCTCGGTGGCGCGCGCCGGATCGTCCTCGGAGATATCGCCGGTGACGTTCACCACCTGCAGGCCGTTCTCACGCCGCACGGTGGAAAAGCCGGTGCGCCGTTCAACGCTCACGATATCTGCCAGGGGCACATAAGCGCCGTCGGGCGTGCGCATCTGCGTCCGGTCCAGGAAATCCGCCGTCAACTCGCCTGCGGGCAGTTCCACCCGGATCTCGGCGCTGCGCGGCCCGTCGGGATAGGTCGCGGCCTCGATCCCGTTGAGCCTGTCGCGCAAGGCGCGGCCCAGCGCGTCGATGGTAAAGCCCAGGTTCTGGCCCTGCGCGGTCAGATCAAGGATCAACTCTTCCTTGTCATAGGCCAGGCTGTCCTGCACCGCGCTGACCTCGGGGTACTGTGCCAGCCGCCGCTGCAAATCCTGTGACGCGGCCTTGAGCGTGTCACTGTCCGCGCCGTAAAACTCCACGTCCAGCGCATCACCGCCGGGCCCCGACCGCCAGCCGCGAAAGCTGATTGTCTCAACGAGCGGATGCCGCACCACAGTGTCCTGCAACTCGCCGACAAAGGCAAAGGAGGAATAGGGCCGCAGGTCCGCGTCGATCAGCTCGATGGAAATCCCGCCCAGCAGATCGCTGTCCTTGCTGTCAGCCCCCGCCAGCCCCCGGCCCGCATTGCCGCCAATTTCGGCGATGACATAGGCCAGCGGGCTCAGCCCGTGCCGTTCTTCGTATTCCGCGCCCAGCCGCTCGGTCGCCTCCTGCATGGCGCGCATCATCTCGAGCGTGTCTTCGCGGGTGGCCCCCTCGACCATCGCGAAATTGCCAGTCACCGACCCACGCTCGGGCGCGTTGAAAAACCGCCACTGCACGTCCCCGCGCACAAACAGGGCAATCTGGCTGGCGAGGATCACAACGACACCGGCCAGCACCACGTAACGCGCGGTGATCACCCCTGCCATGAATGGGCGGAACAGCCGCTCGCGCATCCAGATGAACCCGCCGCCCACGATGGTCGACGGCATGTCCAACCCCTTTTCGCCCATCACCTGCACCCACGCGGCCTTGCGCCGCCGTGGTTGGATCAGGAACAGGGCCGCCAACAGGCCCGGCCCGATGGCCGCATAGGGGATCAACGCGGTCCACGCCGCCTCGGGCATGGCGACAAAGCTCAGCGCACCGGCGAGCACAAAAGCCAGCGCCAAGAGAGCCGCCACCGCCACGGCCAGCTTGCCTCGGCCAAAGCGCGGATTGTCCGCGGCCGCCAGCGCATGCGCCATGTGGTGCGGCAGGATCAGGAAACATTCCACCAGCGACGCGATCAGCACCACGATCACGGTAAAGGGGATGTCCACAATCAACTCACCAAACCGCCCGCCCACGGCCACAAGGCCAAAAAACGCGATCACCGTGGTCAGAGTGGCGGCAAAGACCGGCATCGCCATGCGCCGCGCGGCATTTTCGGCGGCGGTAAAAGCATCCTCGCCATAGGTCTTGTGCCGGTGATCCGCGTGCTCGCCCACGACGATGGCATCGTCCACGACGATCCCAAGCGTGATGATCAACCCAAACAGCGACACCATGTTGATGGTGATGCCCGCCAGATACATCAGCCCGATGGCCGCAAACAGCGCCACAGGAATGCCCGCTGCCACCCAAAAGGCAGTGCGCACATTGAGGAACAGGAACAGCAGTGTCACCACGAGACCAAGACCGACAACCGCGTTGTCCACAAGGATATCGAGACGTGCGGTTATGGCCTCGGCACGGGTGCGGATCAGCTCGACCGTCGCATCGGGCGGCAGCACCGATTGCAGCTCGGCGGCGACCTCCTCGACCTGCGCCTGAATGCCGATAGCATCCCCGCTGTTGGACCGGTCCACCCGGATCGACACCGCCGGATCGTTACCAACGAAATAGCTGCGCGACCGGTCACTGCCCAGTTGCAGCACTGTCGCCACGTCGCGCACACGCAACTTGGAACCGTCCGCATTGGCGCGCAGCACGATGCCCCCGATCTCTTCGGGGGTGCGTTTCTGGGTGCCGGTACGCACGCGGGCATTGGCGCTGGTCACATCGCCCGCAGGGTCGGCATCGACCTCGGCGGCGATGGCCTGCGCGATCTCGGCCATGGTGACGTCGTTGGCGATCAGTGCAAGCGATGGCACCTCGACCAATGTCTGCGGCGCGGCCACGCCGCGAATGGTCGTGCGCGTGACCCCGACTGTAAACAGCCGCGCCACCAGTTCATCGGCAAACAGACCCAGTTGTTCCGGCTCCAGCGGGCCGGTGATCACAACGTCGGTTACCCGGTCGCGCCAAGCACCGCGGGTCACAAGTGGTTCATCTGCGCCTTCGGGCAGCGTTGTGACCTGATCGACCGCCGTCTGCACATCGTCCGCAGCACGCCCCATGTCCCAGCCGGGCTCGAATTCCAACGTGATACGCGCCGACCCTTCTGTCGACCGCGACGACGCGCTTTCGACCCCTTCCACCGCCAGCAGGGCCGGTTCCAGAACCTGCACGATACCCGCATCGACGTCCTGCGGTCCCGCACCATCCCAAGCAGCGCGCACCGTCACGTTGTCGATGATCACGTCCGGAAAGAACTGCGCCCGCAGGTTCGGGATCGCCCCGATCCCCATCGCAAGCATCACCAGTAGCAGCAGATTGGCCACCGTCCTGTGGCGCGTGAAATAGCTCAGAATGCCGCCCGCCGCTGCCGGGATGCCAAAGGGACGCGCCATCTAGCCGCCCATCCGGCTTTCGAGCCGGGCGATCATCCGCGCGGGCACCCTGGCCTCGTTCAGTCGGGCCAGCACACGCTGCTTGGCTTCGGCGGGCATGCGCTGGTTTGCCTCGACAAATGCGACCAGTCGTGCGCGGCGTTCGTCGGTCAGCTCGACCATCTCGGGCTCGTCGCTCGGGGGCGCGTCGGTTGTGCGCAGCGGGCGCACGCGGATGCCTGCACCCAACAGCGGCGTGCGCGCCTTGACGACCTCGCGGCCCACAAGGTCTTCGCCGCGTACCAGGATGTCATCGCCCTGCCGCCGCATCAGCCGCACCGACAGGGTCTCCAATCGGTCGTCTTCGCCCAGCACCAACACCGTGCCCGCCGCATCAATCGCCGACGCGGGCAGGCGCACAACACGCTCCAGCGGCGGCTCCTGAACCTGCACGGTGATGAAATCCCCCGGCTTGAAGCCCGGCGCCGCATCGAGCCGTGCAAACAGCAATCGCCCGGTCTGCATTTCGCCGGCCCCGGCGCTTGCGCGGCTGATCTGGCCGCGCGCGGTCAGATCCACACCGGCCACGTCCAGGATCGCCGTCACCGGTGCATCAATCAGATCACCTTCGTCGCCAAGGATGCGCGCATATTGTGCGGTGGAGATACGAAACGACACCTCAAGCGCCGTGCCGTCAATGACATCGGCCAGCTTTTCATTGGCCGACACCAGCCGCCCCTCGACCACGTTCACAGCCGACAAGGTGCCGTCAAAGGGCGCCGTCACAGTCGTGTCGCCCAGCATCCGCTCCGCCTCGGACAGTGCGATACGCGCACGCGCCAGCCGCGTTTGTGCAAGATCAATCCGTGCCTCGGCCTGAGCAACGGCCTGTCTGCGCGACAGCACCGATTGACGCGCCGAGGCCGCCGCCAGTTCTGCATCCTCGACCGCGGCCGCGGTGCCCACACCGCGCCCGGCCAGATCCTGCTGCCGCTCGAACGCGCGGGTGCGCAGATCGGCCTGCGCCTGCGCCGCTGTCTCCTCGTCCTGCGCCAGCGTCAGACCGCGTTGGGCATCGCGCACCTCGGCCTCGGCATCCAGAAGGTCCGCCCCGGCCCGGTCGAGTGCCGCCTGCGCATCCGCCGGATCAATGCGCAACATCACGTCACCGGCGCGCACGTCTCCGCCATCCTCGAACCCTTCGGACATCTCGACCACCCGGCCTGACACAGCGGCCCGCAACTCGAGCGTGCGACGGCTGCGCACCTCGCCAAAACTTTCCAATACCGGCGTCTCGGTCCCGACCTGCGCCTCGACCACGCTGACGGCAAACACCCGCTCGCGCGCGGGCGGGCCGGACCGGTCGCGGCCCATACGGTCCTGCACCGCGCCACCGATCAGCTGCGCCGCAAAGACCAGCAGCCCCAGTGTCAGCGACGCCAGCACCAACCCCATCAGGCTTTGCCGCAAAAAGCGCATGTTTTAAGGTTCCTACAACGTTTCGGTGCCTCGCCTTACATGTAGGCGGCAGCCCAAGAATACCAAGATTTGCCTGTTCAACGCAAAGCGCGGCTATTTCCGGCGCTGATTTTCATCGAGCCGCGGCAAAATCTCGACAAAGTTACAGGGCCTGTGCCGGTAATCGAGCTGTCGCCCCAGAATTTCGTCCCACGCGTCCTTGCACGCGCCCGGGCTGCCCGGCAGCGCAAAAAGGTAGGTGCCGTTGCACACGCCCCCCGTCGCGCGGCTTTGCACCGCCGAGGTGCCGATCTTCTGCATCGACACGATGGTGAACACGGTGCCAAAGGCGTCGATCTCTTTCTCATAGACATCGCGGTGCGCCTCGACGCTGACATCACGGCCTGTCAGGCCGGTGCCGCCGGTGGAGATCACCACGTCGATCGCCGGATCGTCACACCATGCGCGCAGCTGTGCTGCGATATCCGCGCGCTCGTCGGTCAGGATCTTGCGGTCGGCCACCACGTGGCCCGCCCCTTCGATCCGGCCCACCAGCACGTCGCCCGACCGGTCCTCGGACAGACTGCGGCTGTCGCTCACGGTGAGCACCGCGATGCGAATGGGAATGAATTCAAGGGCTTCATCAATTCGGCTCATGCACGCTCCAATATGGCCAGTCGGGCGGCAAGGGCGGCAAAGACCCCGCCCGAGATGTAATCAATCACCCGGCTGCCCCGCGCCAACCGCGCGCCCGCGCCACTGGCAAAGACACCAACCGCCCCGTTGATGACAAACCCGCCCAGCGCCAACAGCCCGCCAAAGATCAGAAACTGCGCCAGCACCGGGCCTGCGGCGGGGTCGACGAATTGCGGCACGAAGGCCAGCACAAACAGGATCACCTTGGGATTGCTCAGGTTCACGATCAACCCGGCGCCAAAGGCGCGGGCACGGGCTTGTGGCATGGGGGCCGCAGCGGGGCGGCGCAGCACCTGCACCGCCAGCCACAGCAGATAGGCCACCCCGACCCAGCGGATCACCTCGAACGCGAGCGGCACCTGCGCCACCACCGCGCCCAACCCCAGCCCGGCCAGCGCCGTGTGCACCATCGCGCCCAGCGAAATGCCTGCGCTCGCCGCAAGTGCGGCGCGCGGCCCCGCGCGCAGCCCCTGGCCAAGGCAGAACATCATGTCAGCCCCCGGTGTGAGGTTCAGCGCCAGCCCCGCAGGGATAAACGCTAGTAAAAGGATCGGATCAACCATTGCGCAGCCGTGCCTTCAGGCTCAAGAGATCAGACCAAGCCTCGCGCTTGGCACCCGGGTTGCGCAACAGGTAGGCGGGGTGGAACATCGGCAGCGCAGGCAGGCCCCGCGCCTCGGTCCACTGCCCGCGCAGGCGGGTGATCCCGCGCTTGCCCAGCAGCGCCTGACAGGCGTGGTTGCCCACCACGACCAGCACGCGTGGCTGCGCCAGCGCGATGTGACGGTACAGAAACGGCTGCATCATCGCGATCTCGTCCGGTTTTGGGTCGCGGTTCTGCGGCGGGCGCCACGGCAGCACGTTGGTGATGTACACCGGCCGTTCGGCACCGTCAGCGCGGCTCAGGTCGATGGCCTCCAGCATCTTGTCCATAAGCTGCCCGGCCCGCCCCACAAAAGGCCGCCCCTCGCGGTCCTCGTCCCGGCCCGGCGCCTCGCCCACCAGCATCACGTCCGCCCCGCGCACCCCGTCCGAAAACACAAGGTTGCGCGCACCACGGCGCAATTCGCAATGCGGATAGGCGGCCAGCGCGTCGCGCAACGCATCCAGATCGGCGGCCCCGTCCGCGGCACGCTGCGCCTCGGCCACAGGATCGACGGATGCCGCAACCACAGGCGCTTCGGGCGCAGGGGCGGCTGCCTTGGCTTTTGGCGTCTCGGCCGGGATGTCATAGCGGTTGACGGGCGCATCCCCGATGCACGCATCGACCCCCAACTCCACCTGCCAGGTCAGCGCTGCCAGCGCCGCGTGATACTCGTGCGAATCCATGTCCCCACATGTAACCCGCCCCGCGCCCAAGCAAAACGCCTGAACGCCCGCTTGCCCCGCCCGGGCCGGGTTCCTATAACCCGGTCTATACCACTGCTCGGACCTGCCATGACCTTCACCCACCGCCACCTCCTGGGGATTGAACACCTGCGGCCCGAGGAAATCGTGACCCTGCTCGATCTGGCCGAAGACTACGTGGCCCTGAACCGCGCCCCCGAAAAGCACGGCGACGCGCTGGCCGGGCTGACGCAGATCAACATGTTCTTTGAAAATTCCACCCGGACGCAGTCCAGTTTTGAACTGGCGGGCAAACGGCTGGGCGCGGACGTGATGAACATGGCCATGCAGGCCAGTTCGATTACCAAGGGTGAGACGCTGATCGACACCGCCATGACACTGAACGCGATGCACCCCGACCTGCTGGTGGTGCGCCACCCGCATTCGGGCGCGGTCGATCTGCTCGCGCAAAAGGTGAATTGCGCCGTGCTGAACGCGGGCGACGGGCGACACGAACACCCCACCCAAGCGCTGCTTGATGCGCTGACGATCCGCCGGGCCAAGGGGCGGCTGCACCGGCTCAACATCGCGATTTGCGGCGACATTGCGCATTCCCGCGTGGCGCGCTCCAACATCATCCTGCTGGGCAAGATGGAAAACCGCCTGCGCCTTGTGGGTCCGCCCACCCTGATGCCCGCGGGCATTTCGGAATTCGGGGTCGAGGTCTATGACGACATGGCCGAGGGGCTGCGCGATGTCGACGTGGTGATGATGCTGCGCCTGCAACGCGAACGCATGGACGGCGGCTTTATCCCGTCGGAACGCGAGTACTACCACCGCTTCGGCCTCGATGCCGCGAAACTGGCGCACGCCAAACCCGACGCCATCGTCATGCACCCGGGCCCCATGAACCGCGGGGTCGAGATCGACGGCACACTCGCCGACGACATCAACCGCTCCGTGATCCAGGACCAGGTCGAAATGGGCGTCGCCGTCCGCATGGCCGCGATGGACCTCCTGGCCCGCAACCTGCGCGATCTGCGGGGGGCGGCATGATCGACGTTCCCGCCCGCGAACGCGGCGTTGTCCGCGTCTTTGCCCTGTCGCTGACCGACGCGCAGGTCGCAGCACTCAAGGACAGCCCCGAAGCCATCGCCGAAGCGCTGGGCACCGGCGAGATGCTCGACGGCGACCACGTCGTCTTTGTCCCCATGGCCGACATCGCCGAGATCGGCCTGTCGGGCTACCTGATCGAAGGCGCGGGCATCCCCGAGGGCCAGATTGCCCCCGACCGCGCCAAGCTGGATGCGCTGGGCGGCTGGGTGCTGGTGCTCTACTCGCTGGCCTTTGCCGACCGCCCCGCAACCCTGCGCCCGGCCTCTTCGCTGACGCTCATTGGCACCTACGGCGAAACCCGCACCGACTGGTCCGAGAGCGCACCGCTCACCGCCGACAGTGCCACGCCGCACACCGCCCCGCCCGAGACGGTCAAAAAACGCCCCTCCGACGCCGCCATGTCGGGCCGCATCGCCACCCTCGTGCTGATCGGGCTGGGCCTTTTCACCTACATCTTCATCAGGATCGCCGGATGACCGCGACTGCGACCGTTGACGACGATTGGCAGGGCCTGCTCGACCCCGACGAACGCATCATCTGGCAGGGCCAGCCCTCGAGGCGCGTGCAGCTTGAATTCGAAAGCGTCTTCAGCGTCATCTTCATGGCCGTATGG
The DNA here is from genome assembly GCA_038532285.1 of Pseudomonadota bacterium. Taxonomy (GTDB): domain Bacteria; phylum Pseudomonadota; class Alphaproteobacteria; order Rhodobacterales; family Rhodobacteraceae; genus Tateyamaria. Next base: position 2,301 of record JBCBAV010000107.1, on the reverse strand, counting down.
ACTGGCATCCCCCTGTTTGCCTTGATCACGCAGCCCGGTAGCGCCGTTCTGATCATCCCGGTCCTGTTCGTCGGCATCGGCGCCTATTTCTTTGTCGGACAGCATTTCTGGGCCGCCTTCCAGCGCCGCCGCACCTTCTACACCCTGACCAACACACGCGCCTTCATCGGGCACGCGGCACTGACCGGCCGCACGCTCGACAGCTATCCCATCACCCAAGACACCCCCCTGCAACTGGACGAGGGGCGTGCCCGCGCGGTCTGGTTCGCCACGGGCCCAAAGACCCACATGTTCAGCAACGCGCGCACCGCCCCCATCGGGTTTCAGCGCCTCGACGACCCGCGCGCGGTCTACCAATTGCTCCGTAACGTCCAACGAGGCGACGCATGACCGACCTATTGCTCACCCACGCCAAGCTCATCGACCCCGAGGGCGGCACCGTCACCACCGGCGCGCTGGGTATCACCGACGGGCGCATCTCGGCGATCATCACCGATGACAGCCCCCTGCCCGAGGCCCGCACCACCGTCGATTGCGGGCGCAAGCATCTGGGCCCGGGCCTCGTCGACATTGGCGTGAAAGTCTGCGAGCCGGGCGAGCGGCACAAGGAGAGCTTTGGCACCGCCGGTCAGGCCGCCGCCGCGGGCGGCGTGACCACCATGGTCACCCGCCCCGACACCGACCCGGCCATCGACAACCCCGAAACGCTCGAATTCGTCATCCGTCGTGCGCGCGAAGCCGCCCCGGTCAACGTCCTGCCCATGGCCGCACTGACCAAGGGGAGGCAGGGGCGCGAGATGACCGAGATCGGGTTCCTGCTCGACGCAGGCGCCGTCGCCTTTACCGATTGCGACCACGTGGTGCAGGACACAAAAGTCTTTGGCCGCGCGCTCAGCTATGCCCGCAGCCTCGGCGCGCTTGTGCTGGGCCACCCGCAGGATCCGGGCCTCAGCGCCGGGGCCGCGGCCACATCCGGCAAGTTCGCCTCACTCCGCGGCCTGCCAGCGGTGTCGCCCATGGCCGAGCGCATGGGCCTCGACCGCGACATAGCGATGATCGAGATGACCGGCGCGCGCTATCACGCCGACCAGATCACCACCGCCCGCGCGTTGCCCCCGCTGGAACGGGCCAAGGCCAACGGGTTCGACATCACCGCGGGCACCTCGATCCACCACCTGACGCTGAATGCGCTGGACGTGGCCGACTACCGCACCTTCTTCAAGATCAAGCCGCCCCTGCGCGACGAAGACGACCGCGTGGCCGTGGCCGAGGCGGTGCAATCCGGCCTGATCGACATCATCAGTTCCATGCACACGCCGCAGGACGAGGAAAGCAAGCGCCTGCCCTTCGAGGCCGCGGCCAGCGGCGCCGTCGCGCTGGAAACCCTGCTGCCTGCCGCGATGCGCCTGTTTCACGCGGGCCTGATCGAATTGCCAACGCTGTGGCGCGCGATGTCGCTGAACCCCGCGCAGCGTCTGGGGCTGGAGGCAGGCCGCCTCGCCATCGGCGCGCCTGCGGACCTCGTGCTCTTTGACCCGCACGCGCCCTTCGTGATGGACCGCGGCACGCTGCGCTCGAAATCCCGCAACACGCCCTTTGACGGCGCGCGGATGCAGGGCCGCGTGCTGGCCACATACGTGGCGGGCAACCGCGTGTTCGAGGTGATATGATGCCCGTGATCGAAACCGGCATGGCGGGTCTCGCGCTCTGGGCGGTGCTGGGCTACCTGCTCGGCTCCATACCCTTTGGTCTTGTGCTGGCGCGGGTGATGTCGCTGGGCGATCTGCGCGCCATCGGCTCGGGTAATATCGGGGCCACCAACGTGCTGCGCACCGGCAACAAGACGGCCGCCGCCCTGACCCTGATCCTGGATGCAGGCAAGGGTGCCGCCGCCCTGCTCATCGCCCGCGCGGTCACGGGGGCCGAGGATGCGGCGCAACTCGCGGGCTTCGCCGCGATGCTGGGGCATTGCTATCCGGTCTGGTTGCGCTTTGCGGGGGGCAAGGGGGTGGCCACCTTTATCGGGTTGATGCTGGCGCTGGCATGGCCTGCTGGCATCGGCGTTTGCATCGCATGGCTGGCGGGCGCAGGCGCGCTGCGCATCTCGTCGGCAGGGGCGCTGACGGCGTCAGCGGTTGCGCCGGTGATCCTGTGGGCACTTGGCTTTGGCGGCGCTGTGCTGTTGGCCATCGCACTTGCCGCGCTGATCTACTGGCGCCACCGCGCCAACATCGCCCGCATCCTCGCAGGCACCGAGCCGAAGATCGGCCAAAAGGCCCAGTGAAAGGCCGCTTGACCGAT
>JBCBAV010000106.1:0-13159 GCA_038532285.1 Pseudomonadota bacterium | reverse complement strand
CATGGACTGCGACACCACGGGCATCGAGCCGGACTTCGCCCTCGTGAAGTTCAAAAAGCTCGCCGGTGGCGGCTACTTCAAGATCATCAACCGGTCGGTGCCCGCAGCCCTTGAAAACCTCGGCTACGGCTCCGCCCAGATCGAGGAAATCGTCAGCTACGCTGTCGGCCACGGCTCCATGGGCAATGCCCCTGCGATCAACCATACGACGCTGGCCGGTCACGGCTTTGGCGCCAATGAGTTGGCCAAGGTGGACGCCGCCCTCGAAAGCGCGTTCGACATCCGGTTCGTGTTCAACCAGTGGACGCTGGGCGAAGAGTTCTGCACGCAGGTGCTGGGCATCCCGGTGGACAAGCTGAACGACCCGACCTTTGACCTTCTGCGCCACCTTGGCTTCTCCAAAGCGGACATCGACGCAGCCAATGACCACGTCTGCGGCACCATGACCCTCGAAGGGGCGCCGCACCTCAAGGAAACGCACTACCACATCTTCGACTGCGCCAACCCGTGCGGCAAGAAGGGCAAGCGGTTCCTGAGCGTGGACAGCCACATCACAATGATGGCCGCGGCACAGTCGTTCATCTCGGGCGCGATCTCCAAGACGATCAACATGCCCAATGATGCCACCATTGAAGACTGCCAGCGCGCCTATGAACTCTCATGGTCGCTTGGGGTGAAGGCCAACGCGCTGTACCGCGACGGTTCGAAGCTGTCGCAGCCGCTGGCCGCAGCCCTGGTCGAGGATGACGATGAGGCGGCAGAAGTGCTGGAAACCGGGTCGATCCAGGAAAAGGCCGCCGTGCTGGCCGAAAAGGTGGTCGAAAAGGTCATCGTCAAGGAGATCGTCCGCAGCCATCGCGAAAAGATGCCGCAACGGCGCAAGGGCTATACCCAAAAGGCCATCGTCGGCGGCCACAAGGTGTACCTGCGCACTGGGGAATACCAGGATGGCAATCTGGGCGAGATCTTCATCGACATGCACAAGGAAGGTGCTGGCTTCCGCGCGATGATGAACAATTTTGCCATCGCCGTGTCCGTGGGCCTGCAATACGGTGTGCCGCTGGAGGAGTTCGTGGACGCCTTCACCTTCACCAAGTTCGAACCGGCGGGCATGGTGCAGGGCAACGACAGCATCAAGAACGCGACGTCGATCCTCGACTACGTGTTCCGCGAACTGGCTGTGTCCTACCTGGACCGTACCGATCTGGCGCATGTGAAACCCGAAGGGGCCACATTCGACGATCTGGGCCGCGGTGAGGAAGAAGGCGTGAGCAACGTCTCCGAGTTGTCCGAGACGGCGGCGTCCAAATCGCTCGAGGTGCTCAAGCAGATCAGCTCGACCGGATATCTGCGCAAGCGGGTGCCGCAGGATCTGGTGGTGCTCAAGGGCGGTATGGATGACGTGACAGCCGTGACATCGGAAGCGGCAGTTGCCGTGGAAACGGTTGTGACCGATGCCGTGGCCGTCGGTGGCGGCGACCTTGTCACCGCGACGCTGCTCGACGCACGGACAAAGGCGAAGATGCAAGGCTACGAGGGTGAAGCCTGCGGCGAATGCGGCAACTACACCCTCGTGCGCAACGGTACATGCATGAAGTGCAACACCTGCGGCGCGACAAGCGGGTGTAGCTGAGACTTACGCGCCCCTCACCGGGGGCGCGAGGGGGCCGGATCTTGGTCTGGCTCCCGACGAAGATCGGGTGGGGCGGACGTTTTGCTCCTCCCACCTCGACACGAAGCGGATGCGTTCGCTTCTGACGACGTACAGGCCGCAGGCAGAAAAGTACCGGGCGGTTAACATATGGAGCCTGTACGGCGAAACTAACGGGGGGCCTTGGCCCTCCGTTTTTTCTTTTTGACGCCGTGCACGACTTTTCGTCGAAAAATCTAGGACGGCGTGGCGCATCAGTTGGTTCAGCGAGACGACCCATGGTCACAATGGCCCAATCTTTCGCGCAACCGGGCGCGCGCTCGGGCGAGCCGGGACATGACCGTGCCGACAGGCAGGCCGGTGGCACGCGCTATGGCTCGCGGGGACGTTTCGCCAGCCACCAGCAACCGCATCACGCGACGTTGCGGGTCTGGCAGCGCGTCGATGGCCTGCAGCGTTTCGGTGCAGTCAATGTGCTGCGTCGCATCGCCCGTCACCAACATGTCATCCTCAAGCGTTTCTGGCTCGGTCCGGTTCCAATCACGGCGGGCGCGGTGGCTTAGGCTGCGCATGGCATAGGCGCGCAAGTCGTCGATGTGTCCGCCGGATGACAGGCGTGCGCAGAGGTTCAGCATCGTGTCCTGCACCATGTCTTCGGCATCTGCTGCGCTGCGCGCAAGGTGCCGCGCCCGCCGCCGGAGTGGCGGCAGCAGTTGGACAAGCTCTGCGTGCGTTCTGGTGCGTTGCGGCATGGTTCAAACATTGCGTGTGTCAGCCCGCGCGCCAATCCCGGGGATTTTTGCCGATGGCGGTCGGCCACCTTGTTTGGGCAGGTCCTCGCCGGTTCGACGCCCGGCTTTCGGCGTGCGATTGCCCGCCATGCCACAGCGCGGGATGCACCCGCGGTTTTGCGGCTCTTACCTTGTGAAGGCGCGGTGATGCGTCTTTGCAAATGCAAAACTACAGGAGATCACCATGACCAAGTTCCTATCCATCTTTGCTCTGACCGTGTCGGTGCCAGCCCTTGCTCTTGCCCAGGCAACAGCCGACCTGGACACCAATGCCGATGGTGTGCTGACCCTTGATGAGGTTCAGGCAGGCTATCCCGATATCAGCGTGGACATGTTCACAACGATGGACCTGAACGCGGACGGCGCGCTTGACGGTGAGGAAATCGCCGCAGCGCAAGAGGCGGGCATTCTGCCGCCGTCGCAGGGCTAAGCAAGGCACGCCGCGCGCCCCCCGTTGCGGCGGCCTTGCGACGGGTCCGGTCTGGCCCCAAGGATCGGACCCGATTTTCAGTGATACGGCTTCAAGTGGATGGTGAAGCGGTCGCGGATCGCCCGGTCAACCTCTGGTTCCAATGCTGCTTTCGGGCGGGCGCCAAGAATGTCGTGTTTGCGGTTTGTTGCCTGTTCGATCAGATCGGGTTTGCCAAGTTCCGCCCATTCCTTTGGCGACGTGCGATCGCCGATCGCGGGGTAGACACAGTCGCTTTGCATCCGTGACAACGTTTGTGCCGTGCCCAGGTAATGACCGGGGCCGCCCATGCAAACCTCCGCCATCTGGTCAAGCGCGAGGGTTTCATCCGTCACCTCGATCCCGCGCACGCACCGCAGCGCCTGTCCGATCATGTCATCGCTGAGGATCAGGCTTTCGTGACAAAACCCGAGCAACGAGGCGTGCATACCTGCTGCCTCATACACCATATTCAGGCCCGAGAGCCCCGCCATCACAAGGCTGTTCATCTGTTCCCATCCGGCCTGCATGTCGGGCAGCTTGGAATCCGATGCGCCCGCTGCAGCGCCTCCTGGCAAATCATAAAACCGATGCATCTGCGCGCACCCTGCGGTGAGCAGGGCCTGCTCGCCAGAACCGATGGACATGGCGCCCGTGCGCAGATCGAGGCCGAACGGCCAGGTGCCGAATATCGCAGGAGCACCGGGTTTGACTGCATTGACATAGACCAGCCCGGCGAGACATTCGGCCACCGCCTGCACGATCGCGCCTGCAATGGTCGACGGTGCAGTTGCCCCGGACATACCAGCCGATAACAGTAGCACCGGCATGCCGGCCTTGATGCACGCCTCCATCACTTCGCAGCTTTCTGGTGCGAATTTCATCGGGGGAACGACAAAGCAGTTGGAGTTCGACACGAAGGGTCGGGCGCGCCAGGCCGCTTCACCTCCGGCAACCATGTGCAGCATTTCAATGGCGGGGGGCACGCAGGTCGGATCGCTGAACGAGGTGCCCACGTGTTTTGTCGTGCCGGATACACAGGCAAAGACCGAGTTGTATTCCATCTCGACCGTGTCGGGCACATCGCGGCAAATCATGGGGCGCTGGCAAAAATGAATGTTGTCCAGCACGTCGCAGATGCGCGCGGCGTCGTGCAGATCCTGCACGGTGCTTTCGGCATAGTCCCGCCCGTTGGCGTCAACCAGATGTACGGCTGCTCCGGCCGTGCCAAAATGGACCCGGGTGCCGGAGAGTTCGAGGTCATGGGCCGGGTCGCGTGCACTCAGCGTGATCGCACGGTTGGCATTGGCAAGCGTGTCCTCGACAAGAGCACGGGGAAAACGGATGCGGCCATCTTCGCCTAGGATTGCGCCTGCGCCTGTGAGGTATGCGACCCCACTGGGTGGAGCGTCAGCAAGACCTATGGTTTCCAAGGCGTCGAGTGCCGCGTGGTGAATCCGCTGCACTTCGGCATCGGTCAAAGGTGCGTATCTGCCGCCCGCCAAACCCGCGCGCACCGGGCGCAGATGGGCGGCAAGAGGGGCTGCTCGGGCGGCACGGCGGGCAGCGCGACCGCCTGATCGTGTGGCAGTACGGTTGGGAGATTCATCGTTCATTGGCAGGATCCTGATCAGCTGGAAAATGGAAAGGGGTGCTGCTCGTCATGGACGACCGCGCGCGGCCCGTCCGCGTGCAGCGCCAATGGTCCTCGACACCAATTCGATTTTGCTCATCGGTTCTTGCAAGACTGCCTCCCGCAGCATCGCATATGGCAAAGCTGCATGTTCCCGGCGCGACAGTCTGTTCTGATTGCGACCTGAATTTGCGCGGGAAACTGCCCCGCGCGACCCGAGATCAGCCGGTTCCAGCCGAAAAACGTCTGCTCACAAAACCTTGTGCTGCGCAGCCGTGGTTGGGACCGATAGCCATATCCACATACGTCGCAGGACAAAGGAGCAGACAGATGAAGACACTCACGACAGCACTGAGCCTTATTACCTTGGTAAACGGCGCCGCTTTGGCGGGAAGTCTGGATGACGCGGCACCGGCGCCCAACGAACCGGTGGCCCGCGCCAGCACCGCAGCACCGGGCATTGGCGGCGACTGGACCGGGCCCTATGCAGGGGTGCAATTCGGATACATCGACGTGGACGGCACGGGAGGCGCGGACGGCGATGACGCGCTTTTTGGCGTGCATGCCGGATATCAATATGACTTTGGCACGTTCGTGTTGGGGGGCGAGGTCGATTACGACGGAACGGATGTGAACCTTGCCGGGGCTGCTACCGTGGATTCGGTGGCACGGCTCAAGCTGCGGGCCGGCTATGACTTCGGCCTGGTCCTGGGTTATCTGACCGCGGGTGTGGCCGAAGTGGACACCACGCTGGGGGATGAGGGCGGTAATTTCTACGGCATCGGCTTTGCCTATCAGATCAGTGATCAGTATCTGATCGGCGCCGAGGTGTTGGAACATTCGTTTGACAATATCGGTGGCAGTGGCGTGAACGCGGATGCAACGACGTTTACGCTGCGAGGGTCGTTCAGGTTCTGATCTGGCAGGCGGAGGCGCGCCCGCGAAGACGGCCTAGCGCGTTGCACTATGACGATGGTTGCTTGAGCAACAACGCCGTCCACCGCAATGAATAATTCGTGGTGTGGACGGCCAGCCCATGTCAGCCCGTCACGTGTGCTTCGGCAAAGTGGACCAACGTGCGTAGCGCGTCGCCGAAGGCATCGTCATCTACCGTCATGGCAACACGAACGTGGCCGGCAGCGGCGCTGCCAAAGCTCTCGCCAGGCATCACGGCGATGCGATGCTGATCGAGCAGCGCGTGAGCAAAGCGTTCGCCGCTGAGGCCGGTGGGGCGGATGTCCAACATAAGGTACATCGCGCCCTGCGCCGGGACGAGGCCCACCAGATTTTGGTGCGACAGAATCGTGTGTGCCAGCGCGCGGCGGCGCAGGAACGGAGCGCTGATCTCGGCCTCAAAGGCCGGTCCTTGGGACAGGGCGAAACCGGCGGCATCCTGGATGAAACCGGGCACGCCGTAGGTTGTGTGCGTGGCAAGGTTGATCAATTGTTCGATTGCCTGGTCCGGACCGATGAGCCAACCGCATCGGGACCCGGTCATGGCATGGCTTTTGGACATGGATCCGACGACCAGTGTGCGATCGGCCATTCCCGGCAGGGCGCGGGGCGACAAATGAGCACCGTCCCAGACTTGCGAGTCATAGACTTCGTCTGAGATCAGCCAGAGATCATGGTTCACGCAGGCCTCGGCAACGCTGGTCAGCGTTTTCTCGGCATAGACCACACCGGTGGGATTGTTGGGTGTGTTGATGAGAAGGGATTTGGCGTCTCGCGCAGCCGCCGCAATCTCCGCGCCGCGTGGCTGAAAGCCGTCCTCGGCCTGCGCGGCCACTGCGCGCGCGATGGCGCCGACGGCGCGGATCGTTCCGGGGTAGGTGGCGTAATAGGGATCAATGTAAAGCGCCACGTCACCCGGATCGCACGCGGCTGCGTGGGCTGCAAACAGGGCCGATTGTCCGCCGGGGGTGATCAGCACGTTGTCGCGGGTGGTTCGCACGCCGGAGCGCGCCTCGCAGCGTGTCGCAACGATGTCGCGCAGATCATCGGTGCCCGGGACCATTGCATAGCCGGTGTGACCGCCCAACGCGCTGCGTTGCATTTCCTGCAAAACGGGCGCGGCGGTGCGGATGTCGTGTTCGCCGATGGTAAGTTCGGTCACTGGCACCCCAGCTGCGATCATCTGGCGTGCCTTGTAAAACACCTCCCACCCATCCGCGCCGTCTGCGGTAAGCGTCGTGATCCGGTTTGAAAGGTGCATGTACTGCGCTCCGATGCGGTCTCGCGCAATCGGGCAGAGGCAGGCGGGGATGTCAATGTGATGCGGTCAGTCGGTTTCCGGCCACGCGTCCAGCGCGGCCTGCATCTTTTTCGTCAGGCTGCTACGGATCAAGCCGTAGGAAGTGTGGATACGGTCGCGCACCTCGTCGAGGTCTTTTCCAGCAAAGGGCACGCGCACCCATGAAAGGTGAAAGTACTTGGCCTTTTGCGCAGCACCTATGTCGATCAGGAAGGTCGCTGTATCGATGCTGTCTGTCTTGACCGATACGCCATCGTCTATGTGTCCGATGCAAGCAAACATCTTGTCCCCCACTTTCCACGCATCGAGCCCGCCGTCGGCATGGCTGTGATAGGTCGCGCCGGGCAGGGCGGCGCAAATGGCATCGGCCTCGTGTCGCGTCATGCCTTACTGTGGCGCAAGCCGCGCAGTTCGATCAAGGCTTGACCGCTTTGCTGCGCGGCTGCTACTTGAATTCTATGACCGGCAAGACGTGCATCATTTGCATCATCGTTGCCTGCTGATTTCCTCAGCGGGCCGGTTCTTTGTTTTCATGACAGATCAGAGTTGCTAGGCCCGCGCCAACCCGTGACGCGAGACGTGCCATGACGATCCAGCTTTACAATACAGCGACCCGCCAGAAACAGGCGTTCGAACCGATCGATCCCGAAAACGTGCGCATGTATGTCTGCGGACCGACCGTGTATGACCGCGCGCATATCGGCAACGCGCGTCCGGTGATCGTCTTTGATGTGCTCAACCGGTTGCTGCGCCACGTCTATGGCGATGATCACGTAACCTATGTGCGCAATTTCACCGACGTGGATGACAAGATCAACGCGCGCGCCGCCGAAAGCGGGCGGCCGATTTCGGACATCACGGCGGAGACGACACAGTGGTTTCTGGATGACATGGCGGCGGTTGGCGCGACGGAACCCGACGAGATGCCGCGTGCCACGGCCTACATCCCGCAGATGGTTGCCATGATCGAGGGCCTGATCGTGGACGGCTATGCCTATGAAGGTGACGGTCACGTGCTGTTCCGCGTGCGCAAATATGCCGACTACGGCAAGCTGTCGGGGCGGTCGGTCGATGACATGATCGCAGGCGCGCGGGTCGAGGTCGCGCCCTACAAGGAAGATCCGATGGATTTCGTGTTGTGGAAGCCCTCCTCGGACGATCTGCCGGGTTGGGACAGCCCGTGGGGCCGCGGACGTCCCGGCTGGCACATCGAATGCTCCGCCATGGCGCATGACATCCTGGGCCCGCAATTCGACATCCACGGCGGTGGCAACGATCTGACCTTTCCCCACCACGAAAACGAGATCGCACAAAGCCGCTGCAGCGGGCACGCGTTCGCGAACGTGTGGATGCACAACGAGATGTTGCAGGTCGAGGGCAAGAAGATGTCCAAGTCGTTGGGCAACTTCTTTACCGTGCGGGATGTGCTGGATCAGGGAGTACCGGGTGAGGTGATCCGGTTTGTGTTTCTGTCAACGCACTACCGCAAGCCGATGGACTGGACTGAGAAGAAGCGGGCGGAGGCGGAGAAGACGCTGAAAAAATGGTATGCGCAAGCGATACAGGGTGTTGGTCGCGGCGATCCGTATTTTGCTGTCGTCAGTGCGCTTTCAGATGATCTGAACACGGCTGGGGCGATTGCCGAATTGCATCAACTGTCACTTGCGGGCGATGTGGCCAAACTGCGTTACAGCCTGCAATTCCTCGGATTGATGGGTGATGAGGCACCGGCATGGGCTGTTCCCAAAGAGTTCGATTTCATGGATTACGTTACGCGTCTCAGAACTGCGCGCGACACGGCAATGGCGACGAAGGATTTTTCAGAGGTTGATCGATTGAAAGCGTCATTGATTGCTGCCGGTGTCGAAGTCCGTATGAGCAAGAACAGTATTGATCTGGTCCCGGGCGCAGATTTTGATCCAATGAAACTGGAAAAAGTGGAATGACTTCCAAGGCGGTCACAGTGCGCCGCGCACCCGCCATGCGCAACTGCCGGAGCCGTTCGCTATGACCCGCGAGCGGCTCTACCTCTTCGACACCACCTTGCGCGATGGGCAGCAGACGCAAGGCGTGCAGTTCTCGACCGAAGAAAAACACGCCATTGCCCAAGCGCTCGACAGCCTTGGCATCGATTATATCGAGGGCGGCTGGCCCGGCGCCAACCCGACCGACAGCGCGTTTTTCGATGCCGCCCCCAAAACGCGCGCACGCATGACCGCGTTCGGGATGACCAAGCGCGCTGGAATAAGTGCCGAAAACGATGACGTGCTGGCCGCCGTGATGAATGCCGGCACGGGAACCGTGTGCCTTGTCGGAAAGACGCATGATTTCCATGTGGACACCGCGTTGGGCATAACGCTGGCGGAAAACACGCAAAACATCGCGCAAAGCTTTGCGCATCTGGTGGCGCAGGGGCGCGAGGCGATCTTTGACGCCGAGCACTTTTTTGACGGGTTCAAGAGCAATCCCGACTATGCGCTTGAGGCCGTGCATGCTGCCTTTGACGCAGGTGCGCGGTGGGTCGCGCTGTGTGACACCAATGGCGGTACGCTGCCGCATGAGGTGCACGAGATCACCAAGGCGGTGATCGCCAGCGGCATCCCCGGCGATCATTTGGGCATTCACACCCACAATGACACCGAAAACGCTGTGGCCAATTCTCTCGCGGCGATTGATGCGGGTGCGCGGCAGCTGCAGGGCACGTTGAATGGGCTAGGTGAGCGGTGTGGCAATGCCAACCTCACAACCCTGATCCCGATCCTGAAGCTGAAAGATCCTTATTCCAACCGGTTTGACACCGGCGTCACGGACGCGGCGCTGGCGGGGTTGACGCGCACCAGCCGGATGCTTGACGACATCCTCAACCGCGTGCCCTGGAAACAGTCGGCCTTTGTCGGGGCATCGGCTTTTGCGCACAAGGCGGGGCTGCATGCCTCGGCGATACTGAAGAACCCGACAACATATGAGCATGTCGACCCTGCCACCGTTGGCAACGCGCGCATCATCCCGATGTCGAACCAGGCCGGGCAATCAAACCTGCGCAAGCGTCTGGCCGAGATGGGACTTGAGGTCGAAAAGGGCAATCCTGCCCTCGCGCGCATCCTCGACCGGATCAAGTCGCGCGAGGACGACGGCTATAGCTATGACACTGCCCAGGCGTCGTTCGAACTGTTGGCACGGGCAGAACTGGGGCTGCTGCCCGACTTTTTCGAGGTCAAGCGCTACCGCGTGAGCATCGAACGCCGCAAAAACAAGCGCAACGAAATGGTGTCGCTGTCCGAAGCGGTGGTCGTGCTGAAGGTCGATGGAAAGAAAAAGCTGTCGGTGAGCGAAAGCATGGATGCAAATGGGGTGGACCGTGGCCCTGTGCACGCACTCTCGCGGGCATTGGCAAAGGATCTTGGGCGCTATCAGGCGAATGTCGAAGATATTCGACTGGTCGATTTCAAGGTGCGCATCACCCAAGGCGGGACCGAAGCGGTCACGCGGGTGATCATTGACAGCGAAGATGGCCAGGGTCGTCGCTGGTCCACGGTTGGAGTATCGGCAAATATCGTTGATGCGTCCTTTGAGGCGCTGTTGGATGCGGTGCGCTGGAAGCTTGTGCGGGACGGAATGTCGTGACGCCGGAGGAGCAGGATGCCTTCTTTACGGTTCACCACGACTTGCCGCGGGAGGGGCCCGGTGAGGCCGCGGACGTGTACTGGGCGCTGGACCTGGCGGGGGTGTTTGGCCGGGTGCGGGTGCTCGATGCCGCCTGCGGGCCTGGGGCCGACCTTGTGACGCTGGCCGAGGCACTGCCCTGGGCGCAGATCGATGGCGTCGATCAGGTGCCGCACTTTGTCGAAGCAGCGCAAACGCGTGTCGCCGACTTTGCACCGCGGGTGCAGGCAAGCCGGGGCGATATGGCGAAGGTGACAGGACCTTTTGACCTGATCTGGTGCGCAGGCGCTCTTTATTTCCTGGGTGTGACGCAGGGACTGGAGACGTGGCGCGACACATTGGCGCCAGCCGGGCACGTTGCTTTTTCCGAACCGGTTCTGCTGAACTCCACCCCGTCAAAGGCAGTCACGACGTTCTGGACGGACTATCCGGCCATAACCGATCTGGCCGGAATCGAAACCCGGGTCCGTGCCGCCGGGTACCGCGCGCTTGGTCACCGGATCATTGCAGGATCTCCGTGGCAGGCATATTACGAACCGCTGCAGGCGCGTCTGGATGTCTTGCGCGCTGCAGCGCCGGACGCAGCACTCGCCGCCGCCATCGCTGAAAACCAGACTGAGATTGACCTTTGGCGCGCCGCGTCGGACGATATTGCCTATGCCTTGCTGGTGGTGGCGCCGGAATGAGCCTGGACGAAATCTTTGTTCCCTGCGCGCAAATTGTCGAAAAGGCAGATCCACTGCGCTTTCGCACTGTGATGGCGGCCCCTGTAACAGCCCGCGGTCACCTGTTTGCCCTGTATGCCTTCAACGTGGAGGTGGCGCGCGCGCCCTGGGTCACGGCCGAGCCGATGATTGCCGAAATGCGGTTGCAGTGGTGGCGTGACGCGCTGGAAGAGATCGCGACCGGCAGCGCGGTGCGCGCACATGAAGTGACAACGGCCCTGGCACAGACGATTGGCCCTGAGCTTGCCAACACGCTCGATCATCTCGTCGCGGCACGGCGCTGGGACATCTATCGCGATCCATTCGAAGATCAGGCGCATTTTGACAGGTACATCGATGCGACCGCGGGCGCGTTGATGTGGAGTGCGTCGGCGGTTCTTGGTGCGCCGCCCCAAGCAGAGCCGCGCGTGCGTGCGCTCGCCTACGGTGCCGGTGTCGCGGCCTTCTTGCGCGCTGTGCCTGCGCTTGAGGCTGCGGGGCGGGTACCCTTGCTGGACGGCCGTCGCAACGGCGTATCGGTTTTGGCCCGCCATGCTTTGCGCAAAATGTCCGTTCCACGCGTGCCGCGCGCGGCGCGGCCCGCGCTATGGCCTGCAATTGGTGCACGCGTTGCGCTGCACCGCGCGGTTCGCGATCCACTGGTGGTCGCCGACGGTCGATTGCCCGAAGGTGTGCCGAACTGGAAGCTCACCGCATCAGCTTTGAGCGGCCGCCTCTGGCTTTGATCGCAGACTAAGCCAAACCAGCGATCCTCCGGCCAGTACGAGAAACGGGATCATTGCCACATTGACAGCGGTCCAGCCCTGCACAGCGTTACCGCCCGAGCAGTTCATCAACCCGCCCGATGCCAGCGACGCCACCGTGACACCACCAAAAACCAGCAGGTCATTCAATCCTTGCATGCGCCCGCGTTCCTCGACCGTGTGTGCGCCCGCCAACATGGTCGTGGCGCCGATAAACCCGAAATTCCAACCCAGCCCCAGAAGGATCAGCGCCACGAAGAAATGGGTCAGCGTCACGTCAAGCAATGCGACAACCCCGGCTGCGCCAAGGATTGCAATGCCAAGCCCAAGGATACGCTCGACGCCAAAGCGCGCGATCAGGTGGCCAGTGAAGAAGGACGGCGCAAACATCGCAAGCACGTGTCCTGTGACCACGTCGGCCGCGTTGTTCTGACTGAACCCGCAACCCACAACAGCCAGCGGGGTCGAGGTCATCACGAGGTTCATAAGCGCGTAGCTGACCATGGCGCAGATCACGGCAACAGCGATGCGGGGTGTGGTCAGCAGTTCCCAACGCGTGCGTCCACGCGGAGCGTCGGCGGTCGGTTCAGGCGGTTTCGGGATGTCTATGAACAAAAACAAGATCGAACCGACAATGTTCACGCAGATAACCGCGAGGTAAGTGCCGAGGAAAGGTATCACGTAAGCATCTGTTGTCAGTTTAACGAGCTGTGGGCCCAAAACCGCCGAAACAAGGCCACCTGCCATCACATAGGAAATCGCTTTTGGCCGGAACGCGTCAGACGCTGTGTCAGCGGCGGCAAAGCGATAAAAGCCCTGTGCCGACATGTAGATACCGGTCAGGAAACTGCCGGCCAGAAAGATTGGGAACGAGGCGACGTAAAGGCCGTACGCCCCGACCGCGCCACCCAGCGCGCCGCCTAACGCGCCGGCAAAAAATCCCGCCCGACGGCCAAACCGCTGCATCAAGGCGGACAGTGGTGTCGCCGACAGCATGGACCCCAGAACGATCAATGATATGGGCAGCGTCGCAAAACAGATGTTCGAGGCGAGCGATTGCCCGGCCAAACCGCCAATCACAAAGATCATCGGCATTTGGGCGCCGAGAAAGGCTTGCGCTGCCACCAGTACAGCGACATTGCGCATAGCGCGGTTGTCTTGGGTCCGTGTCATGGAAAATGCCTAGCGTTGCATCGTCCGGGCGGCAAGCGGCATTGGCGAGTTATTGATGCACAACCGGCTGCGCGCAGG
>JBCBAV010000105.1:0-13198 GCA_038532285.1 Pseudomonadota bacterium | reverse complement strand
CCGTGGCGAGGATGCCCGGCGGTTTGCCGATGGAAAAGAACGCAACAGCGGGCAGCAGATACACAAACGACGGGATCGTCTGCATGATGTCTAGGATCGGCGTGATGATCGCCTGCCCCCGTTTCGATTTGCCGACCCAGATGCCCAGCGGCAGGCCGAAGACCACGCAGATGATCGAGGCGGCGACCACGAGGCTCATGGTGTCCATCGCGGTTTGCCAGAACCCAAAGAGCGCGAGATAGGCCAGTGACGTCGCCACAAATATGGTTATTCGGGTGCCCGCCATCGTGTAACTGATCGCGAGGATCGCGCCCATCGAGATGATCCATGGCGTGCCGACAAAGATCGCCGTGATCGCCGACAGCATGGACCGCAGGAAGGCCGTGATGCCGTCAAAGATGAACCCGTAGAAGGCCGTCAGATAGCCGATGCCGTCATCGATGAGCTGCGCGGTGTACTTGTTCAGATCGACCGGCGGCAGCCCCTCGCGCGGGGCCTCGCGGCGGACAAAGCGGTCGCCGTTGTCGTCGCGCGGATAGGTGATTTCGTCCCGGCGGTCGAGCCAGACAACGGTCGGAAACTCGCCGATGATCAGACAATCGAACTGCTCCTTGAACGCGACCTCTTCGCCGGCGGCGATGGAGCGGGCCTGTTTGATGCAGGCACGTTCTTCGGGGGGGAATTGCGAGGCGCGGTAGAGCATCAGGGGCGCGATCATCGCGACGATCACCACGGCCCAGACCAGCCGTTTCATATCCCAGCCGGACGGCTTCGAATGATCCACGCGCCACGTGTTGTACTGGCGGTAATAGACCCGGTCAGCGAGCCAGCCAAAGAGGATGCGGCCAAGGATGAAGATGATCACCGCGGCCCACAGGCTGGACATGGTCCAGTTTTCATAGCGTTCGACAAGGAAATCCTTGTTGTCGATCACCGCCTGTTCGGCGGCGCGGGCGAATTTCCAGACCTGCATCAGGTAGACCGCGGCCACCAGATCAATCAGGAAGCCGACCCAGAACAGCAGTTTGTTGGCGCGCAGGGCGGCCCATGGGAAGCCCGCGATCGCGGCCATCCAGTTGACGTGGGTGCCGGGCAGGTTCGCCTTTTGGATGGCGAGGAAGGTTTGGGCGAAATAGCCGCCGGACCTGTCAGCGAAATCGGCGAACGGTTTGGTTTCGTCGGTCTGCGCGGCGGGGGTGCCGGCCATCTGGTCGGGGGTGATGTCGGTCATCTTATGCCTCTCCCTGTACGCCATGCAGGATGGCATCCTTGGACACGACGCCCACGATGTTGCCGTCATCCTTGATCAGGACGGGCAGATCCTGATCCACGCTGAGCGCGATCAGCTTGTCGAGGTCGTCATCGGGTTCCGCCACGGGGGCGTCGGCCTGCGTGATCGGGCCGCGGCGCGCCTCGTAAGCTTCCAGCGGTTCCATCACCGTGTGGGCGTAGAGCAGTTTCAGCTTGGAAATGCCTGCCACGAAGTCCGCCACGTAGCCGTCTGCCGGGTTGGTCACGATATCCTCGGGCGTGCCGGTTTGCACGATCTCGCCGTCTTTCATGATGGCGATGCGGCTGCCCATGCGGATTGCCTCGTCCAGATCGTGGGTGATGAAGAGCGTGGTTTTCTTCATCGTCTTGGACAGTTCGAGGAATTCGTCCTGCAGACCGCGGCGGATCAGCGGGTCGAGGGCGGAAAACGGTTCGTCCATCAGCAGAATGTCGGGGTCTGCGGCCATGGCGCGGGCGAGGCCCACGCGTTGCTGCATCCCGCCGGACAGTTCGGATGGCATGCGGTCGCCGTAGCCCTGCAGGCTGACCAGATCAATCACGCGGTCGGCCACCTGCGCGCGGGTGTAGGCGTCGATGTTGCGCAACTCGAGCGAGAAGGCGACGTTGTCGCGCACCGTACGGTGCGGCAGGAGCGCCATGTTCTGGAACACCATGCCGATCTTGTCGGCGCGCATGGCGCGCAGGTCCTCGGCGTTGAGATCGCCGACGTTGGTGCCGTTGATCAGGATGTCGCCGCCGGTGGGCTCGATCAGGCGGTTGATGTGGCGCACAAGTGTGGATTTACCCGAACCCGAAAGGCCCATGATGCAGAAAATCTCGCCCTCGGCGACCGAGATCGACACGTCCTTGACCCCCACAACGGCGCCGAACTGTTCCAGTACCTCGGCCTTGGACAGGTTATCGCGGCGTACGGCGTCCATCGCCTCTTGGGCGCGGTCGCCGAAGATTTTCCAGACGTTGCGGGTGACGACCACCCCATCTTCGGTGTTTTCGGTCACGCGCGTGCTTTCTCTCTTTTGGGGTCGATAAAGGGCAGATCGACGAGCGTGGCGCCAAGGCGCTTCATGTGCCCGTCCAGTTTGCCGACTTCGAGTACCGTTCCCGTGGTTGCGTTCTCAATGGCGATGCGTGCCATGGCGATAGCATGGCCCAGCGCGGGCGAGTGGCATGCGCTGGTCACGACGCCCACCTGCTCTCGACCGACATAAACGCCGTCGCCGTGGGCGGGCACCTCGTTGCCGGACATGTGCAGGCCCATCAGTTTGCGGCGCGGGGCGGCGTGGTTGCGCACGAGTGCGGCGCGCCCGACGAAGTCGGGTTTGGTCAGGTCCACGGCAAAGCCGAGACCGGATTCGTAGGCGTCGGCATCGGGGCCGAATTCGGCCCCCGCGGCCATCAGCCCGGCCTCGATCCGCAGCATGTCGAGTGCGGCATTGCCCATTGGCACCAGACCCAAGGGCTGGCCCGCGTCCATCAGCGCGTCCCAGATGGCGACGGCATCGGCGCTGTCGCAGAAGATCTCGTACCCCAGTTCACCGGTGAAGCCGGTGCGGCACAGCATGAACATCGGCCCGTCGCGGTCATGCAGGCGGGCGATGGTGAAGCCGAACCATCTGAGGTTGTCGAGCGCGGGGCGCGCGGGTTGGGTGAACACCACCTCGCGCAGGATGTCGCGGGATCCGGGGCCTTGCAGCGCGAGGTTCTGCATCTTGGACCCGTGCGACATGATCCGCACGTTGAGGTCCAGCGCGGCGGCCTGTTCGCGCAGGTACAGGGCCGAGTTGTCTGACCCGCAGCACCAGCGGAATGCGGTGTCTTCCAGCCGGAACAGCGTGCCGTCATCCAGCACCGCGCCGCGCACATCGCACATGAGCGCATAGCATCCGCGATGCACCGCAAGCTTGGCCACATTGCGGCTGAGGCAGTGTTGCAGCAGCGCCTGGGCATCGGGGCCGACCACGTCGAATTTCCTGAGGCCCGACATGTCCTGCAGCGTCGCGGCGCGTTTGCACGCCCAGTATTCAGCCACGGCGCCCGTGGCGTCGTATTGCGTGGGCATCCAGAGATGGCCCGCCACCTGAAAACTGCTGGTCAGCAGGGATGTGCGCGGGTGAAAGGCGGAATGTGCGGTCATCTGTGCCGCGTCCTCGGGGTTGGACCGCCACGCGACGGCGTGTTGAATGCGGCTGTCTTCTTCATAGATGCGGACGTGGATATCGGTCGGGTTCCAGCCGTTGATCGGATCGACATCGTCGGGACAGGCGGTCGAGACACAGACCAGATCGGTGAGCGCCTGCATCGCGACGTAGTCGCCGGGGCGGGACCATGCCTCGTCACTGGCAATGTGATTGTCCCGCCAGTCGATCCACGAGTTGAAAAAGAAGTTGATCGCGGGCCACGCGCGGCGCTGGCCAATGCCATAGGGCGCAAAGGCCGTGCTGATATTGTCGGAGCAGTTAATGTGGCCGGGAAAGCCGCGGTCCTCGTATCCGCGGGCGGTGCAGGCCAGCGCAAAGGTGTCGTGGCGGCCCACCGTGTCCTGACGCACCGACAAGAGCGGGACCATGTCCTGATCGAAGAACTTGTCGTGCAGGCCGGGCAGCGGATAGGCACCGTGGGCAAAGGTGCGCGACACGGCGCTGTCGATGTGGCGTTCGACACCTGCGTCCAGCGCATCGGCGCGCATGGCCATGAAGTCGGAGCATTGCTGCCCCTCGACGTCGATGACCTGCACGAACTGGCCCTTTTTCAGCGTGTAGGCCTGTGCGGTGCCGCGGCTGACGCGCCATTCGTCGACGATGCGCCCCAGCGGGTCGGGCAGCGCGCTGTCGCCGCTGGCGGGCGGTTGCACGGCAATGGTCACGCGCCCCCCGCCGCCGCGGCTGAGGTAGTCGTCCGACACCGGGACAATGCAGACCAGAATGGCGTCCGCGACCATCTTGGCCACGTGCATGTCGCCCGGCGGGTCATCGGTGCCAAAAATCCTGAGGCCGCGCCCTGCGCCAAGCGTTGTGTCGCGATTGCGGGCAATGGCGCTAAGCGCGTGCGCGTCAAAGCCGCCGGACGGCAACGGCATGCCAAGTGCATCCGCCCCCTGGAACGCTGTCACATCGAAATCGCGGTTGGTTTCGGTCAGGGCCGAGAGCCAGACGTCAGCGCCACCGTCGACCACGGTGACAGACACCACGGACCCTGCGCGCAGCGGC
The DNA here is from genome assembly GCA_038532285.1 of Pseudomonadota bacterium. Lineage (GTDB taxonomy): Bacteria > Pseudomonadota > Alphaproteobacteria > Rhodobacterales > Rhodobacteraceae > Tateyamaria. The sequence continues at coordinate 8,699 of JBCBAV010000105.1, read as the reverse complement.
AGGCGCAGAACATCCCCGTATCGGACGTCGCGGCGCAGGGCTGTCGCTTGTTTCAGCCCCTGATACCGGACACGCTGCGGCGCAAAGCTGTCGCTTCTTTGCAGCACGTGGCATTTTCCCTGTTGTGTGCGCGCATCATTGGTACGTGCGCTTTTGATCGCCGGTACCTGAACATGCGGGAATCGTGCGGGTCAAGCCACGAAGACGGTTCACGGCTTATTTTGATCGCGGATCGCTGTGACCGACGGGGGAGCACACGTTTCGCGGGTTTTTCGCATGGTTTTCGCGGGCGCAGGGTGCGCGCGGGCCTTGGGCCGGTGCCGGCGTTGCGCCTGATCCGCCGGATCGGGCCGTGCGGAATATCCGGGGCAGCGTGCAATCGGGTGGCGGGGTGGCACGGCGAATCGCAGCGTTTCGACCGCGAATCAGGCCGCCATGGGCGTGTTGCCGGGTGGGATTGGCAGGGTTTGTCCCACCTGCGTTGGGCTGGCCGCGACAAATGCGCGAAATTTTATTGCGCGATGTTCTTGGAGGTATTTGCAGGTTCGGAAATTGATGAGATTCCCTAAGGCAATCTGAATTAACAACTCATAAACAGCATCTTACAAGAATTTTCTTGATCCGGTCATGCCACCGGACTAAGCGAGCGCTTCTCCGAAGCTCCCGCTTTTGGTGTACAAAAGTATTCTTTATCCGGACATGTTGAAATTAAATTTCATCGCCTCTAAGGGGACGTCACCGCCAGCCAAAAGGCGGCACCAGCGCGCTGGATTTTGGAGGAGACAACAATGACAACTTTCACACGCCGTGCCGCAATGGCGCTGACAACAACCGCATTCGTGCTGGGCAGCAGTGTTGCCGCGCTTGCCGAAAGCTGGACACCGCAAAAGCCCGTCGAGATGGTGATCATGGCCGGACAAGGCGGGGGTGCGGACCGCATCGCGCGTCTGTTCCAGTCGATCATTCAGAAGGAAAGTCTGTCGGCCATGCCGATCCTGCCCGTGAACAAGGGCGGCGGATCGGGCGCCGAGGCGCTGCGGTACCTCAAGGACAAGGAAGGCGACGCGCACACCATCATGGCGACGCTGAATTCCTACTACACAACCCCGCTGCGCACCGACATCGGCGTGGACATCGAGGAGTTCCAGCCGCTGGCGCGGATGGCGATGGACACGTTCGTGCTGTGGGTGAATGCCGACAGCGACATCCAGACGCTGGATGACTATGTCGCCGCGGTGAAAGACGCGGGCGGCACATGGAAGATGGGCGGCACCGGCACCGGGCAGGAAGACAGCCTTGTGACCGCGATGCTGGAAAAAGAATTCGGCATCCAGCACATATACGTCCCGTTCAAAGGCGGCGGCACCGTGGCCAAGAACCTCGTGGGCAACCACATCAACGCCACCGTGAACAACCCGGCGGAGCAGATGGGCTTCTGGCAGGCAGGCAAGGTGCGCCCGATCGTGGCATTCACGCCCGAGCGTCTGGACGTGTTCCCCGATGTGCCCACGGCACGTGAGCTGGGCCATGACATCGTTTACTGGATGCAGCGGTCGTTTGTGGCGCCCAAGGACATGCCGGCAGAGGCTGTGGCCTATTACACCGAGATGTTCGAAAAGCTGGCCGCGACCGAAGAGTGGCAGACCTATGCATCCGAAAAGGCTCTGGTGGCCGACATGATCACCGGTGACGCGCTGCAGGCCTATTTCCTTGATGAGCGCGCCAAGCATGACGCGATCCTGAACACGATGGCGAGCGGGTCCTAAGGCCCCTTTTGCCATCCACTCACGGTTGGGGCTGCTGGTCGTTTGCCGGCAGCCCCGCACCTTTCCGGCAAAGTTTTGGGGGAGAGCGCGGCCATGCTGATGGCGGATCGCATCATTGCGTTGGGCATCATGGCCCTGTCGGCGTATTTCATGTGGCACGCGGTGGCCCTGCCCATCGGGTGGAACGCCAGCACCGGCGGCCCCGGCGGCGGTGGATTTCCGTTCTGGCTGTCGCTGGTGATGATGATTGCGGCGGGCGGCATTCTGTTGCGCAGCTTTCGACAGGCGGATGAGGGTGCGCCGTTCTTTGACCACGTGATGCTGCCCGCGGTGCTGCAGGTTACCGCAGCACTGGTGATCACCGTGGCGCTGATCCCGTGGCTGGGGGCCTATATCGCCCTGCCCGTTTTCGTGTTCTGGTACGTCAAGATTTATGGCCGCCACGGATGGACCGTGACGCTGGGCCTGACCCTTGGCATTCCCGTTTTCCTGTTCTTTTTCTTTGAGGCAACGCTGAAGATCCTGTTGCCCAAAGGTGTGACCGAGCCGTTTTTCTTTCCGCTTTACGCGATGTTCTTCTGAAGGAGCGCGGATCATGGATACGCTCGCCCTTTTGGGTCAAGGCTTTGCCACCTCTCTTTTGCCGCTGAACCTGGCCATTGTGATCCTCGGGGTCACGGCGGGGTTGTTCATTGGCGCGATGCCGGGCCTCGGGTCGGTCAACGGCGTGGCCATCGTGCTGCCGCTGACGTTCATCGTGCCGCCTGCGTCGGCAATCATCCTGCTGGCCGCGATATATTACGGCGCGATGTATGGCGGGGCGGTCAGTTCTGTGCTGCTGGGCATACCCGGCGCGTCAACGGCGGTGGCCACCACATTCGACGGCAGGCCCATGGCGCAGCAGGGCCGCGCGGGCCTTGCGCTAATCGCAGCCGCTACCGCGTCGTTCGTCGGCGGCACGATCTCGGTTGTGTTGTTCACGATCTTTGCCGTGCCGCTAGCCGATCTGGCGCTTGCCTTTGGTCCGGCCGAGGAGTTTGCGCTGGTGCTCTTGGCGTTCACCACCTTTGTGGGGCTGGGCGGCGATGACGTTCTGAAGACCATCGTGATGATCTGTCTGGGGCTGGTGTTGTCGACCGTGGGGCTGGACCTGATCTCGGGCCAGCCGCGGTTGATCTTTGGCGATATGCCGGGGTTTTATTCCGGCATCTCGTTTCTGGTGCTCGCCATTGGCGCCTATGGCGTGGGCGAGATCCTGTACACGATCGAGCAAAGCCGCACCTCGCCCAGCGTGACGCCCGCGCGCATCACGTTCAAGGAGTTGGGCGCGGGGCTGCGCGCGATGAACCGGATGTGGAAGACCATGTCGCTGGGATCATTCCTGGGCTTTTTCGTCGGCATGTTGCCTGCAGCGGGGGCGACGCCTGCGGCACTGATGGCCTACGGCGTGGCGCGGCAGACCTCGAAAGACCCCGACAGCTTTGGCAAGGGCAATATCGAAGGGGTGGCCGCGCCCGAGACGGCGAACAACGCTGCCTCGACCGGATCGTTGTTGCCGATGCTGACGCTGGGCATTCCCGGCTCGCCCACCACTGCGCTGCTCTTGGGTGGGATGGTGATGTGGGGGCTGGTGCCCGGGCCGATGCTGTTCATCGAACAGCCGGATTTCGTGTGGGGGCTGATCTCGTCGCTGTACACCGCCAACTTTGCCGCCGTGATCATCAACATCGCGCTGATCCCGCTGTTTGTGTGGGCGTTGCGGATGCCGTTTGCGGTGCTGTGTGCCGTGGTGCTGGTGCTGTGCATCGTGGGCGGGTATGCGCCCAGCCAGAAGCTGCATGATGTATGGCTGATCGTGGCCTTTGGCATTGGCGGGTACCTGTTGCGCAAGGCGGATTATCCGCTGGCGCCCCTGGTGCTGGCGCTGGTGCTGGGGCCGCTGATGGAGAAAAGCTTTCGCCAGACGCTGATTGCGGAGCAGGGCAATATGCTGGCGTTTCTGGAGCGGCCCCTGTCGGCGACGTTTATTGTGCTGGCGGCTGTGTTCTTTATCTGGCCGCTTGTCGGACTACTCTTTAGCAAGGACCACAAGGATCACCCGCATGTGCCCAGCAAGCGGCCCAAGGTCCTGAACACCAAGAAGACCTGAGGGACCACACCCATGATCACGACCCTGACCGCCCTGGTGGCGGACCACCCGAGCGACGCACTGGCCCTGGGGGCGCCCGGGCGCGCCTGGCTGACCTATGGCGGACTGCGCGAGACGGCGGCGCGGACGGCGGCGGATTTGCGGCGGTTCGGCGTAGGGGCGCGCGACCGGGTGGCGATTGTGCTGCCGAACGGGCCGGATATGGCGGCGAGCTTTTACTGCATCGCGCAGGCGGCGACGACGGCACCGTTGAACCCGAATTACCGCGAGGATGAGTTTGCGTTCTACTTGGAGGATCTGAAGGCCAAGGCGCTGGTGGTTGCGGACGGCTATGACGGGCCTGCGCTGGCGGCGGGGCAAAAGCTGGGGCTGACGATCCTGCGGCTGACGCCGCTGGAGGCGGCGGGGGATTTTGCGCTGGCGTCGGACAATGCCGACGCGGCGCAGGCCGATGAGGCCATGCCGGGTGACGATGACGTGGCGCTGATCCTGCACACGTCGGGCACCACATCGCGGCCCAAGATCGTGCCGCTGATGCAGTCGAACGTGGCCGCAAGCGCGCAGAACATTGCCGCGTCGCTGTCGCTGACGGCGGAGGATCGGTGTTTGAACGTGATGCCGCTGTTTCACATTCACGGGCTGGTGGCGGCGGTGTCGGCCACTTTTGCTGCCGGTGGGTCGATCTTTTGCACGGCCGGTTTCAACGCCATGAACTTCTTTGCGATGATGTCGGAGGCGCGGCCCACGTGGTATACGGCGGTGCCCACGATGCATCAGGCGATATTGAGCCGTGCTGCGCGCAATGCGGACGTGATCGAGGCCGTGCCTCTTCGCTTCTTGCGAAGCTCATCGGCATCGCTGCCTGCGCAGGTGATGGAGGCGTTGAACGACACGTTTGGCGCGCCTGTGGTCGAGGCCTATGGCATGACCGAGGCGGCGCACCAGATGTGCTGCAACCCGCTAGACCGGCAGAAACCCGGTGCGGTGGGTGTGCCCGCGGGGCCCGAAGTGCGGATCGGGCATGAGACCGAGAACCATTTGATCGAGGGGACCGGCGAGGTGTGTATCTCGGGCCCCAATGTGACACCGGGCTACGAGAGCAATCCGGAGGCCAATGACAAGAACTTCTTTGACGCCGACGGCAAGCGGTGGTTTCGCACGGGCGATCAGGGGGCGTTTGACAATGACGGGTTCCTGCATCTGACCGGGCGGCTCAAGGAGATCATCAACCGCGGCGGCGAAAAGGTGTCACCGCTGGAAGTGGACGGGGTGCTGATGGATCATCCTGCCATCGCGCAAGTGGTGACCTTTGCCCTGCCCCATCCCAAGCTGGGCGAGGAGGTGGCCGCCGCGGTGGTGCTGCGCGACGGGCACGAGGTGGACGAACGCGCGATCCGCGACTTTGCCGCCGAGCGGATGGCGGATTTCAAGGTGCCGCGCAAGGTGGTGATCCTTGACGAGATCCCCAAGGGGGCGACGGGCAAGATGCAGCGCATCGGCATGGCCGAGAAGCTGGGTCTGGTGGAGCCTGCATAAGCCATGAAGATCTGCATTTTTGGCGCGGGCGCCATCGGCGGCTACATGGGTGTGAAGCTGGCGCAGGCGGGCGCGGATGTAAGCCTTGTGGCCCGCGGTCCGCATCTGGCGGCGATGAAGGCGAACGGGCTGCGCCTGATCGAAGAGGACGGTGACGTCACCGTGCCGGTGACGGCCTCGGACAATGCTGCCGATCTGGGGCCGCAGGACTATGTCATCGTCACGCTCAAGGCGCATTCGGTGCCCGCGGTGGTGCCCAAGATGGCGCCGCTGATTGGCCCGGACACCACCATCGTGAGCGGTGTGAACGGCGTGCCGTGGTGGTATTTCCACAAGATCGGCACAGACCTTGAGGGCACGCGGCTGGAAAGCGTCGATCCCGGCAACGCGCAGTGGGACGGGTTTGGCCCGGACCGGGTGCTGGGCTGCGTCGTCTACCCTGCCGCCGAGGTGATCGAACCGGGTGTGGTGAAGCACATCGAGGGCAACCGGTTTTCGCTGGGCGAGCCGGACGGGTCGAAATCGGAGCGGGCTTTGGCACTGTCCAAAGCGCTGAGTGCGGCGGGGCTGAAGGCGCCCGTGCGCCCGCGTTTGCGCGATGAGATCTGGGTCAAGCTGTGGGGGAACCTGTCGTTCAATCCCATTTCGGCGCTGACGCATGCGACGCTGGATGTGCTATGCACCGATCCGGGCACCCGCGCGGTGGCGCGCGGCATGATGGTCGAAGCGCAGCAGATCGCGGAGAAACTGGGCGTGAAATTCCCCATCGACGTGGACCGCCGGATCGACGGTGGCGCTGCTGTGGGCGCGCACCGCACGTCGATGTGGCAGGACCTGGATCAGGGCCGCCCGATGGAGATCGACGCGCTTGTGGGGTCGGTGCAGGAGTTGGGTCGCCTGACCGACACGCCCACGCCGACCATCGACACGGTGCTGGCGCTGGTGCAGCTGCGGGGCCGGTCAGCGGAGCTTTACGGGTAGCACAGGGTAGCGGGGCCACACCCCGCTGCCCCATGCGCGCCGCCCCCTTGGCGCGCCCTGCCCTGCCGCCTATAGAAGGCGCGCAACCACGCAGGAGCCGGGCCATGCGCAGCCACACCCTGAGCCGCAAGACGGCGGAGACCGATATCTCGGTCGAGCTGACCCTGGATGGGACGGGAGAGTACGACAACCAGACCGGTGTCGGCTTTTTCGATCACATGCTGGACCAGTTGGCGCGCCATGCGTTGATCGACATGAAGGTCCGCTGCGAGGGTGATCTGCATATCGACGATCACCACACGGTTGAAGATGTGGGCATTGCCATTGGGCAGGCTCTGGCGGCGGCTTTGGGCGACAAGCGGGGCATTCGGCGGTACGGGTCGTGCCTGTTGCCGATGGACGATGCGCTGGTGCGGGCGGCCCTTGATCTGTCGGGGCGGCCGTTTCTGGTGTGGAACGTGGAGATGCCGACCCAGAAGATCGGCACGTTCGACACCGAGTTGGTGCGCGAGTTCTTTCAGGCGCTGAGCACCCATGGCGGCATCACGCTCCACGTGGACATGCTGCACGGGATCAACAGCCACCACATCGCCGAGGCCGCATTCAAGGCGGTGGCGCGGGCACTGCGCGAGGCGGTTGAGGCGGACCCGCGCCGGGCCGATGCGATCCCGTCGACCAAGGGATCCTTATGAGCCTGACGGTTCTGATCGACTACGAAAGCGGCAACCTGCATTCGGCGCAAAAGGCGTTCGAGCGGATGGCGCGCGAGGTGGATGCGGGTGAGGTGGTGGTGACGGCCGACGCCGATACGGTGGCACGCGCGGACCGGATCGTGCTGCCGGGCGACGGCGCCTTTCCGGCCTGTGCGGCGGCGTTGCGTGCCACGGACGGCGTCTATGAGGCGCTGCGCGAGGCGGTCGAGAGCCGCGGGCGGCCGTTTCTGGGGATTTGCGTCGGCATGCAGCTGATGGCGCGGATCGGACGCGAGTATCGCGATACCGATGGCCTTGGCTGGATCGACGGTGAGGTGGTGCGGATCGCACCCGAGGACCCGGCGCTGAAGGTGCCGCATATGGGGTGGAATGATCTGGTTCTGAACGGGGCGCACCCGGTGTTTGACGGGATTGCGACGGGGGATCATGCCTATTTCGTGCATTCCTACCAGTTTGCCGTGACCGAGCCGGCGGAGCGGTTGGCGCATGTGGGCTATGGCGGTGAGGTCACGGCGGTCGTTGGGCGGGACACGATGCTGGGGATGCAGTTTCACCCGGAAAAGAGCCAGGGCGTGGGTCTGCGGATGATCCGGAACTTTTTGACCTGGGCGCCTTAGTCGGGTGTGATCCAAAAGACGGCTGCGCCGACGATAGTGTTTGATTGGGGGCGCTGCCCCCAAACCCCCGAGGTATTTTTGGCCAGAAGAAGGGGGATGATTATGCGCAGCTCGAATAGTTGTGCGCCCGGCTGACGTGCGTGTGTGCCGATTGATTAGCTGCGCGATGCTTTTTCGGTGAGGCCGCTGGTGCCTTGGCGGCGGGCCAGTTCGGTGAGCACATCGTCGAGGGCCACGTCGCGGGCGGCGAGCATGACGAGGAGGTGGTAGAGGACATCGGCCGCCTCGGCGGTGAGCTTGGCCCGGTCGCCTTTGACGGCTTCGATGATGGCCTCAATGGCCTCTTCGCCGAATTTCTCGGCGCATTTTTCGGGGCCTTTGGCCAGCAGTTTGGCGGTCCACGAGGAGTCGGGGTCGGCGGATTTGCGGGCTTCGATGGTGGCGAAGAGGTCGTCTAGCGTCATGTGAGCCTCATCGGGATGCCGGCGGCGGCCATGTGGGCCTTGGCCTGGGCGATGGTGAAATCGCCGAAATGGAAGATCGAGGCGGCGAGCACGGCGGAGGCGCCGCCTTGGGTCACGCCGTCAACGAGGTGGTCGAGCGTGCCGACGCCGCCCGAGGCGATCACGGGGATGGTCACCGCATCCGAGATCGCGCGCGTCAGTTGCAGGTTGAAGCCTGCGCGCGTGCCGTCGCGGTCCATCGACGTCAGCAGGATCTCCCCTGCCCCCTTTGCGGCGGCGGTGCGGGCAAACGCGACCGCGTCGATGCCGGTGGGTTTGCGACCGCCGTGGGTGAAGATTTCCCATTTGCCAGGCGACACGGTCTTGGCGTCGATGGCGCAGACGACGCACTGGCTGCCGAACTGGTCGGCGGCGCGGGTGAGCACATCGGGGTCTGCCACGGCTGCGGAGTTGAAGCTGACCTTGTCGGCGCC
>JBCBAV010000104.1:0-13434 GCA_038532285.1 Pseudomonadota bacterium | reverse complement strand
CATCGAGCCACCGCGCGAGAAGCCCGCGAGCAGCACCGGCCCGGTGGCGCCGGTTTTGGCGCGCACATCGGCGAGGAAGGCGGCGAGGAAGGCCGCGTCGTCGCGATTGTGGCTGGTGTTGGTGGCGCGCACGGACCAGTCGCGTTGCCAGCGATTTTCCGGGTGCCAGCCGTTGGGTGCGACAAAGACATAACCGCGCGCGGCCGCCTCGCGTGCGAGGCCCGAGTTCAACAGCCCCCTGCCCCGGCCCCCGCCGCCATGCAGGTGTATGACGATGCCGCGCGGCGCCGCGGCGGGCGCGGTCATGTGGTAGTCGCCCGTGTCAACGGTGCAGGGCGTGTCGGCGTCGCCGCAGCTTTGCGCCTGTGCAGGCAGGGCCAGAAGCGCTAGGGCGAGGATCAGGGGGGCAAGTCGCATGGCGGGCTTTCGTGTTGCGTCAGCCCAGCAGACGCCCTGCGCGCGACAGACGCAAGTCACATCCGCGCCAGCCCCGGTTCGGCGGCGGCCAGCGTGGCGAGATGCTGTTTGAGTGCGCGTGCGTCGCTCGCGCTGAGACCGCTGAGCAGTTGCGCGTCGTAGCGGTCGGCCACGGCGCGCAGATCGTCAAAGGCCGCGCGACCGGCGCCGGTCAGGTGCAGGTGTTCGACCCGGCGGTCATCTTCGTCCCGGCGGCGTTGCAGAAAGCGGCGGGTTTCGAGCTTGGCCACGGCACGGCTGATCTTGGTCTTGTGCAGGCGGGCGCGGGTGCTGATGGCACTGGCGGTCATCGGGCCGAACTGGCCCAGGTGAAACAGCACGCGCCATTCGTTGCGCAGCATGCCATAGCGGTCCTTGTAGACCTGCTGGAAGGCGAGGCTTGATGCCTCGGCCGCCTGGTTCAGAAGGTAGGGCAGGAACTGTTCGAGATCGAAATTTGACATGGGCCGCCCCCTTGTTAGTTACAAAAACAACTATTACGCCACAACCATCGCGGCAAGCCACCCTGGGAGGGGCTGAGATGAATCGTCAGAACGCAGTGTCGGGCATGGTGCAGGCCCCGTCGGGCGCGGGCATCACCGACGGGTACATGCCCGGCTTTGGCAACGATTTCGAGACAGAGGCCCTGCCCGGCGCGCTGCCCGCGGGGATGAACAGCCCGCAAAAGTGCAACTATGGCCTTTATGGCGAGCAGTTGAGCGGGACCGCGTTCACCGATGTGCGCCCCGAGCGCACCTGGTGTTATCGCATAAGGCCGTCGGTGAAACATTCGGGACGGTATGCGCGTATCGACCTGCCGCATTGGAAGACCGCGCCGCATGTGGTCGAGGATGTCACCAGCCTGGGCCAGTATCGCTGGGACCCGGTGCCGCATACGGATGCGGATATGACGTGGCTGACGGGCATGCGCACCATGACCACGGCGGGTGACGTGAACACGCAGACCGGCATGGCGAGCCATATCTATCTGGTGACGGCGTCGATGCAGGACGCCTATTTCTATTCTGCTGACAGCGAGATGCTGGTGGTGCCACAAGAGGGCACGCTGCGGTTTTGCACCGAGTTGGGGATCATCGACGTGGCCCCCAAGGAGATCGCGATCCTGCCGCGGGGCCTTGTCTACCGCGTCGAGGTGCTGGAGGGGCCGTGCCGCGGCTTTGTCTGTGAAAACTACGGGCAGAAGTTTGAACTGCCGGGGCGCGGGCCGATTGGCGCGAACTGCATGGCCAACCCGCGCGATTTCAAGGCGCCTGTCGCTGCGTTCGAGGATCGCGAAGCTCCATCTACCCTGACCATCAAGTGGTGTGGTCAGTTTCACGAAACACAAGTTGGCCACAGCCCGCTCGACGTGGTGGCGTGGCACGGCAACTATGCGCCGCTGAAATACGACCTGCGCACCTATTGCCCGGTGGGGGCGGTGCTGTTCGACCACCCCGATCCGTCGATCTTTACCGTGCTGACAGCGCCGTCGGGCCAGCCGGGGGTGGCCAATATCGACTTTGTCCTGTTTCGCGAGCGCTGGATGGTGGCGGAAAACACATTCCGCCCGCCGTGGTATCACAAGAACATCATGTCCGAGCTGATGGGCAACATCTATGGCCAGTACGATGCCAAGCCCAAGGGGTTTGTCCCCGGCGGCATGAGCCTGCACAACATGATGCTGCCGCACGGGCCCGACAAGAACGCGTTTGAAGGCGCAAGCAATGCCAACCTTGGCCCCGACAAGCTGGACAACACCATGTCGTTCATGTTCGAGACGCGGTTTCCGCAGCATCTGACCCGCTTTGCCGCCGACGAGGCGCCGCTGCAGGACGATTACATCGACTGCTGGACATCGCTGGAGAAGAAATTCGACGGGACACCGGGCAAGAAATGATTGATCCCGGTTTCATCGTAATCGCGATCTTTGTCGTGCTGATCGGCGGCGTGCTGTTGTCGCGGCGTTCGAAGTCCGGGCCAAGGGCGGCGAACGATCGCACGCCGCATCAGCCCGGTCGGCGGCTGGACGGCGCGGACGATATCAACGGTGGCGGGTTCATGTGATGGCGGGTCGGTTGGTCCCCTTGGTCGCACGCCCGGCCACGCCGCAGCACGGGTGCGGCGCATGAAGCTGTACTCCTACTGGCGGTCCACGACGGCCTACCGCGTGCGCATTGCGCTGGCGCTCAAGAGGGTGGAGGCGGAGATCGTGCCCGTGGATCTGCTGGCGGGCGATCAGCGCACGGACCCGTATGTCGCGCTTAACCCGATCAAAGGCGTGCCGACGTTGGTGCTGGATGATGGTGCGGTGTTGACGCAATCGCTTGCCATAATGTCCTATCTCGACGCGGTGTACCCCGGCCCGGCGCTGGTGCCTGCGGACCCTGTGGCCGCCGCCCAAGTGCAGGCCGCTGCCATGGCCGTCGCCATCGACATTCACCCGGTCAACAATCTCAAGGTTCTGAACAAACTCAAGGACATGGGCCACAGCCAGGACGACTGCATCGCGTGGATGCATCACTGGATGGCCGAGGGGCTGACCGCCTTTGACGCGCTGATCGACGACAGCACGCCGTTTGCCTTTGGAGATGCGCCGGGGCTCGCGGACATCTGCCTTGTGGCGCAGCTGTATAATGCGCATCGCTGGGGCGTGTCGCTCGCCCCCTATCCGCGGCTCGCGGCGATCGAGGATCGTTGCATCGCCCTGCCCGCCTTTGCCACCGCCCACCCTGACAACCAACCGGACGCACCATGACACTGATGACTTCCTGGGTGGACAGCGCCAACAGCGCCACCACCGATTTTCCGCTGAACAACCTGCCCTATGGCGTGTTTTCCACCGACGCGCTGGAGGCCCGCTGCGGCGTGGCGATTGGGGACATGATCCTGGACATGGCGGCCGCCGAAGAGGCGGGTGTGGTCGATCTGGGCGATGAGCTGCTGTTCGACGTGCCGTTCTGGAACGAGGTGATGGAGCAGGGCCCCGCGGTCTGGGCCGCGCTGCGCAACCGGCTGACGGCACTGCTGGCCGAAGGGGCGCGCGACCGCGCGCTGGTTGAGCCGCTGCTGGTGCCGATGGCAAAGGCGACGCTGCACATGCCGCTGGTGGTGTCGGAGTTCACCGATTTCTATGCCGGACGGCACCACGCCACCAATGTGGGCACGATGTTTCGCGGGCCGGAAAATGCGTTGCCGCCCAACTGGTTGCACATTCCCATCGGATACAATGGCCGTGCGTCATCGGTGGTCGTGTCGGGCACGGATATTCGCCGCCCGTGGGGGCAGCTGAAGGCGCCGGATCAGGATATGCCGGTCTTTGCCCCCTGCCGCCGGTTCGACATGGAGTTGGAGATGGGCGCCATCGTGGGCACCTCGTCCGAGGGACCGGTGAGCGTGGCGCAGGCGGATGCGGCGATCTTTGGCTATGTGCTGCTGAACGACTGGTCGGCGCGGGACATTCAGGCGTGGGAATACCAGCCGCTCGGCCCGTTTCAGGCCAAGGCGACTGCGACCACGATCAGCCCGTGGATCGTGACAGCGACGGCTCTTCAACCCTTTCGGGTTTCATCGCCCCAGCGCGAGGTGGTACTGCTGCCCTATCTCGAAGAGCCCGGCCCGATGCTTTATGACATCGACCTGACCGCCAGCCTAACCCCGGCAGACGGGACCGCGACGGTGATCACCCGCACGAATTATCGTGAGATGTACTATTCCGCCGCGCAACAACTGGCGCATCACAGCACATCCGGTTGCCCCATGAATGCGGGCGATCTGCTTGGCTCGGGCACGATCTCGGGCGCTGCAAAACCCGAGCGCGGCAGCCTGCTGGAGCTGAGCTGGGGCGGCAAGGAGCCGCTCACGCTCGACACCGGCGATGCGCGCAGTTTTCTTGAGGACGGCGACACTGTCACGCTGGCGGGGCACGCGCAGGGCGACGGGTATCGCGTGGGCTTTGGCACCTGCTCGGGGACACTGCTGCCCGCACTTGAAGATCCTTTCATGCGGTCTTCTTCTGGCTAAAAATACCTCGGGGGTCCGGGGGCTTGGCCCCCGGTCCTGCACTTTCAAAAAGGACAACGACATGGCCAAAGCCTTTGCCTCCCAAGGGGACATGACCGAAAAAACCATCACCTTTGAGGAGGTCGGCCCAGGGCTGTGGGCGTTCACGGCTGAAGGCGATCCGAACTCCGGCGTGATCATCGGCGATGACAGCGTGATGATCATCGAGGCGCAGGCCACGCCGCGGTTGGCCCACAAGGTGATCGAGAAGGTGCGGGAGGTCACCGACAAGCCGATCACGCATCTGGTGCTGACCCATTACCACGCGGTGCGGGTGCTGGGCGCGTCGGCCTATGGCGCGGGCCAGATCATCATGAGCGAGAAGGCCCGCGCCATGGTCGCCGAACGCGGGCAGGAGGATTGGGACAGCGAGTTCCAGCGCTTTCCGCGCCTGTTCGAAGGGCACGAGAGCATTCCGGGCCTGACCTGGCCCACCACGACGTTCAACGGGCGGATGAGCGTTTACCTCGGCAATCGCCGCGTCGACATCATGCAGGTGGGCCGCGCCCACACGGCAGGCGATGCGGTGATCTATGTGCCGGATGCGAACGTGATGTTCACGGGTGACATCGTGGAATACCGCTCTGCCTGCTATTGCGGCGACGGGCATTTCCACGACTGGCCCGGCACGCTCGAGGCGATCCGCCGCTTTGATCTCGATGCGATCGCACCGGGGCGCGGCGACGCGCTGGTGGGCCGCGACATGGTGAACGCCGCCCTCGACAGCACCGCGGATTTCGTTCGCTCGACCTACCGCCCCGCCGCCCGCGTGGCCCTGCGCGGCGGTACGCTAAAGGAGGCATGGGACGCCGTGCGCGCCGAGTGCGACCCCAAGTTCCACGATTACGCGATCTACGAACACTGCCTGCCCTTCAACGTGGCCCGAGCCTATGACGAGGCGCTGGACATCGACGCGCCGCGCATCTGGACCGCCGAGCGCGACCTGAAGATGTGGGAGGCGTTGCAGGGGTGACGGGTGCCATCGCCATACTGCTGCGCATGGCGCAGAACAACGCATGGGCGAACGGACGGCTATATGCGGCATTGCAGGGCATGGACCGCGCCGCGTTCCACGCCCCGCGCCCGGGCTTTTTCCCGTCACTCAAGGCGACGCTGAACCATATCCATCAGGTCGATCTCTACTATCTCGACGCGCTGGAAAACGGCGGTGTGGGCCGAGCGGTGTATGACGCCCCCGAGATTGACGACATCGCCCCGTTGCGCGCCGCACAGGCTGCCGCCGACGCGCGGTTGATCGCGTTTTGCGCGGACCTGACGCCCGACGCCCTCGCCACCCCCTGCACCACCGACCGTCCCGAAGGCTCCGTGACCGAGACCACCGGCGCCCTAGTTCTGCACTTGATCCAACATCAGATCCACCATCGCGGGCAGGCGCATGTGCAGGTGCAGGCGGCAGAGATCGCCCCGCCGCAGCTTGACGATTTCCACCTCGACTACGGCCGCCACGCAGACGCACAGAGGTATTTCGAATGAACAAGTACGGCCCCACCCGTTCCGAATTGAAAACCCGCCTTGGCATTTCCATCGCGGGGCTGGCGCTGATGATCGGCGGATTGCTCTACCGCGGTCTGCCCACCGGCATCGGCGGCTGGGAGGCAGTGGTGATCGCCACGTTGTTCTTTGGCGGCACCACCCTTTGGACCCTGAAAAAACTGATCCGGCGCGAGCATCCCGATGGCCTATGACTATGCCCCTTTTCCCTACATCGCCCCGCCGGGGCTGACCGCGCCCGAACCACGAGCGCCCGTCGCCATCGTGGGCGCGGGCCCCATTGGTCTGGCCATGGCGATTGATCTTGCGCAGCGCGGCATCGCGTCGGTTGTGCTGGATGACAACAACGTCGTGTCCGTGGGCAGCCGCGCGATCTGCTGGGCCAAGCGCACGCTCGAGATTTTCGACCGGCTGGGCGTGGGCGCG
The DNA here is from genome assembly GCA_038532285.1 of Pseudomonadota bacterium. GTDB lineage: Bacteria > Pseudomonadota > Alphaproteobacteria > Rhodobacterales > Rhodobacteraceae > Tateyamaria. The sequence goes on along the minus strand of JBCBAV010000104.1, from coordinate 6,981 downwards.
CGGATGCTGGAAAAGGGCGTGACATGGAAGGTCGGGCGCCTGTTTCACGGGGACGAGGAGGTCTACCGCTTCGATCTGCTGCCCGAGGCGGGGCACAAGTACCCGGCCTTTATCAACCTGCAGCAATACTATGTCGAACAGTATCTGGTCGAACGGGCGCAGGAGCTGAGCGATCTGATCGACCTGCGGTTTCTGAACCGCGTGACGGCGCATCACGATCACGGAAACCACGTCACACTCGATATCGAGACACCTGATGGCCCCTATACGCTGGAGGCCGATTACCTGATCGCCGCCGACGGCGCGGGCAGCCCGACCCGCACGCGCATGGGCCTGCCGTTCGAGGGCCAGACCTTCGACGAGCATTTTCTGATCGTCGACGTCGAACTGCCGCACAGCCCCTTTGGCACGGACGATCCGGAAAGGTGGTTCTGGTTCGCCCCGCCCTTTCACAACGGGCAGTCGGCGCTGCTGCACAAGCAACCCGACAATATCTACCGCATCGACCTGCAACTGGGCCCCGAAACCGACCCCAGGCATGAGGCGACCGAGGACCAGGTGATCCCGCGGGTCAAGGCGATCATCGGCGACATGCCGTTTCGGCTGGACTGGATGAGCGTCTACAAGTTCCGCTGTGCCAAGCTGGACCGGTTCGTGCATGGACGGGTGATCTTTGTCGGCGACAGCGCGCATGTCGTGTCCCCCTTTGGCGCGCGCGGCGGCAATGGCGGCATTCAGGACGTGGACAATCTGGGCTGGAAACTGGCCGCGGTGCTGCGCGGCGGCGCGCCTGCGCTCCTGGACAGCTATGATGAGGAACGCCATTTTGGTGCGCTGGAAAACATCGCCAATTCATCCCGCGCGACGAACTTCATGACGCCGAAATCCGACATCGACATGCTGTTTCGCAATGAAACCCTGCGGATGGCGCATGACCACCCCTTTGCCCGCAAGCTGATCAATTCGGGCCGGCTCAGCACGCCGTGCACGCTGGCACGCCTGCCCCTGCAAAGCGGCGATCACCCGCTGGTGGGCCGCAGCCTGATCGACCTGCCTTTGGGCAATGGCTGGTTGGTGGAGCAGGCGCAGGGGGCATTCACCTTGCTCACCGCGGATACCCAGCCGTGGCCCGTCCCGGACGATGTCACCCTGATCCCGCTGCCCGACACCGACCTGCGCCACGCGCGCTACGGCGACACCGGCGCGTTCCTCGTCCGCCCCGACGGCCACATCTGCGCATATCTTGTCACGCCAGACGCACTGCCCGCCGCCCTGACCCGCGCCCAAGGGGGCACCACATGACGCTCGACGACAACCTCGGCCCACACGGCGATGCGCTTTACGCAGACCTCATCGCCACGCATGAAGGCCTAGACCGCGACGCCTCGCACGCGCTCAACGCGCGCCTGGTTCTGATGCTGATGAACGAAGTGGGCGACCCGGACCGCATCCGCGCGATCCTCAAGGCCGCGCGAGCTTCTTCTGGCTGAAAATACCTCGGGGGAGTCGCCAAAGGCGACGGGGGCAGCGCCCCCTGAACAATGTCGTCGCGCCAGCGTCCTTTGGATCACGGGCGGGTCACGGAGCGGCGGCCCAGACCTCGACCTCGACCACAAATTCGGGTCGCGTGAACCCCGACACGATCATCAGCGTCGATGTCGGCAACACCGTGCGGTCAGCCAGATACGCATCACGCGCGGCCATGTAGCCCGCCATGTGCGCGCGGTCGGTGACATAGGCGCTGAGGTGAAAGATGTCACCCGGCCCCATCCCGGCCTCGGCCAGGATCGCGGTGATGTTGGCGAAACAGATCTCGGCCTGCGCTTGCGCCCCTTCGGGCACCGTGTCGCCATCCAGCCCCAACTGCCCCGATGTCCGCACAATCCGCGCGCCAGCGGGCAGTTCGATGCCGTGGGCATAACGGGCAAAGGGCGGGGCGATGGTGGCGGGTGTCAGCGCTTTCATGGGGCGAGACTTGCGCAGTCCGGGGCGATTTGAAAGGCTCAGGCGCATCTCTGGCGCGAGTTTCCGGGGGATCGGCGGCTTTTGCCGCGAGGAAGAGCAAGTGATGGGCTTTGTTGACGTGCAGGAAAACGCGGCGAGCGCCGATGGGCTGCATATCTTTGCGGCGTGCTATTCGCACGATGTCTCACACAAGACGCCGCACAGATGACCGACGTTTTGGTGCCAAAGGTCTTGTTGTCCGATCCGGCGCGGTTTGGCGGCGTGGCGCTGGGCGGGATGCTGTGTGGCACGCCGATCCTCGATGGTGACAGGATCGCGGGGCTTGCCCCGCCGCGCGGTGGCCCCGCCCGCATTGTCCTGCCCAGGCTGATCGAGGCGCATTGCCATCTCGACAAGTGCCACAGCGCGCATCGGTTGGGCCACATTGGTGGCGATCTGACCACCGCCATCGAACGCCAGCACGCGGACAAGGTGAACTGGACCCGCGATGACCTGACCGCCCGCGCCACGCGCGGGTTGACCGAGGCACGCGCCGCAGGCTGCGCGGTGGTGCGCAGCCACGTGGATTGGGGCGACGGGCCTGAGGCGCCACTGGCGTGGCACGTGCTGCCAGACTGCGTGCCCGATGGTGTTACCCTGCAATGCGCGGCGCTGACCGGGGTGCGCAGCTGGGCTGATCCGGCATTTGCCAAGCCCGTGGCCGACCTCATGGCGCGGGACAGGGGCGTGCTGGGCGCTTTTGTTTTTGATCAACCGGGCATGCGCGACGGGTTGCACGCGATCTTTGACAACGCCACGCGGCTGGGCCTGCCGCTGGATTTTCATGTCGACGAGGGGCTGGGCGATCTCAACGGGCTCGAGGCGATTGCGGATGCGGCGCTGGCCGTGGGCTTCGAGGGACCGATACTGTGCGGCCATGCGGTGAGCCTGATGAACCGCGACGGGGATGATCTGGCGCGAATCACGGACAAGCTGTTGGCCGCGCGCATCGCCATCTGCGCGCTGCCGACAACCAACCTGTACCTGCAAGGCCGCACGGATGGCACGCCCGACCGGCGCGGCATCACCCGCCTGCGGGAATTGCGGGCGGCGGGCGTGCCCATTGTGGTGGCCTCGGACAATGTCAGCGACGCGTTTTGTCCGACCGGCGCGCATGATCCGATGGCTGCGCTGAATCTTGCGGTGCTGGGCGCCCATCTGGATCCGCCACTGGAACAGTGGTTGCCCGCGATTACCACCGATGCTGCCTCGGCGCTGGGTGTCGACCCTGCCTGGATCGACACCGTGCCGCTGGATCACCTTATGGCCTATGAAACAGAGCGCTGCGCTGACATCGTGGCAGGGCGGGCTGTAAGGCGACCTGCAGTCGAGGGGCTGGCGTGACATCCATTTCTGGCAAGACAAATATCGACTGGACGAAATTTGCCGCAGCACTTGCGCCCGTGGCGACGATCTCGGCACCGGTGCTGGTCAAGAAACGCAGCCGCGATTTCTTTTGGTATTCGCCAATCCTGAACGACCGGTTGCGCCATGCCTTTGGCGATCTGGTGGCTTTGCCCGCGTCGCAGTCCGAGATGGCGCATGTGCTGGCCACGGCCCATGCGCACGACGCGCCTTTGGTGCTGCGCGGCGGTGGGACCGGGAACTACGGGCAGGCGGTGCCGCTGGCGGGCGGGTTGATCGTCGAGACCGGCGGGCTGAACCGGGTGCTGGAGATCGGTGACGGGTATGTCAGGGCGGAGGCCGGCGCGCTGATGGGCGACGTGAACGCGGCCCTTGCCGCGCACGGTCAGGAACTGGCGATGTTTCCGTCGACGCAAGATATTGCCACGATCGGCGGCTTTGTCGCCGGTGGCAGTGCCGGGATCGGGTCGGTCGCCAATGGCGCGTTGCGCGATACGGGCAACCTCATACGGCTCAAGGCGCTGTCGGTAGAGAAAAGCCCGCAAGAGCACGTGTTCGACGGCGCCGAGACGCTGAACCTGCACCACGCATGGGGCCTGAACGGGGTGATCACCGAGGTCACGATGCGCACGGTGCCCGCACGCGACTGGGTCGGGTGCATTGCCAGTTTTGACAGTTACGAGGCGGCTTATGCCGCCGGGTTGGCGCTGGCGCAGGACACAAGCGCCGCGGCCAAGCTGATCAGCACCATCGATGCCCGGATCGCCGATTATTTTCCAAAGCTCAAAGGTCATGTGCGCGCGGGCAAGGACCTGTTGATCGCAATGGTGCCTCGCGAAGAAAGCCCGCGTTTCGAGGGCTTGATGAGCGATGCGGGAGGCCACGTGGATCTGGTGCTGGACGAGGCGGCGCGCACCGCGCGCCGGCTGCCGCATGTCTATGATTTCAGCTACAACCACACCACGTTGCAGGTCCTGAAGGCCGACCGGCGCGCCACCTATCAGCAGGTCGGCTGCCCCGTCCCGCCCGACCCTGCCGCCATCGCCGCCCTGCGCCACAAGCTGGGCGATGACGTGTGGATGCACCATGAATACGCGCGCGTGGGCGGGCAGATCGTCACCTTTGACCTGCCGATCATCTGGTACGCGGGCACCGACCGTCTGGCCGAGATCAACGCGACCTACGAAGCCAACGGATTTCCGGTCTATGACGCGCATACGTCCGTGGTCGAAGGCGGCGGGCTGAAGCCCGACTATGCCCACCTGGCCTGGAAGAAGCGGATGGACCCCAAGGGCCTGCTGAACAGTCCCAAATCGCGGTTTTGGGCCGAGCTGGCGCATCTGGACGCCGACGCCATTGCGGCCCTTGGTCAGACACGGGACCAGACCAGCGGTTGAACGCGGGCGATACAGCCGCTCACAATCCGTTAAGCGTCATGGAACTAAGGGTTGACGCCATGGCCGTGATCGTTTGAACTCGCCCCGTCTCCCGCTGGGGAAGGCGATAATACGCAGGTCAACTGCATCACCGAAGCGCGGCGAAAACGTGCCGCGGATATGGGTCGCGACGGGGATATCTGCGCGACACCAACAGAGAGGAAGATCATGACATTCTACACCCGCACCGGTAAGCCGATGCCCAAGGTCATCACCGACCAGGTCGACAAGATCGGCGACGATCCGGTCAACCGCCGCGAGTTTCTGGCCATGGCCAGCACCTTTGGCGCTACCGCCGCGACCGCATACGGCATGCTGGGCCTTGCTGCCCCTGCGCAGGCCGCTGGCCACAAGATGGGCGGCACCGTCCGCATCCAGCAGGAAGTGCGCGCGCTGAAGGACCCCCGCACCTATGACTGGAGCCAGATCGCCAACTTCTCGCGCGGATGGATCGAGTATCTCGTCACCTACGAGAACGACGGGACGTTCCTGCCCTCGCTGCTGGAAAGCTGGGAGATCAACGACGACGCGACCGAGTACACGCTGAATGTCCGCAAGGGCGTGAAGTGGAACAACGGCGACGATTTCACTGCCGAAGACGTGGCGCGCAACATCACCGGCTGGTGTGACAAGAGCGTCGAGGGCAACTCGATGGCGGGTCGTTTCGCCACGCTGATCGATGCCGACACCGAAAAGGCCATCGACGGTGCCATCGAAGTGGTCGACAGCCACACCGTGAAGCTGAACCTGCCCAGCTCGGACATCTCGCTGATCGCGGGTATGGCCGACTATCCGGCTGCCATCGTGCACAAGGATTACAGCTTTGAGACCGCGCTGGAGAACCCGCTGGGCACCGGCCCGTACCTGCCCGAAAAGCTCGAAGTGGGCGTCGAAGGCAAGCTGGTGCGCAACCCCAACCACACATGGTGGAACGAGGGCAACGGCGCGTGGATGGACGAGGTCATCTATGTCGACTACGGGCAGGACCCTGCCGCGTGGCTGGCCGGTGCCGAGGCTGGCGAATACGACATGAACTGGTCCGTGGACGGCGAATTCGTCGATCTGCTGGGATCGGTCGATGGGCTGAACACCAACACCATCACCACCGCATCGACCGTCGTGATCCGTCCCAACCAGTTGGCCGAAGTGGACGGCAAGCGCCCCTACGAGGACGCCCGTGTGCGTCGTGCGCTGGCCATGGCCGTCGACAATTCGATCCTGCTGGAACTGGGCATCGACGGGCGCGGCGAAGTGGCCGAAAACCACCACGTTTGCCCGCTGCACCCCGAATATGCCGAACTGCCGCCGCAAAAGGTGGACCCCGCTGGCGCCAAGGCGCTGATGGAAGAAGCCGGCATGGGTGATTTCGAGCACGAGCTGATCTCGATCGACGATGATTACCGCAAGAACACCACCGACGCGGTGGCAGCACAGCTGCGCGATGCGGGCATCAACGTGAAACGGACCATTCTGCCGGGGTCGACCTTCTGGAACGACTGGGCCAAGTATCCGTTCAGCTCGACCAACTGGAACCACCGTCCGCTGGGCGTGCAGATCTGGGCCCTGGCCTATCGCTCGGGTGAGGCGTGGAACGAATTCGGCTATTCCAACGCCGAGTTCGACAGCAACCTCGAGGCCGCTTTGGCCACTGCCGACGTGGACAAGCGTCGCGAGCTGATGGCCAAGGGTCAGAAGATCCTGCAGGACGACGGTGTGACGATCCAGCCCTATTGGCGGTCGCTCTACAACCACACCAAGGAAGGTCTGGAGGGCGGCGCCCACCACATCTCGTTCGAGATCCGCCCCGCGGACCTCGCCTGGACCTGATAGCGGTCTGATTAATGCTGAGGGGTCGCCTGCCGGGCGGCCCCTTTTTCTTGGGAGACAACAGATGGACACGACGCTTGTCGCCGCCCAAACCCTCGCCACGGGTCTGATCGCCGCCTGGCTCACCCTGGGTGTGCGGGACAACCTGATGCACCCGTCGGTGAACGAGACCTACACCGCGGAGGTCATGGAAATGACCCGCATGCGCGACGAATACCCCGAGGCTTTCGCACCCGTTGCCCATCGCGCCGTCACCAGCCGGGCCTTGCAGCTCTTGGCGTTCCGCACCGTGGTCGCCGCCGAGCTGATTGCGACGCTGATCCTGTGGGCCGGTGTGATTGGGCTGCTC
>JBCBAV010000103.1:0-13856 GCA_038532285.1 Pseudomonadota bacterium | reverse complement strand
CCCGACAGGGTGCGCGGCATGCCAAAGGTCGGAATGGAACCCATACGCCGCAAGGCGCTGGTCAGCGCCACCATCGCCGAGATCGGGGCGGCGGGGTCGTTGGACGTCACCGTCAGCCAGATCGCCAAACGTGCGGGCATGTCATCGGCGCTGGCGCACCACTATTTCGGCGGCAAGGACCAGATATTCGAAGCTGCGATGCTGCACATTCTGCGGCAGTTCCGCACGGAGGTGGTCGCCGGGCTGCGCGCGGCAGAGACCCCGAAAGCACGGGCCGAGGCGCTGATTGACGCAAGTTTTGCGCCGTCATGCTTTGACGCGGCCACGGTCAGCGCGTGGATGACGCTTTATGCGCAGGCCACGACGCAGGCGGCGATGCTGCGTTTGTTGCGGCTGTATCAGGCGCGGCTGAAGGCGAACCTGACCCACGCCCTGCGCCCGCTGAGCGCGCAACCCGAGGCCGATGCCGAAACTCTGGGCGCGTTGATCGACGGGCTGTACCTGCGCGCGGCCCTTGCCGGAACAGGGGCCGAAGCCAAGGCCACCGCGCACCGCATGTTGCGCACGTTGATCGGAGACTGAGCCGCCGTGACCCAACCCAACATCCTGATTTTCATGGTCGATCAGCTGACCGGCTGTTTGTTCGAGGATGGCCCGGCCGACTGGCTGCACGTGCCGAACCTGCGCAAGCTGGCCGCGCGGTCGACGCGGTTTGCCAATGCCTATACCGCCTCGCCGCTGTGCGCGCCCGCGCGGGCGTCGTTCATGACCGGCACGTTGCCCAGCCAGCACGGCGTTTATGACAATGCTGCGGAATTCGCGGCCTCCATTCCCACCTATGCGCACCATCTGCGGCGGGTGGGGTACCAGACATCACTGGTGGGCAAGATGCATTTCGTCGGCCCCGATCAGCGTCACGGGTTCGAGGAACGGCTGACCACCGACATCTACCCGGCCGATTTCGGCTGGACCCCGGATTACCGCAAACCGGGCGAGCGGATCGACTGGTGGTATCACAACATGGGGTCTGTCACCGGCGCGGGCGTGGCCGAGATCACCAACCAGATGGAATATGACGACGAGGTTGCCCATCACGCGCGGGCCAAGGTCTATGATCTGGCGCGGGCGCAGGATGCGCGACCCTGGTGCCTGACGGTCAGCTTCACCCATCCGCATGATCCTTATGTGGCGCGGCGCAAGTACTGGGATCTCTATGAGTATTGCGCCCACCTGATGCCCGAAGTGGCCCCCGTCGCCTATGACGCGCTGGATGCGCATTCCCAGCGCATCTTTGATGCCAACGACTGGCAGAGCTTTGACATCACCGGCGACGATGTGCAGCGGTCGCGGCGGGCGTATTTTGCCAATGTCTCGTATCTTGATGACAAGATCGGCGAGGTGATGGAGGCGCTGGAGAGCACGGGCCAGGAGGCGGTGATCGTGTTTGTATCGGACCACGGCGACATGCTGGGCGAGAAGGGTCTGTGGTTCAAGATGTCGTTCTTTGAGGGCTCTGCGCGGGTGCCGCTGATGATTTCTGCGCCCGGGATGGCGCCGGGGAACGTGACCGATCCGGTGAGCCTCTTGGACATCTGCCCGACGCTTTGTGAATTGGCCGGCGCGGATTTGTCGTCCGTTGGCCCGTGGACCGAGGGCCAGAGCCTTGTGCCGTTGGGACAGGGGCAGGCGCGGACCGAACCTGTGGCGATGGAATACGCGGCGGAGGGCAGTACCGCACCCATGGTGTGCCTGCGCTATGGCAAGTGGAAATACACCCGTTGTGCGCATGATCCCGATCAACTCTTTGATCTGGATGCGGACCCGCATGAGCTGACCAACCTGGCCGAACTGCCCGCGCATAACGGCACGGTCACCACCCTGCGCGCCAAGTCCGAGGCGCGCTGGGATCTGGGGCGGTTCGATGCGGATGTGCGCGCCAGTCAGGCGCGGCGCTGGGTGGTCTATGACGCGCTGCGCGCGGGCGACTATGCCCCGTGGGATTTCCAGCCCCAGCAGGACGCCTCGCAACGCTACATGCGCAACCACATGGATCTGAACGTATTGGAAGACGCGCAGCGCGCGCCAAAGGGGCAAAAGACATGAGCTATGACACCCAACTGGTCGCGAGCCATTTCATAGGTGGCACCTACGTCGAGGATGACGCGGGCGCGCCCATCGACGTGATCTATCCCGCCACGGGCAAGGTGATCGCGCGCGTGCACAGCGCGACACCCGCGATCATCGACGCAGCGCTGGCCGCCGCGAAGAGCGCCCAAGGCACGTGGGCGGCGATGAGCGGCACGGAGCGGGGGCGCATCCTGCGCCGCGCTGCCGACATGATGCGGGAGCGCAATCACGACCTGAGCGTGCTGGAAACCTTCGACACCGGCAAACCCTATCAGGAAACCAGCGTGGTCGACGCCACCAGCGGCGCGGATGCGCTGGAATATTTCGGCGGCATGGCCGCGACCCTGACCGGTGAGCACATCCAGCTGGGCGAAGACTGGGTCTATACCCGCCGCGAGCCTTTGGGCGTATGCGTGGGCATTGGCGCGTGGAACTACCCCACGCAGATCGCCTGCTGGAAAGGCGCGCCCGCGCTCGCCTGCGGCAACACGATGGTGTTCAAACCGTCCGAAACCACGCCGCTGTGTGCGTTAAAAGTGGCCGAGATCCTGCACGAGGCGGGCTTGCCTGCGGGGTGTTACAACGTGGTGCAGGGGCTTGGCGATGTGGGGGCCGCACTGGTCGCTGACGCGCGGGTCGACAAGGTGTCGCTGACCGGGTCGGTGCCGACAGGGGCCAAGGTTTACGCCGCCGCCGCCGCAGGCATCAAGCACGTGACCATGGAACTGGGCGGCAAGTCACCCCTGATAATCTTTGACGACGCGGATATCGAAAACGCGGTGTCGGGGGCGATCCTCGGGAATTTCTATTCCTCGGGCCAGGTCTGCTCCAATGGCACGCGGGTGTTTGTGCATCGGGCGATCAAGGAGGCGTTTCTGGAACGGCTCGCGCAGCGACTGGAGGGTGCTGTGATCGGCGATCCGCAGGACCCCGAAACAAGTTTCGGCCCGATGGTCAGCGCGCGGCAGATGGAGATCGTGCTGGGCTACATCGAGAAGGGCACAGCCGAGGGCGCGCGGTTGGTGACCGGCGGCGCGCGGCTGGACCGCGACGGGTTCTACCTGCAACCCACGGTCTTTGCCGATGTGACCGACGACATGACCATCGCGCGTAAAGAGATTTTTGGCCCGGTCATGGCGGTGCTGGATTTCGAGGGCGAGGCTGACGTGATGGCCCGGGCCAATGACACGGAGTTTGGGCTCGCCGCAGGTGTGTTCACCCGCGATCTGACCCGAGCCCACCGCGTGGCGGCAGGGTTCGAGGCGGGGACCTGTTACATCAACACCTATAACGACGCGCCGGTAGAGGCGCCGTTCGGGGGTATGAAACGGTCCGGTGTGGGGCGGGAAAATTCCCGGGCCGCGATTGAGCATTACAGCCAGTTGAAGTCGGTCTATGTGCGCATGGGCGATCTGGAGGCTCCGTTTTGACGGGAGAGGTGGGGAACGTCGTGCCTTTTGCGGCGTTCGGGCTTTGTGCTGAGAGGTGCTTGAGGGATCAGTGTGATCCTCAAGTCACCGCGTAAATGATGTGATGCGATTCCCCGAAGCCTCAAGGACAAGCCGCGCAAGCGCGGTGCTTCGCATCCTTGACCCTTCGCGGAACCACCTGGGGTGAGCGGGATGGAAGCGGATTACGTGATCGTGGGCGCCGGGTCGGCGGGCTGTGCGGTCGCCTACCGGCTGGCCGAGGCGGGGCGGTCGGTGCTGGTGGTTGAGCATGGTGGCACCGATGCCGGGCCGCTGATCCAGATGCCCGCGGCGCTGTCGTTCCCGATGAACATGAAGCGTTATGATTGGGGCTACTGGTCCGAGCCGGAGCCGCATCTGGGCGGGCGGCGGCTGGCCTGTCCGCGGGGCAAAGTCATCGGCGGGTCATCGTCGATCAATGGCATGGTCTATGTGCGCGGACACGCGATGGATTATGACCATTGGGCCGAGGCGGGCGCCGATGGCTGGGCCTATGCCGACGTGCTGCCCTATTTCAAGCGGATGGAGGCGTGGGACGACGCGGGCCATGGCGGCGATCCGGGTTGGCGTGGGACGCACGGCCCGTTGCATGTGACGCGGGGGCCGCGGCAGAACCCGCTGTATCATGCCTTTGTCGAGGCAGGACGGCAGGCGGGCTATGAGGTGACCGCCGACTATAACGGGGAAAAGCAGGAAGGCTTTGGCCCCATGGAGCAGACCGTCCATCGCGGGCGGCGCTGGTCGGCGGCGAATGCATATCTGCGGCCCGCCTTGAGGCGGCAGAACTGTGATCTGGTGCGTGCGCTGGTCGAGCGCGTGGTGATCGAGGACGGGCGTGCCGTGGGCATTGCACTGGCGGGCGGGCAGGTGATCCGGGCGCGGGCCGAGGTGATCCTAGCGGCGTCGTCGATCAACTCGCCCAAGATCCTGATGCTGAGCGGGGTGGGGCCTGCCGCACACTTGGCCGAGCATGGGATCGACGTAGTTGCAGATCGCCCCGGCGTGGGCAGCAACCTGCAGGATCATCTGGAGATGTACATCCAGATGGCGTCGCTCCAGCCCATCACGCTCTACAAGCACTGGAACCTGATCTCGAAAGCGTGGATCGGGGCGCAGTGGCTGTTCACCAAGACCGGGCTCGGCGCCTCGAACAACTTTGAAAGCTGCGGCTTCATCCGCAGCCGGGCGGGGGTGCCGTATCCGGACATCCAGTATCATTTCCTGCCGCTCGCCGTGCGCTATGACGGGCAGGCGGCGGCGGAGGGGCACGGGTTTCAGGCGCATGTGGGGCCGATGCGGTCGCCGTCGCGTGGGACGGTGCGGCTGCGGTCGGGGGATGCGGGCGATGCGCCGTTGATCCGGTTCAACTACATGAGCACGGATCAGGATTGGGACGATTTCCGCACCGGCATCCGCCTGACGCGCGAGATTTTTGCGCAGGAGGCCTTCAAGCCTTTTATGCGGCACGAGATCCAGCCGGGTGATGCGGCGCAAAGCGATGACGAACTGGATCAGGCGATCCGGGACCATGCCGAAAGCGCCTATCACCCCTGTGGCACCTGCCGGATGGGGCGGGCGGATGACCCGGATGCCGTGGTCGATCCGCAGGGGCGGGTGATCGGGGTCGAGGCATTGCGTTGTGTGGACAGTTCGGTGTTTCCGCGCATCACCAACGGTAATCTCAACGGCCCGTCGATCATGACCGGCGAAAAGATGAGCGATCACATTCTAGGCCGCGATCCGCTGCCAGCCAGCAATGACGTGCCGTGGATGCATCCCAACTGGCAGACGGCGCAGCGTTAAGGATTTATCCCATCGGCGGTTGAACCGTTAACATGGCGCGGGCATGTTAACGGTATGTTAAGGATTTGCCTCGCGCTGTTGTGCCTGCTGCCCGTACCCGCTCTGACCGCTGATCTGCGTGGGCCGGTGATCGTGATTGATGCCGACACGATTGATGTGTCGGGGGTGCGGGTGCGGCTGCATGCCATTGACGCGCCCGAGCTGGACCAGACCTGCGAGACCGAGCTGGGCACGCGCCTTGACTGCGGGGCGTGGGTGACAGGCGAGGTGCGGGCGCGGTTCGAGGGCCGGGTTGCCACCTGCGACCGGCGCGATACGGACAAGTATGGGCGCACAGTTGCCACGTGCCGTGTGGATGATGTGGACATGGGGCGCGAGATCGTGGCGCAGGGCTGGGCCTTTGCCTATCGGCGCTATGGCATGGATTACGACTTGGACGAAAAGGCGGCGTTTGTGGCCGAACGGGGCCTGCACGGGATGCAGGTGCAATCGCCTGCGTGGTTCCGCAAGACGCGGGCCCAGGGGCGCATCCCGCCCGATCCTGCGTGCCGGATCAAGGGCAATATCTCGGGCAATGGCCAGATTTACCACGTACCGGGGCAGCGGCATTACGAGGAAACGGGCATTCAGCCCGCGCGTGGGGAGCGGTGGTTTTGCACCGAGGCTGACGCGCAAGCTGCCGGGTGGCGCGCGGCGCGGCGCTAGGGTCTATTCACTGACCGCGTAGGGCAGCACCTCGCGCACGTCCGGGTCGACAGACAATTGCCGTTCCAGCGGCGGGACCGAGCGTTGGTGACAGGCGGCGCGTTCGCAGATGCGGCACGAAATCCCGATGGGTTCGAACGCGTCGCTGCGGGTCAGGTCCAGCCCGTCGGCATAGACGAGATCGGCGGCGTGCCGCACCTCGCACCCCAAAGCGATGGCAAAGCGGCGGACCGGTGCGCCGAAATGGCCCGCGGTCTTGGTCACGTCGCGCGCGAGGCTGATATAGCGGACGCCGTCGGGGGTTTCGGCCAGTTGGCGCAGGAACTGGCCCGGCAATTCGAATGCCTTGTGCACGTTCCACAGCGGGCAAGCGCCGCCGAAGCGGGCGAATTGCAGGCGCGTGGCGGAGTGGCGTTTGGTGATGGTGCCGGCCTGATCGACGCGGACGAAGAAGAACGGGATGCCCTTGGCCCCCGGGCGTTGCAGCGTCGACAGGCGGTGGCAGACCTGTTCGATGGAGGCGCCGAAGGCGGTGGCGAGCCTTTCCAGATCGTGGCGTGCAGTTTGCGCAGCAGTCAGGAATGGCGCGTAAGGCATCAGTGCGGCACCAGCGTAATAGTTGGCGAGGCCGATTTTGGCGATGGCCCGCGCCTCGGGGCTGCGAAAGCGGGCGAAATCGAGGGTCGCTTCGAGCAGGGTGTCTTGGGTGGTCAGGGCCAGTTGCAAAAGCAATTGGAAGGTTTGCGTCTCGGGGGCGGCGCGGTTCGACAGTGACAGGGTGCCCGTTTCGGGATCAAAGCGGCGCAGGGTGTCGGTATCCTCCGACCGCACGGTGATGCCGGCCTGTTCCAGCCGCTCGATAGCGGCGCGGCGGATGCCGCCGGGGGCCGCGCGGTCGGCAAAGCGTTCGGCGGCGCGGTCGACGGCGTCGATGTAATTGTCACAGTAGTGGAAGAAGTCCCGCACCTCTTCCCAAGGACTTGGCTGCGCGCGGGCGTCTTCGCGCCCCAATGCTTCGTCCAGTGAGGCGAGGCGTTCGTGGGTCTGCCGGTAAGCGCGGTGCAGGTCGAGGAACGCGCGGGCGAGCGCAGGCGCGTTGCTGGCGGCCAGCCGCAGATCGGCAAGCGGCGGCATGTCGCCGGAAAAGACAGGGTCGGCGAGCGCTTCGCGCATGTCCGACACTAACCGCGCACCGTCACTGGCGCTGAGTTCGGTGACGTCCATGCCAAACTCTTGCGCCAATCCCAGCACCACTGAGGTGCTGACCGGGCGGTGGTTGTTTTCCATCTGGTTGAGATAGGGCAGCGACACGCCGAGCCGGGCGGCAAAATCCTTTTGCGTCAGGCCCACGCGACCGCGCATTTCGCGCAGTTTGGCACCGGCGTAGAGTTTGGGGGCGGCCATGGGCGTCCTTTGCAGCTTTGCACCTGCCCCTTGCTATGTTTGCAAAGCGGCGTGCGCAAGCCTTAGGCGCGTGACAGACTGCGTTCGCGCAGGACCACGGCAGCGATGCACAGCAGGGCCGCCACAGCAGTGAGGAACATGATGTAGAGGAGCGGGGCCGCGCCCGATTCTTCGGTCAGCCAGACACCGGCGAGGATCGACAGGGCCGCGCCGCCGCCGATCATGATCGCGCCGCCGAGGCCTGATGCGGTGCCCGCGAGGTGCGGACGCACCGACAACAAGCCCGCGGTGCCGTTGGGGATGGTCATGCCGTTGCCGAGGCCGACAAAGGTCATCAAGCCAAAGAAGGTGACCGCCGACCCGGCCCCGGCGAGGATGATCGCCAGCGACAGCCCGCACCCGACCGCGTTGATCAGGCAGCCCCACGCCACCAGCTTGTTGATGCCAAAGGTTGTGGCGAAGCGCCCGCTGACCCAGTTGCCGAGGAAGTACCCGACCGCAGGCGCGCCGAAGTAAAAGCCCAACTCGGCCTCGCCCAGCCCATAGATGCGGTCCCCCACAAACGGCGCACCGCCGAGATAGGCAAAGAACGCGCCCGACGAGAATGCAGTGGCAAGGCTGTAGCCCCAGAACCGCGGGGAAGTCAGCAGCTCGGGGTATTCGCGGAACTGTGCGGCCAGTGTCTTGCCCGTGGATTGCGCGGTTTCGCCCACGTCGGCCCAGACCAGCACCATCAGCGCGAGGCCCACGCCAAGAAACACCCAGAACACCGAATGCCAGCCAAAGCTTTCATCCAACAGGCCCCCGATGCCCGGCGCGATCATCGGCACGACAGCCATGCCCATGGTCACGTATCCGATCATCGACGCGCTTTGATCCTGGTCGTAGATGTCGCGGATGATCGCACGGCTCAGCACCATGGCGACGGCGACGACGGCCTGCAACATGCGGAAGAACAAGAACACGGTGGCGTTGGGCGCGTAGATGCACCCGATGGTGGCCACGACAAACAGCCCCAGCCCCCACATCAGCACCCGGCGCCGCCCCATCGCGTCCGACACCGGGCCGATCACCAACTGCATGATCGCCGACACGCCAAGGTACAGGCCCACCGAAAGCTGCATCAGCCGGTAATCGGTGTCAAAATACGCGGTCATGTTCGGCAGGCTGGGCAGGAACATGTTCATGACCATGGCTGACACGCTGGCCAGCAGGATTAGGGTCAGGATATGCGGGGGCGTGGTGCGGTCGAGAAACCGCACAGGTGTGGGAGAAGCCATGGCCCTCAAGTATGGCGCGGGGCAGGGGCCTGTCCAGTGCAGGTGCGCACAGCAAACTGCGCGTGGACTAGTTTGCAGTTTTGCAATTGCCATGGCTCAGACTGCATAGAATTTGCAAATTTACCATCGACGCCCTGACCCCCGCCTGCCAAAAGGACGCATCCAAAAAAGACCCACATGATCGGAGCCGACATGACCGACATTCTGACCGAACTTGAGAACCGTCGCGCTGCAGCGCGGCTGGGCGGTGGCCAGAAACGCATCGATGCCCAGCATGGGCGTGGCAAGCTGACCGCACGCGAGCGGATCGAGTTGCTGGTCGATGAAGGATCGTTCGAAGAGTTCGACATGTTTGTCACCCACCGCTGCACCGATTTCGGGATGGAAGAACAAAGGCCCGCAGGTGACGGCGTGGTCACCGGCTGGGGCACCATCAACGGGCGTATGGTCTATGTGTTCAGTCAGGATTTTACCGTACTTGGCGGGTCGGTGTCGGCCACGCATGCCGCAAAGATCTGCAAGATCATGGATATGGCCGTGGAAAACGGCGCACCGGTGATCGGGATCAACGATTCCGGCGGCGCGCGCATTCAGGAAGGGGTCGACAGCCTTGGCGGCTATGGCGAGATCTTTCAGCGCAACATCATGGCGTCGGGCGTGGTGCCGCAGATCAGCGTGATCATGGGGCCCTGTGCGGGCGGTGCCGTCTATTCGCCCGCCATGACCGATTTTATCTTTATGGTCAAAGACAGCTCTTACATGTTCGTCACCGGGCCTGACGTGGTCAAAACCGTGACCAACGAACAGGTCACCGCCGAAGAGCTGGGCGGTGCGTCGACCCATACCAAGAAATCATCCGTCGCCGATGCCGCGTTTGAAAACGACGTGGAGGCACTGGCCGAGGTGCGGCGGCTGGTGGACTTCCTGCCGCTGAACAACCAGCAGAAACCACCCACACGCCCGTTCTTTGACGCGCCCGACCGGGTGGAGCCAAGCCTTGATACGCTTGTCCCCGCCAACCCCAACATGCCTTACGACATGAAGGAGCTGATCACCAAGCTGGCGGACGAGGGTGATTTTTACGAACTGCAGGCGGATTTTGCGGGCAACATCATTACCGGGTTCATCCGGCTTGAGGGGCAGACCGTGGGCGTCGTCGCAAACCAGCCGATGGTGCTCGCGGGCGTTTTGGACATCGACAGCGCGCGCAAGGCGGCGCGGTTCGTGCGGTTCTGCGACTGCTTTGACATCCCGATCCTGTCGCTGGTGGATGTGCCCGGGTTCCTGCCCGGCACGTCCCAGGAATATGGCGGCGTGATCAAGCACGGGGCCAAGCTGCTCTTTGCCTATGGCGAGGCGACGGTGCCCAAGGTGACAGTGATCACGCGCAAGGCCTATGGCGGGGCGTATGTGGTGATGGCGTCGAAACACCTGCGCGCCGATTTCAATTATGCCTGGCCCACGTCCGAGATCGCGGTGATGGGCGCCAAGGGGGCGACCGAGATCATCCACCGCGCCGACCTTGGCGATGCCGACAAGATCGCCCAACACACCAAGAGCTATGAAGACCGCTTTGCCAACCCGTTCGTGGCCGCCGAGCGCGGGTTCATCGATGAGGTGATCCAGCCGCGGAGCACCCGCCGCCGCGTCGCTCGGGCCTTTGCGAGCCTGCGAACGAAAAAGGCGCAGATGCCGTGGAAGAAGCACGACAATATTCCGCTCTGAGGCTTGGTGCGTGACGGACCCGGTTTTTCATATGATCACGGGTGGGCCACGCCCCGTTGCGCCGTTTTCGCACGCGGTTGAAAGCAACGGTTGGGTGATCCTGACCGGGCAGATGCCGACGGATCCGGATGCGCCGGATGTGGCGTTGCCGGACGGGATCGTGGCGCAGACGGAGCGGGTGATGCGCAACCTCGAGGTCGTGCTGAACGGGGTAGGCCTCGACCTGTCCCACGTGCTGCAATGCCGGGCGTATCTCACGGAATTCGAACGCGACTACGCGGCGTTCAATGACACCTACGCCGGGTTTTTCCCGGCGGATCGTCTGCCCGCGCGCACGACCGTGGGTGTGACCGCGCTGGCTGTGGGCGCGCTGGTCGAGGTTGATTGCGTGGCGCGGCGGCCGTGAAGGGGCGCTGGCATATCCTGCGGACGGACGACCGCGTGACGCTGGCGCGGCAGGTGCCGGTGCGGTTCGACTTTGCTGTGACCGCTGCGCTGGGGCCGGGTGATCCGGTCAAGCTGGCGCAGCAGATCCGGCAAGATCTGTGGCGCGCGTTAAAGCATCTGCGCGGGTTCTCTCCGGCTGTAGAATTGACACCTGCGGACCAGGGATGGGCAGTGCGGGCTGGCGGTCGCGTCATGGGGCCAGTTTCGGCGCGCGACCGCGCGAGGGCGCAGGCGGTGCTGCACAGTCGCGCCAATCAGGCACGTTGGGCACGGTTCGCCGCGCAGCGTGAGGTAACGTGATGGCGCGATCCTTTTTGAACAGGTCGGTTCAGCTTTTGCTGCCAAACCTTGAGCGTTTGAACCGCCTCTCAACCATTGCGGGAACAGAGTTGGCATCAACGCGCCGCTACGTCACTTCGTCCCTTTACAACCGGTTGGGAACATGGCGATATGTGGATAAGACGCAGCGTACGGGACCGTACGGGTCCCGGCGTCACGAGACAGTGCGCGGGAATATGACCCACCGCACAGCAGCCCCGGAGGGAGGAGCCCGGACCCCGTTGAGGGAATGGGTCCGGGGCTGCTTTTTCATCCTGACCACTCTTGTCACGGCCACCGGATCGTCCGCGCTGGAACTGCCATCGGGGCAGAGCGTCACGCTTAGCGAAGTTCTGATCGATCGGGTTGCGGACGAGGATTGGCTTCGGTTCCGGTTTGTGGCCCCGGCCATTGCGCGCACCAACGGCACCGTCGGCTATGCCGATGCAGAGGCGGATTTCGCCGTGCTGTGCGATGACCTTGCGCGCCCCTACATGGCGGAACAAGGCCTGAGCGCGCAGGTCGTCGTCATTTCGCTGATGGACCGCCCTGTGCCCTTTGGCCAGTCCGACCCGGACGCCACGCAGTTTTTCGAAGCCTACCGCATCGAAGACGATGCCTGTGTCTGGCAGGCGTTTTGACGATGCGGTGTGATTTTGCATATGCGGCAATCCGGCCACAATTCGCCCAAGCCTTGGCGGACGCGTATCTTTTTGCGCCGAAATACCGTATAGACACGTCGATGGGTCCCCCAGGCACCCTCACCTCGAATAGGGTCCGTGCACGCGCGGGCCGGCATGTTGACTACAGGAGATATAGATGTCGAAGAGCATCAAAGTACTTGGCGTTCTCAGCCTCATGGTTCTGGCTGCAGCTTGCGGCCGCAACAACGAAGAAGTTGTCATCGTTGATCCAGAGCCGATCAGCGTTGAGCCGACGCACACCGGCAAGTTCAAGTAATCCCTTCGGGCGGGCGTCACAGCCCGCCCGACACCGCCCCGCCGCGGGGGCCAGCCCATGCTGAAACACCGCGGGTTCCCGGGCCGTTTGCCTGGCACGGATTTCCAGTTCACCATTCGACGTCCCAACCCTCGTGGGATCACACCGATCACCCGGCGCGAACGCTATCGCGACCGGAAGGCCGCGGACCGACGGGCGGATACGGCTTTTCTCGCGGCACTTTGGGCGCAGTTCGGTGATCGGCCGTTTGAGCGTGGCAACCTCGATGCAGGACGCCTGTCGTGGCTTTTCGGTCGCGAGGTCGTGGCCGCCACCGATCCCTTTGATGCCGCCGATTACGAGGCGTTGCTGGTGATCGATGAACACGTGGCCCGCGCCTCGTTCCCCGACGCTTTCGATCCGGATTTCGCGCCATGAGTGTTGTGCGGATCAGCCCCCGTGTCGGCAGAAAATCGCCTGTCCTCAGTCTATTGCGGCAAAAGGCAGCCTACTCTGACAGCGGGCACAAAACCGGTGTTGTGACGAAACACAACCCGTGCGAGCGTGAAATCACAGGACCAAACCCCCAGAATATATCTGGTCCTGTGTACCATTTCCGTACCCCTTCCCCTGGTGGGCAGCAGGCATGCTCTCTTGCCACGCTGCTCACCAATTTTTTTGCAGAATTCCAGCAACTTGGGCAAGGTTCCGCGCAAAATCACGCGGCGCGCCTCCGGGCGTTTTCGCGTGGCGTGAATGGCCCTAGGGAACAAAGGCAGGCGCGGGGCGTTATCCACGCGCCTAGCAATAACAAACCGTCAGGAGTTGGATCATGCCTATCAAGCCAGCAGTCATTCTGTTCACCGCAACACTGGGCCTTGCCGCTTGCGGTGACACCGTCGGCGAACGTGCCATTATTGGTGGCGCGGTGGGCGCGGGTGCGGCCGCGGTCACCAGCGGCAGTGTTGTCACCGGCGCGGCCGTGGGTGCGGCAGGCAACGTGCTTGCCTGCGAGCTTGAGCGCGTCCGCTGCTAACACCGCTCTGACATCACCACAGATACGTGAACGACGCCGTTCCGCAGCAATGCGGGGCGGCGTTTTTCGTGCAAAAGACCAAGAAAGAGGGACGACATGTTCAACAAGATCCTGATCGCCAACCGTGGCGAGATCGCCTGCCGCGTCATCAAAACCGCGCGCAAGATGGGCATCCAGACCGTGGCCATCTACTCGGACGCGGACGCACAGGCGTTGCATGTGCAGATGGCCGATCAAGCGATCCATATCGGCCCGCCCCCGGCGAACCAATCCTACATCGTGATCGACAAGGTGATGGAGGCGATTAAGGCCTCGGGCGCGCAGGCGGTGCATCCCGGCTATGGCTTCCTGTCGGAAAACGCGAAATTTGCGGAGGCGCTGGATGCCGCCGGTGTCGCGTTCATCGGTCCGCCGCAGGGCGCGATCGAAAAGATGGGGGACAAGATCACCTCGAAAAAGATCGCGCAGGACGCGGGCGTGAGCACGGTACCCGGATACATGGGTCTGATCGACGATGCGGACGAGGCGGTGAAGATCTCAAACGACATCGGCTATCCGGTGATGATCAAGGCCAGCGCAGGCGGCGGCGGCAAGGGCATGCGC
>JBCBAV010000102.1:0-14017 GCA_038532285.1 Pseudomonadota bacterium | reverse complement strand
CTGGGCCGTATCGCGTGACAAATGCCTCAACGGCGAATATGATGGCTCGCATTTGCTGTTCCCGATGCCGATGGCAATGTCACTCGGCATCGGCTCGACCGCGCAGCCCTGGCGCGTTGTGTCGAACGTCAACACCAACGGTCAGGCCATCGTGCTGGCCAACAAACACCTCGAAAACCAGGACCCCGCGAATTGGAAGGGCTTCACCTTCGCGGTGCCGTTTGAATACTCGATGCACAATTTGCTGCTCAGGAACTACGTGGCTGATGCGGGCCTTGACCCCGACCGCGACATCCAGATCCGGGTCGTGCCGCCACCCGAGATGGTCGCGAACCTGCGGTCCGAAAACGTCGACGGATATCTCGCACCTGACCCGTTCTGTCAGCGCGCCGTCTATGACCAGGTTGGCTTCATCCACAAGCTCACGCTGGACCTGTGGAAACAGCACCCTTGCTGCGTGTTTGGTCTGTCGCAGACCTTCATCGACGAAAATCCCAACACCACGATGGCGCTGACCACAGCCATCCTCGAAGCGACGGCATCGGCCGAAACGTCAGAGGGCCGCGTCGCGTTCGCCGAAAGCATGGCGCCAGCAAACTACCTCAACCAGCCGGTCGAGATTCTCAAGCAGATCCTGACAGGCGTGTTCCCGGACGGTCAGGGCAATATCAAAGCGGTCCCGGATCGTATCTCGTTCATGCCGTTGCCAACACAAACGATGGGCACGTGGGTGCTGTCGCAGTTGCGGCGCTGGAACTACATCGACAGCGACACGGACTATGCAACCCTTGCCGAACAACTGGTGCTGACCACCACCACGCGCGAGGCGATGCAGTCGATGATGGCCGCAGACACCGGGCTGGTTTTTTCGGACGTCGATCAGGACGTCTACGCCCCGGTCGAAGTCCAGGGCCGCGAATTCGCGCCCGCTGCTGCGCAGGACTTCATCAACAGCCAGCCCTTCAGCCGCACGCTCTAGGGCACGGCGCATCGACAACCGACCGGGGCACCTTCCCCCTGCCCCGGTCAAGGTGATTTTTAAAAGAGACCGCTCATGCCTCAGAAACTCGACATCCGCAGCACCGTCCTGTCGCTGGTCATCCTCTTGATGGCGCTTGCGATCTGGCACCTCTCCACGTTTGTCCCGGACACGGGGCCAGTTGGGGTCAAGCTGTCGGTCGATCAGACCGCGGTGCTGACGGGTATGAGCATGGCAGCCGACGACATCGCGTTTTACGCCAGCCAGGGTGTCGCGTTCGCCCAGCTGGAACAGATCGCAGCACTTGGCCTGTCACGCGAAATGATCGACATGGCAGGCGGCATCAAGGCGCTCGGGATCAGCGTCCCCGACGAAAACTCTGCGCCCGCACCGGGATCTCTGTTCCCCTCGCCGGGGCTGGTGGCAACGGAACTCTGGGCCACCGTCACCGACCCGTTTTACGTCGCTGGTACCAATGACATGGGCTACGGCATCCAGATGGGATATTCGCTGCTGCGCGTCGTGATCGGCTACACCCTTGCAGCCGCCGTTGCGATCCCGCTTGGGTTTCTCATCGGCATGTCGCCGGTCTTCTTTCGTGCCCTTGATCCCTACATTCAGGTGCTGCGCCCCATATCACCGCTGGCGTGGATGCCGATTGCGCTGTTCACCATTGGCGACAGCGAACTGTCGTCGATTTTCGTGATCTTCATCTGTTCGCTTTGGCCCATGCTATCCAATACCGCCTTCGGCGTGGCCAGCGTCCGGTCGGATTGGGTGAACGTCGCGCGCACACATGAACTTGGTGCGCTCAGCACGGCTTTCACCGTGATCCTGCCCGCCGCCGCACCGACCATCGTCACCGGCATGCGCATCTCGATCGGGATTGCATGGCTTGTGATCGTCGCCGCCGAAATGCTCGTGGGCGGCACCGGCATCGGCTACGTCGTCTGGAACGAATGGAACGGGCTGCGACTGGATCGGATGATCGTGGCGATCCTGCTGATCGGCGTCGTGGGCATGCTGCTGGATGCCATCTTTGGCCAGCTCCAGCGCGCCGTGACCTACAGCGAATAAAGGAACACAAGAATGGCGAAACCATTTCTAAGCGTCGAGCGTATGACCCAGCAATTCCCCGATGGCGCAGGCGGCACACTGACGGTGTTCGAAAACGCTACCTTTGGCGTCGAGAAAGGAGAGTTCGTGTGCATCCTCGGTCACTCGGGGTGCGGCAAGTCGACGATCATGAACGTGCTCGCCGGTCTCGCCGAGCCGACAACAGGCGGCGTCATCATGGACGGCACCGAGGTGTCCGGCCCGTCGCTGGATCGGGGCGTGGTGTTTCAAAACTATTCGCTCTTACCGTGGCTGACCGCACTCAAAAACGTGACATTCGGCGTCCGGGCCCGCTACCCGGACTGGACCAAGGCCAAGGTCGAAACCCACGCCAAGGACTACCTCGCCATGGTCGGGCTCGAGGGCGACGTGGTGCATCGAAAACCCAGCCAGCTGTCCGGCGGAATGCGGCAGCGGGTCTCAATCGCGCGCGCTTTCGCAAACCATCCGAAACTCCTGCTTCTGGATGAACCGTTCGGCGCGTTGGATGCGCTGACCCGGGGCACCATCCAGGAGGAGCTGCTCAAGATCTGGGGCAAAACCGAACAGACGGTGTTCATGATCACCCACGACATCGACGAGGCGATCCTTTTGGCCGACCGCATTCTGTTGATGACCAACGGCCCCTTCGCCCGCGTGGCCGAGTCGGTCGAGATCACAATACCGCGCCCGCGCAACCGCACCGAGATCGTCGAACATCCGAACTACTACGCAATCCGCAACCATCTGGTGCAGTTCCTCGGCCAGCGCTCCAAGGATATGGCCGGCAAGGAAAACTCAGGCGACAACAACGCGCCCCAGACCGTGCGCATCGACAAGACTGAAGAGGAACCGGTCGAAGACGACATCGCAAGCCATCTGCGCGCCGTGAACGACTGAGCCGACGCAATGACGATGCAGGATCCCAAACGCCCGCCGCTGCCGCCGTTCACATATGACGACGCGGTCAAAAAGGTCCGTATGGCCGAGGACGCATGGAACACCCGCGATCCGGACAAGGTCGCGGCGGCCTACACGCCCGACACGCGCTGGCGCAATCGCGATACCTTTCTACATGGACGCGACGAGGTCCGCGCCTTCCTCGTCCGTAAATGGGCAAAGGAAAACGGCTACCGCCTGATCAAGGAAATATGGGCGCACTCCGAAACCAGGATCGCCGTGCGATTTTGCTACGAATGGCACGACGAAACCGGCCAGTGGTTCCGCGCCCACGGCAATGAAAACTGGGCATTCAGCGCCACCGGCCACATGGCAGTGCGTCACGCTTCAATCAACGACGTGCCCATCGATGACGTCTGCCGCAAATTTCTCTGGCCTCAGGGCCCCCGCCCAGAAACCCACCCCGGTCTGACAGACCTTGGCCTCTAGGCCACCCCACCACACCCACAGGAGGACGACCCATGAAAGACACATTCGAGGTGCCAAGCATGATGACCAAGGAAGACGTCACAATGATGATCCTCTCCGCCAAGAAAACGGCCGGTCTCACATGGGAGGCAATCGCCGAGAAAATCGACATGTCTCCGGTTTGGACCCATTCGGCGTGTGTGGGAATGAATGCGTTCCCCCCGGACAAGGCACAGGCGCTGGTGACAGCGCTCGCATTGCCGCAAGAGGCCGCAACTGTGCTGGCAGAGCCGCCAACCAAAATCTGGGAACAGGCCGTGCCAACCGACCCCTGCATCTACCGGCTCTATGAAATCGTGGGGGTATACGGCCCCACACTCAAAGCGTTGATCGAGGAAAAGTTCGGCACCGGCATCATGTCGGCAATCGATTTCGACATGTCCGTGACCAAGGTTCCAAGCCCCAAAGGCGATCGCGTAAAGGTCGAAATGTCCGGCAAGTTCCTCAGCTACAACGCCTGGTGATATGGCGCGCGACCGGTTCCCGGTTGCGCCTGCCGTTGTCCGGAACGCGCGGAATGGGACGTCCGCGCCGCAGTCCGCGATCCCGGCGCAAATCGTCAGCTTTCCTTCCGAGAGGCTACCGTTCGCGCACAAAGCACAGCGCACCGAAATGCCCGGTGCCGGTTCAACGTGGAAACCCGTGACCGCTCCGGTCATGCAACGCGCCGCGTGGCGAGCCTGTACAACCGTTCAAACGCCCGCTATTCGGCGGCGGTCTTCAAACTGGCCATGAGGTGGTGAAACTTTTCGCCCTGCACCGCGACATGCGCCCGAATGGCTTCGGCGGCCTGCGGGGCATCTCCGTCTTCAAGCGCTGACACGATCTGCTCGTGTTCTTTCATCGACTGCCTGAGACGCCCCCGCAACCGCAGTTGCGTACGTCGAAAAGGCTGCAGCCTGCGCTGCAGTCGAAGACATTCCTGTTCGAGAAAGCTGTTTCCGGATTCCCGGTACAGGATCGCGTGGAACTGTTCGTTTTCCCGGTAGTATTGTTCCGGGTCCTGTCCTTCAACGGCAGCATTGCACCGCTGGTTTGCGGTCTTCAATTCGCCGATGGCGGTATCGGAAATACGGTGTGCGGCGAACCGTGCAGCGGTCGCTTCGAGCTCCGCCATGACTTCGAACATCTCCATCAGCGCAATCGGGCCGGGCTGTTTCACGAACACGCCGCGTCTGGGGCGATGTTCCACCAATCCGGATTGCGCAAGCCTCAGCAACGCTTCCCGAACCGGTGTCCGTGACACCGCAAACCGCTCAGACAATTGCACTTCGTCCAGACGCTCCTCGTTTCGAAACGTGCCGTCAAAGATCAACTCTTCAATCTGGTTGGCGATGATATCGGACCGCTTTTGTTCCATGGGCATAAAGTAGCAGCACGCCATTTTCAATGCAAGATTCTCATTCTTGTATACAAGATAATTGACTTGAAGTGCACAATCTGTGATTTGGTATGACACCCGGCGGTGAGTCGGGCCATTTGGGAGGAAAGAAATGAAGTTCAAGACACTTGCGGCCGCTGCGGCTGCTGCTTTGAGCGTGGGCGCAGCCGATGCTGCGGAGCTTCGGTTGTCGCATCAGTGGTCGACGGCGGATGTGCGGCACCAGGTGGCGCAGATTGTGGCGGATGAGGTGGCGGCGGCGAATGTCGACCTCGAGATCAAGATTTTCCCGTCCAAGTCGCTGTTCAAGCCACGCGAGCAGTACAAGCCGCTCAGCCGCGGGCAGTTGGACATGACCGTGTTCCCGCTCAGCTATGCCGGCGGCCAGCAACCGGCCTACAACCTGACGCTGATGCCCGGGCTGGTGAAGAACCACGACCACGCCGCGCGCCTGAACGAAAGCGATTTCATGGGCAAGATCGAGGAGATCATGGCCGGTGACGACGTGATGGTGCTGGTGCACGGCTACCTCGCCGGCGGGTTCGTGGGCAAGGACGGCTGCATCACCTCGCCCGCGGACGTGCAGGGCCAGCAGACACGCGCGGCCGGCAAGGCGTTCGAACAGATGCTGGCCGGTGCCGGTGCCTCGATCGCGTCGATGGCCTCGTCCGAGATCTACAACGCCATGCAGACCGGCGTTCTGACGGCGGCGAACACCTCGTCCTCGTCCTTTGTCAGCTACCGGATTTACGAGCAGGTCGCCTGCTACACGCCGGCCAGCGATTTTGCGCTGTGGTTCATGTACCAGCCGCTTCTGATGAACAAATCCGCCTTTGACGGGCTGACCGCGGACCAGCAGGCCGCCCTGATGGCCGCCGCCGAAAAGGCCGAGGCCTTCTATCTCGAAGAGGCCAAGAAGCAGGACGCCAATTCGGCCAAGGTCTTTGCCGACAACGGTGTCGAGATCGCGCAGATGAGCCGCGAGGAATTCGACGCCTGGCGTGCACTGGCGCAAGAGACGTCCTACAAGAAGTTCGTCGAGGAAACGCCCGGCGGCCAGGACCTCCTGGACCTTGCCCTGTCCGTCGAGTGATCGACTGACTGACGAGTGACCGGGGCGGCGCCGAATGTGCCGCCCCTTTCCGACACATTCCCAAAACCAGGAGGCCGCCATGGCCGGTCAGAGCAGTGCCGCAGTTGCCCACGTCGGTGACAACCTCTTCCTGCGCCTTGTCGCAGCCCTTTCGACCCTGGCCGGCTGGTGTTCGGCGGCGATGATCGTGATCGCGGTCTTCATCACGTGCCAGATGATCTTCATCCGCTTTGTCCTGAACGGATCCACCGTGTGGCAGACCGAGGCGGTCATCTACCTGGTGGTTGCCGCAACCCTGATCGGGTTGCCCTACGTGCAGCGGTTGCGGGGCCATGTGAACGTCGATCTGATCCCGCTCGCGCTGCCGCGCGGCGCGCGGCGCATCCTGTGTTATGTCACCCTGTCCGTGTCGATCCTGATTGTCGGGGTGATGCTGTTTTACGGCTATGAATACTGGCACTTCGCGTGGGAACGGGGCTGGCGATCCGATACCGTCTGGGGCGTGCGGCTGTGGATCCCGTACCTGTCGATCCCCATCGGCTTTGGCCTGCTGATGCTGCAGCTGATCGCGGATCTCGTCGCGGTGATCCTCGGCATCGATCAACCCTTTGGGCTGGAGGACACCTGATGGATCCGCTTCTTCTCGGGGCGATTGTCGCCGTGGCGACGATCCTCGTTCTGTTCTCCGGCGTCTCCGTCGGCCTCGGCCTCCTGATCGTCTCCGCCGGCTTCCTGATCGTCTTTGACGGGCTGCGCTCGCTCGAGCTGATGCCCGAAATCCTCTTTGGCAAGCTCGACAACTTCGCACTGCTGTCGATCCCGATGTTCATCATCATGGGCGCGTCGATTGCCTCGACGCGGGCGGGCGCGGACCTTTACGAGGCGCTGGAACGCTGGCTGACCCGGGTGCCGGGCGGGCTGGTGATCTCTAACCTCGGGGCCTGCGCGCTGTTCTCGGCCATGTCCGGTTCCAGCCCCGCCACCTGTGCCGCGATCGGCAAGATGGGCATCCCCGAGATGCGCAAGCGCGGCTACCCGGATGCGATTGCATCGGGGTCGATTGCCGCGGGCGGCACGCTGGGCATCCTGATCCCGCCATCGGTCACGATGATCGTCTATGGCATTGCCACCGAGACCTCGATTGGCCGCCTGTTTCTGGCAGGCGTGTTCCCCGGGCTCCTGCTGGTTGCGTTGTTCATGGCGTGGTCGCTCTATGCCACCTGGAGATCGGGGGATGCAGCCGTTCTGAGCGCGACCAGCTATTCGTGGCGGCAAAAGATCGAAATTCTGCCCCGCGTCATCCCGTTCATCCTCATCATCATCGGCGTGCTCTATGCGATGTATGGCGGCGTGGCGACGCCATCGGAAACGGCGGCCGTGGGCGCCTTGCTGTGCCTGCTGATCGCAATGGTGATCTACAAGCTGTGGAACCCCGCCGACCTGTGGGTGGTGCTGCGCGACAGCACCAAGGAAAGCGTGATGATCCTGTTCATCATCGCCGCCGCGGGCGTGTTCAGCTACATGCTGTCGTCGCTGTTCATCACCCAGGCCATCGCCGAGTGGATCGGCACGCTGAACGTCAACCGCTGGGTCCTGATGTTCGCCGTGAACATCTTCCTGCTGATCGCGGGCTTCTTCCTGCCGCCGGTCGCAGTGATCCTGATGGCTGCCCCCATCCTGCTGCCGATCATCACCACCGCAGGGTTCGACCCGATCTGGTTTGCCGTGGTGCTGACGATCAACATGGAAATCGGCCTGATCTCACCGCCCGTCGGCCTCAACCTTTATGTCATCAACGGCATCGCTCCGGATATCTCGCTGAAAACGATCCTGCGCGGGTCCCTCCCGTTCGTCGCCTGCATGATCATCGCGATCATCCTCCTCTGCATCTTCCCGCAAATCGCGACATGGCTCCCGGATGCGGTCATGGGGGCCGCGCGATGACATTGTTCGCCGACATCCTGTCCGCGGTCTTCGAACGGCGCACACGTCGCGTGGTGTCGGATGGCGTCGAAGACGGGCGGCCCCTCGAAGACATGGCAGAGGCCCTTGTCAGGGCAACCGGTGAAACCTCCGGCCTTGTGCTGGCCCGCGAGATACTTGATCGCTACGAACGGCTGGAGGACGATGAAAAATGCGCGTTCTTCGCCCACCTCGCACACGCGATGAACATCGATCCCGAAGCGGTCCGCACCTCCCTCGACGCCTACGAGCGCGATGCCAGCAAAAGCAGCTACCGGGCATTTGCCGCTGCCGCCGAACCCCCGCGGCAGGAGTTTATCAGGCGCTTGAACATGGTGCCCGGCGCAACGGGCGCGCTTGTGAAGATGCGATCCGATTTATTGCGTATTGGCAAGTCTGATCCCGCCTTGCAGGCATTGGATCTTGATTTTCGTCACCTTTTTGCAAGCTGGTTCAATCGCGGCTTCCTGGTGTTGCGTCCGATCAGCTGGGAAAGTCCGGCGCATATCCTCGAGAAAATCATTGCCTATGAGGCTGTTCACGCAATCGAAAGCTGGGAAGATCTGCGCAGGCGGCTGGAACCCTCTGACCGACGCTGCTTTGCGTTCTTTCATCCATCCATGCCGGATGAGCCGCTGATATTCGTCGAAGTTGCCCTGACCCGGGGCATTCCGTCTTCAGTGCAGGCCGTGCTGGCAGAAGAACGCGCACAGATGCGCGCCAGTGAGGCCGACACCGCGGTATTCTACTCCATTTCCAACTGCCAATCCGGACTTGCCAGCATTTCATTCGGCAACTCGCTGATCAAGCAGGTGGCCTCCGACCTTGCGGCGGAACTGGACGGGCTCGACACCTTTGTGACCTTGTCACCCATTCCCAACCTGATCCAGTGGCTGGACAGGTCCGCCCTGACCTACAGCGTCGAACATGGTGAAACGATGCGCGCTGCGGCAGCCTACTACCTTCTCAACGCCAAGGCTCCGAACGGGTTGCCATTCGATCCCGTCGCCCGCTTTCACCTGGGCAACGGCGCGGTGATCCACGACGTGCACGCCGATGCCGACACCTCGCCGAAAGGGCGCCAGCAATCGGGCGGTGCCATGGTGAATTACCTGTACGATCTGGCGCAGGTAGAACAGAACCATGAGAGCTTCGTGACCACCCACGCGGTGCCCGCGACACAACAGGTCCGGGATTTGGCCGGGCCCGTCGCGCCGCAGGACAACGAAAAAGGACAAGCCGATGCCAAATCCTCTCTACGATAGTCTTTTTGGTATTCACGCGGGGAAAACCACACCGTTTCTCAACCTGCTCGACGGCACCGTCATCTCGCACAGCGATTTCCTGATGACGGCGGCCCAGATCGCGCACGTTCTCAAGGCGCACGGCGTGTCCGCCGGTGACCGCGTCGCAATACAGGTCGCAAAGTCGCCCCAGGCGCTCGCGCTCTACGCCGCCTGCGTTCAGTCCGGCGTGGTCTTCATCCCGCTCAATACCGCCTACACCGTCGAAGAGCTGTCCTATTTCATCGACAACAGCGAAGCGTCGCTGGTCGTGTGTGATCAGAAAAACGAGACCGCGCTTGCCACGCTCGCGCACGCACGCGGCGCACAGGTCGCCACGCTGAACGCCGACGGCAGCGGCGCGTTGATGCAGGCGGCCGCCACGATGCCCACAACGTTCGCCACCGTGTCACGGGACCCCGACGATCTCGCCGCATTTCTTTACACCTCGGGCACAACCGGCCGCTCCAAAGGCGCCATGCTCACGCAAGACAACCTGCTTTCGAATGCCTTGACCCTTGCCGCCGAATGGCAGTTCACCGACAGCGACGTGCTGCTCCATGCCTTGCCGATTTTCCACACCCACGGACTGTTTGTTGCCACCAACGTGGTGCTGGCCTCGGGGGGATCGATGATTTTCATGCCCCGGTTCGACCTCGACGCGATGATTGAACACTTGCCCGCGGCCACCGCGATGATGGGGGTTCCAACGTTCTATACCCGCCTGCTGGGCGACGCGCGGTTTACCCGTGAACAAACCGGACACATGCGCCTGTTCGTCTCCGGGTCGGCACCTTTGCTCGCCGAAACCCACGTCCGGTTCGAAGACCGCACAGGCCACCGCATCCTCGAACGCTATGGCATGACGGAAACCAACATGAACACGTCGAACCCCTATGACGGGACGCGCAAGGCCGGCACCGTCGGCCTGCCCCTGCCGGGGGTCGAGCTCAAGATCACCGATCCCGAAACCGGCAAAACCCTCAAACCCGGAGAGGTCGGCCAGATCGAAGTGCGCGGCCCGAACGTGTTCAAGGGCTATTGGCAGATGCCCGAAAAAACAGCGGCCGAACTGCGCGAGAACGGATTTTTCATCACCGGTGATCTCGGTACGGTCGATCCCGACGGGTACGTCCAGATCGTTGGCCGTGACAAGGATCTGATCATTTCCGGCGGATACAACATCTATCCAAAAGAGATCGAACTGGTCCTCGATGCCCAGCCGGGCGTATTGGAAAGCGCCGTCATCGGCGTGCCGCACGCCGACTTCGGAGAGACCGTGCTGGGCCTGATTGTGCCCGCCAAGGGGCAAACGCCGGATCTCGCGCAGATCCAGCAGGCAACCACGGCGTCTCTGGCCCGGTTCAAACACCCCCGGGATTTTCTGATCGTGGATGAATTGCCGCGCAACACGATGGGCAAGGTGCAGAAAAACATTCTCAGACAAACCTACAAGGATGCCTTTGCCCCGGCCTGATACCCGGCACGCCTGTCTAACCAGCACCTGTGGCGGGGGGTGCTGATACAGGCGTCCCTTTCGGATCGCCCGTCGGCCACCGCGCGCTTACCCATCTTCTCTGACCTTGCCGGATCCGGCGT
Source organism: Pseudomonadota bacterium (assembly GCA_038532285.1). Lineage (GTDB taxonomy): Bacteria > Pseudomonadota > Alphaproteobacteria > Rhodobacterales > Rhodobacteraceae > Tateyamaria. The sequence goes on along the minus strand of JBCBAV010000102.1, from coordinate 3,197 downwards.
GCGTGTCGCTGCCACGATCCCACGGACCTCGGCCCGCCAAACGCGGGCACACATGGCATCAAAAAAGGCGCGGACCACCAGGCACCGCGCCTCTTTGTTCGTGTCTTTGGTGCGATCAGCCGCGCGCGCGCCCGACCAGCTTCCATGCTGCGGGCAGCACCAGTGCGGCCAACGCCAGCTTGATTGCATCGCCCAGCAGGAACGGCGTCAGGCCCCATTCAAGGATCGGCTTGTCCCAGCCATAAAGCTGGCCCAGCCACGCCAGACCCGGCACATAGATCAGCACGTTGCCCAGCACCATCGCCAGCGCCATCCAGACCACGCTGCGGTCCCAGCCGCGCTGCGCCAGCATCCCCAGCGCCACGGTGGCCAGCACATAGCCCACCAGGTAGCCGCCCGTGCCGCCCATCATGTATGTTAGGCCGAACTTCTCCGCCGACGATCCGGCAAACACGTCAAAGCCCAGCGCGCCCACGATCATGTATCCAAGGATCGTCACCAGCCCCAGCCGCGGCCCATAGGCCGCACCGATGGTCAACACCGCAAAGGTGCCCATGGTGATCGGCACCGGCCACATCGGCACCTTGATCTTCGCTGCAACCGCGAGAATCGCAATGCCCGCCAGCACCAGCAGCGCCTGCTTGATGCGCAGCGCGCTGCCTTCCGTCGCGCCCAGCACATCGCTCAGCACCTTGTTGTTCCACGTGTTTTCCATGCGGGGTCCCTCATCATGCCCTTGGTGTTGCGCACTTGTGCCAACGCGCCCGGATTTCTGCAAGTGCGAAAGCCGCACCTCACGTATCGCGCGTATATCGCGTGACGCTGGTGTAATCCTTGCGCGGTCCGCGCACCTGCCATTCCACGTCGAACGCAGGCCAGTCGCCAAACCGATACGTCACTTCATACCAGTCCGGATCGCACCAATGCCCCGCCTGCCCGCCGCCTGCGGGCACCGCATGAAAAAACCGCCCGTCCTCGAACCACACGTTCAATTCCGCGTCCCAGACATACCGCCGCTCGGCCCGCATCTCCGCCTGCCCCGGCACGCGCAACAGGCCGCTCTCGGCATAGGACAGTCGCCCCTCGGCATCCGGAACCCACTCCGCAACACCTTCAAACTGCGCCTCGGGCTGGCCCACCGGCGCAATCACACGGCTCAGCCGCCAGCGCCCGGCAAAATCCGCCAACACCCGCTCCGCCACCGCGTCCCCTTCTCTGTTTCCAAAAAATCCCCGCCGGAGGCACAACGCACTTTTCGGAGGAAAGTGCAAATATCACGTGTCGCGCCAGCGACCCATGTCGACAGCAGCCCCAAGCGCCACCTTGTCCACCGCGCGCCCCCGGGCTAAGGCACGGCACATCGCTGCCAGACGAAAGGTTTCCGCATGATCCCCCGCTATTCCCGCCCCGAGATGGTCCAGATCTGGGAACCCGCGACCAAGTTCCGCATCTGGTACGAGATCGAGGCGCACGCCTGCGACGCCATGGCCGATCTGGGCGTGATCCCGCGCGAAAATGCCGACGCGGTGTGGAAAGCCAAGGACGTGGACTTCGACGTCGCTCGCATCGACGAGATCGAGGCCGTGACCAAACACGACGTCATCGCCTTTCTCACCCACCTCGCCGAACATGTCGGCAGCGAAGAGGCGCGCTTCGTGCACCAGGGCATGACCTCCTCGGACGTGCTCGACACCTGTTTCAACGTGCAACTCACCCGCGCCGCCGACATCCTCATCGCCGATATCAAGGCGCTGCTGACAGCACTCAAGAAACGCGCGCTCGAACACAAGATGACCCTGCGCGTGGGCCGCAGCCACGGCATCCACGCCGAACCCACAACGATGGGCCTCACCTTCGCCCGGTTCTACGCCGAGATGGACCGCAACCTCACCCGCATGCGCGACGCCCGGGCCGAGATCGCCACCGGCGCCATCTCGGGTGCGGTCGGCACCTTCGCCAATGTCGACCCCGCGGTCGAGGAACACGTCTGCGCCCAGCTCGGTCTGATCCCCGAACCCATCTCGACCCAGGTGATCCCCCGCGACCGCCACGCCGCCTTCTTTGCCACCTTGGGCGTCATCGCCTCGTCGATCGAAAACATCGCGGTTGAGGTGCGCCACATGCAGCGCACCGAAGTGCTCGAAGGGGCCGAGTTCTTCTCAATGGGCCAAAAAGGCTCGTCCGCCATGCCGCACAAGAAAAACCCCGTGCTCACCGAAAACCTCACCGGTCTCGCCCGCATGGTGCGCAGCGCCGTGATCCCCGCCATGGAAAACGTGGCCCTCTGGCACGAACGCGACATCTCGCACTCCTCCGTCGAACGCATGATCGGCCCCGACGCCACCATCACTCTCGACTTCGCGCTCGCCCGCCTCACGGGTGTGATCGACAAGATGCTGATCTTCCCGCAAAACATGCTGGACAACATGAACAAGTTCCCCGGTCTCGTGATGTCCCAACGCGTGCTCCTGGCCCTCACCCAGGCCGGAGTAAGCCGCGAAGACGCCTACACCATGGTCCAACGCAACGCGCTCAAGGTCTGGGAACAGCGCACCGATTTCAAAGAGGAACTGCTGGCCGACGCCGATGTGGTCGCCGCGCTCGGCACCGATCAAATCGCGGAAAAGTTCGACATGAGCTACCACACCAAACACGTCGACACGATCTTTGCCCGCGTCTTCGGGAACGACTGATCACCCCTCCGGAAAATGCACCAGGCTCAGCTTGTTGCCATCCAGATCGCGCAGGTAGCCCCCAAAGAAATCCGGCCCATAGATCGGACGCGGGCCGGGCTCGCCTTCGCTTGTCCCGCCCGCCTTCAAACCTGCGGCATGCGCGGCCCGCACCTCGTCCGGGTCCGCGCACATCAGCCCCACCATCACGCCATTGCCCGGCACCGCCGCAGCCCCATCCTGCGGCTCGGTGACCCAGATCCGCCCGCCACCGCGCAACTGGTAACACAGCGCATGGGGCAGGATCTCCATCACCACATGCCCGCCGATCACCGGCAGCACCGCGTCATAAAACCCGCGCGCCCGCACCACATCATTTGACCCCACCGTCACATAGCTCAACGCCATCTCGCACCTCTCACTGTCCCGCAAACCCTACCAAATCACCCGACAGGACAAACCCCGCAATGCCCGCCCATCGCGCACACAGCCCCTTCTCTGTTTCAAAAAAATCCTCCCCGAAGG
>JBCBAV010000101.1:0-14254 GCA_038532285.1 Pseudomonadota bacterium | reverse complement strand
CAGGTGAGTGCCGTGGCGCAGATCATGGCCGAACACGGGGTCGAGGATATCCCGATGGTCGGCGTGGCCAAGGGCGTGGACCGCGACGCAGGCAAGGAAGAATTTCACCGGATGGGCAAACGCCCCTTTGCGCTGCGCCACAACGATCCAATCCTGTATTTCGTGCAGCGCATGCGGGACGAGGCGCACCGCTTTGCCATTGGCACGCACCGCGCCAAGCGGTCGAAATCTGCGATGAAGAACCCGCTGGACGAGATCCCCGGAGTGGGCGCGGCGCGCAAGCGGGCGCTGCTGGCGCATTTCGGGTCGGCCAAGGCGGTGGCGCGCGCCAACCTGTCGGACCTCAAGGCCGTGGATGGCGTGTCGGCGGGGCTGGCGCAAAAGGTCTATGACTTTTTCCAGGACAAGTAGCGGGCGCACTTTTCGCATCCCACCCAACGCGGTAGACAGGACCCAATGATCTGGACCATCCCCAATATCCTGACGACGCTGCGCCTGTTGGCCGCCCCGCTAGTGGCGGTGATGTTCCTGTATTTCACGCGGCCCTACGCCGACATCTTTGCCGTGGTGCTGTTTGTGGGCGCGGCGATCACCGACTGGTTTGACGGCTATCTGGCCCGCGCGTGGGGGCAGCAGACGCGGCTGGGCACCATGCTCGACCCCATCGCGGACAAGGCGATGGTGGTGATCGCGCTGATGGTCATCATCGGCTTTTCCAGCTGGTCGCCGTGGCTGGTGCTGCCCGCGACGATGATCCTGTTCCGCGAGGTGTTCGTGTCCGGCCTGCGCGAGTTTCTGGGTGACACCGCGGGCACGCTGAAGGTGACCCAACTGGCCAAGTGGAAAACGACCCTGCAGATGATCGCCATCGCGGTGCTGTTTTCGCAGGGCGTGTTCGAACACTACTTTGGCATGTCGATCTGGGGCATGGATCAGGCGATGGTCGACGCCATCCTGACCGGCGCCGAAGAGGATGTGCTGGGCCTGAACTGGAAGCTGGCGGGCGCGGAATGGTCCGGGCGGATCGGGTTGTGGCTGTTGTGGATTGCAGCGCTTTTGACGCTGATTACCGGCTATGATTACTTTCGCAAGTCGATGCCGTATTTGAAAGGATAGGCAGATGGACGTGCTGTATTTTGCCTGGGTGCGCGAGCGCATCGGGATCCCGCGCGAAACGGTCCAGACCGAGGCCGCGACCGTGCAGGATCTGGTTGACGAACTGGTTGCGCGCGAAGACCGCTATGCCGCGGCCTTTGCCGATATCAGCGCGCTGCGCGTGGCGGTGGATCAGGAACTGGCCGAATTCGACGCCTCGCTGAATGGCGTGCGCGAGGTTGCGTTCTTTCCCCCGATGACGGGGGGCTGAAGCCCATGCAGGTCACGGTTCAGGAGGCCCCGTTCGACTTTGGCGTCGAGGCGCAGGGGTTCGCCGCGCGGCAAAGCGCGTCGGGTGCCGTGGTGACCTTTACCGGGATCGTGCGCGACGTGGCGGGCGGGTTACAGGCGATGGAAATCGAACATTACCCCGGTATGACCGAAGCCGCGCTGACCAAGATTGCGGACGAGGCTGTGACGCGCTGGAGCCTTGAGGACGCGCTGGTGATCCACCGTCACGGGCGGCTCGCGCCGACCGAGATGATCATGATGGTCGCCACCGCCGCGCGGCATCGCAAGGACGCGTTTGACGCGGCGGAATTCCTGATGGACTACCTCAAATCCCGCGCGCCGTTCTGGAAGCGTGAAGTGACCGGGGAGGGTGCGGCGTGGGTGGAACAGCGGGACGAGGACGAGGCCGCGTTGACCCGCTGGTAGATCAGCCCGCGCGCTGGCGGTCGATCCACGCGCGCAGCTCTTCGGCCTCGTGCCGTGCGTCGCGCAACCCGTCCATCGCGGCCCGCAGTTCCGCTTCGGTCTGGCTCAGCTGGTTGGTCAGTTCGGCCTCGCGCTGCTGCAGGTACGTGATCGCCTGATCGCGGGTTTCCTCGGCCTCGTGCAGCTCCTGGCTCATTCGGTCCAGTTCGGCGACGTCACCCGCGGCGACCCGGGTAAAGCGGTGGATCAGCCAATTGGCAAACCAACCCATGCAGAACGCGATGAACAGGATGATGGCCGTCGCAATGATAAACTCAGTTCTGCTCATCGCTGTCCGTTTCCGTGTCTGCGTCCTGATCTGTCACAGCTTCGTTATCGCCCGATCCGGCCAGAGTATCCAGCGTTGTTTCGCCTTCGGGCACGGACGGGGCCGGACGGATCAGGCGGAATTCGATGCGCCGGTTGGCTTCGCGGCCCTCTTCGCTGTCGTTGTCGGCGATGGGCTGGCTTTCGCCGTAGCCGCGCGCCGAATAGGTCGCGGTCAGCACGCGGCGGGCGCGCAGTTCGTTTAGCACAGACTGCGCGCGGGCCTGGCTGAGGTTCAGGTTCATCTCTTCGCGGCCCTGGCTGTCGGTGTGGCCCTGGATTTCCATGCGGATGTCGCCGCAGTCGCGCAGGATCTCGGCGATGTCGTCCATGGTCCCGAGCGATGCGGTATCGACGGTGGCATTGCCCGGCTCAAAGCTGATTTTCGATGTTGCCTGAATGGCGGCGATCTCGGCCTCGCATTCCTCGGGTTCGGGCACGGCGGCAAGGATCACCGGATCTAGCGTTTCCTGATAGGTCACTTTGATCTCGAATTCGCGCGCCTCGCCCAGTTTCGATGACAGCAGCGTGGCGATGGTGGTCGAGGCGTCGGGGTTGCCGGTGTTGCCTGTCACGCGCAACCTGTCCGGAGTGATCGTCACGGCACCGTTGGACAGTTCGGCCAGCGCGCCCAGACCGGCCAGCACGCGCACCGACCAATCGTCGGGCAGGTCATCCACGACGCGGGCGCCGGTATAGACATTGTCCGACCCGAACGCCGCCTTGGCATAGCTTTCGGCGACGGTGCGCAGGTTTTCGCTGGACAGGCGTCCGCGCAACTGCACCAGCCCCTCGGGCGACAGGGTGGCGACGAATTCGGGCGGACCCTGGGTCGGGTCAACGGCCTCGGGCAGCTTGGCAAACAGCACAAACACATCCGGTAGCATGTTTTCCAGTTCGCCCACCACGCGGTCGAAATCGGCCTGTGCCGTCGCCTCGTTCGCGATCAGCGTGACGTCGGCATCCGAGAAGGTGATTGACCCGCCGCCCAGTCTTTGCAGTGCGGCGATGCCCTGGACCACTGCGCGGCTCCAGTTCGGTGTCGGCACGCCCATGCCCACGGTGCATATATCGGTGGAGTTCATGCCCGCCGCCCGCGCCGCGCGCAGGATGTCAAAGCGGGCATCCTCGGTATCGGCGGAACAGGCGTCGAACCGCGCGCCGTCATCGTCGAGCACAAAGCGCAGGGTAAAGGGCGTGATGACCGGGCGCGGCGCAGAGATGTTCAGCGCCAACCGCAGACCCGGCGGTGCGGCACGGTTCAACTGGGTTTCCAGTCGCTCTTTCTCATCGGCGCTGTCGGTGATTGCCGTGATGGCCACGCGGCCCGCATCCACCGACACCTTGGCCCGTGGCAGGCGTTCCATCGCCTGAATGGCAAAGGCCAGCGCATCCTCCCACCCTTGCGGGGGCGGATAGTTGGCAGTTTCCAAGAGGTCGGCCACGGCTTCCCCGCCGTTGATCGCGGTGATGCGGTCGATCACTTCGGTCCGGTCGGTTTCCGCCGGGATCAACCCGATGATGGAAAAGCCCGCGTCGTTGCGCAGGATTTCGGCGCTGAAGCGCGGGGCGGCGAGGGCGGCGACGGCCTCGACTTCCATCTCATCGATCACGCGGGCGGCGTCGACGATGCCCCCGGCGGTGGACAGCGCGGAAAAGCGGATTGCCTCGGACGGGGCGAGGCCCGCCAGTGTGACCTGCAGGCCGTCGGCTTCGACTTCGGCCCAGGTCATGCCGCGTTCATCCAGCGCCTCGCGCACGCCAATCTCTGACGTCTCCTCGATCAGCTTGACCGACAGGTTTGCAGCCACCAGTGACATCGCCGCAGCGATGCTGAAAATACCGGTAATCACGAGCAGTGAGGACAAACGCATCTGTCAGCCTTGTTCAGCGTCAGGGGCCTGATCTGGTCTAAGCATCCGGGCCGCGGAGTTCAATCACGCGAACAGCGCCGCGGCGAAAAAGATCAGCGGAATAAGGCCGGTGTCGCGGTTGGCGCGGAACAGGATCATGCATTTTTCAGGGTCTTGGATGTCGAGGCTGCGCAGCTGCCATGCGAGGTGCCAGCCCATGGCCCACGGACCTGCCAGCGCGATCACCAGCGCCAGCACGGATGCAGTTTCCGTACCGGCAAAGATCACGCTCAGCCCCATCAGGCCGACTGTCGCCACAAGGAAGCGGCGCAGCCATTGCGGGGTGTTGTCGCCAAATAGCCGTGCAGTGGATTTCACCCCGATCAGCGCGTCATCCTCGATATCCTGATGGGCATAGATCGTGTCGTAATACAGCGTCCACGCGATCCCCGCCGCATAGAGCAGCACCGCAGGCGCATCGAGTTGCCCGCGATGCGCCGTCCACGCCAGCAGCGCGCCCCAGTTGAACGCGAGGCCCAAAAACACCTGCGGCCACCACGTGAACCGCTTGGCAAACGGATAGATCGCCACCGGCACCAGCGCCAGCACGCCCAGCAGGATCGCGGCGGGGTGGAAGGTCAGCAGGATGCCGAAGGCAATCAGCGCCTGCGCCACCATCCACGCCAATGCCTGCCGTACGGTTACGTCTCCTGCGGGCAGGGGGCGTGTGTGCGTGCGCGCCACGCCAGCGTCGATGTCTCGGTCGGTGATGTCGTTCCACGTGCACCCCGCCCCGCGCATCAGGAAGGCGCCAAGCCCGCAGCCGACGGCGATCCACAGATCGTGCCATTGCGGCGACTGATCGTACAGTATCGCCAGCGTAAGCCCCCACAAACACGGGATAAACAACAGCCATGTGCCCGCAGGCCGGTCGGCGCGGCTGAGCCGCAGGTAGGGCAGGGCAAAGCCGGGAGCGTACCGGTCAACCCAGTTGCCCGCCACGGCGTCGACGATCTGGCTTTCTGGCTGGCTCTCTGGTGCGCCGGGCGGGTTGGTCATAAGAAGGGGTCCATGCGTGACGCCAAAATCCGCCTTTATGTAGATCACCCGCTTGGGGACGCGCAATCTGTTCCGCTGTCGCGGGAGCAGGCGCATTACCTGTTTGGCGTGATGCGGCTGGGCGTGGGAGCTGCGGTGCTGCTGTTCAACGGCTGTGATGGCGAATGGCGTGCCGACGTGGTCGAGGCCGGAAAGCGCGGCGGTGCGCTGGTCTGCGCAGAGCAGACAAGCGCGCAGGGTGCGCCCTGCGACCTGTGGCTGCTCTTTGCGCCGGTCAAGAAAACGCGCACCGATTTCATCGTGGAAAAGGCGGTGGAGATGGGCGTGGCGCGGATCGTGCCGGTGCAGACCGAGTTTACCAATGCAGGCCGGGTGCCGCAGGCGCGGTTGCAAGCCAATGCAGTCGAGGCGGCGGAACAATGTGGTGCCACCTATGTGCCCGAGATCGCAGAGCTTTCCCGGCTGGACCGGGTGCTGGCGGACCTCGACGACCGGCAGGTGATGTTCTGTGATGAGGCGTTGGCCGGGCAGGGGCAGGACCTGCCCGATGCGCAGGGCCCGTGGGCCGTTCTGATCGGACCGGAGGGCGGATTTTCTGATGCGGAACGCAAGCGATTGCACGGGCTTGCCGGGGCGCACCCGGTGGCCCTTGGCCCCCGGATCCTGCGCGCAGAAACCGCGGCCGTGGCGGCGCTGACCCTGTGGCAGACGCGGCTGGGGGACTGGAGATGAGCTTTGTCCGGCCCGAAGCGCGCGCCGCCTTGTGGCGCTGGCGCGAAATCCTGATCGGGGTTGCGTTGGCCGTGCTGGCGCTGTGGTGGCTGGCGCAGTCCACGGGGCTTTTGCGGTTTGTCGCCCCGGCGCTGCTGGTGGCGGCGGGTGCGCTGATCATGGTGGGGTTTCAGCGCGGGCGGTTTCGCGGTCGAGGCGGCGGAATCGGTGCCGTGCAGGTGGTCGAGGGGCAGATCGCCTACTTTGGGCCGCTGACGGGCGGTGCCATAGCCTTGAGTGAAATCAACCGCCTGGCGCTGGATGGCCGCGCGCGGCCTGCGCATTGGCGGCTGGAACAACCGGGCAAACCGCCGCTGCACATCCCCGTCAATGCCGAAGGGGCCGAGGCGCTGTTTGATGTCTTTGCCAGCCTGCCGGGGCTGCGGACGGAACGGATGCTGGCGCAGCTTGAGACCCTGCCCGAAGGCGAGGTGATCATCTGGACGCGCAAGGCGACGGACCTGACCCGGATGCCCCCGCTCGGACACGCCTAAACCACTGGTTGCAGACATAAATTGTGGCTTGGCGTGCGATGCGTAACATGTTATTTCAAGCACGTTTTTTACGTGGAGATACTTTTATGTACTTAAAAACACTGGCTTTCGTAGCCGCCATTTGCGCCGGTACCGTGGCGCACGCAGGCACATTGACCACCTATACCGATCAATCGTCGTTCCAGTCCGATTTCGCGTCGGCTGTCACCGAGGATTTTGGCCCAAGATCGGCATTCCCGATCTCTACGGGTGTGCTGAACGCGTCCACGTCGTTGTCGACTTCATCGGGTGGTCCGATCAACCCGGGCGACATTGTGGCAGGCGTGACCTTCTCCACGCCGGTGGGCGCAGGCAACTTTTTCAACATCGATGGTGGCGGCGGTTTCAACGGTGGATTTCTCGACAGCCTCGGGCCGGATCGCGATTTGACGGTGACCTTTGATGCCGCTCAATCTGCGTTCGGCTTTGTGACCAACAACCTTATGCCCGCGTTCGACATAACCATCAGCTTTGTCTCTGACCCATCAGTGACCCAGAGCCTGACGACGTCGAGCGGCGCGCTTCAATTCTTTGGGTTTGCCAGCAGTGCCGCGGATATTGCATCGGTCGTCATCAATGGAACCGCGGGGTCATTCAACTTTGCGCTGGATGATTTCACCTTTACCGACCAGGTATCAACACCGGCTGTGCCGCTGCCAGCATCGCTGCCGTTTCTGCTGGCCGGCCTTGGCGCCATTGGCCTGATGCGTCGGCGCAAAACAGCCTGAGGCTGCACCTTCGGGCGGGTCGGTGCGCGCTCGCGCACGGACCCTTGCCCACACGCAGACCGGGGCCGCATTGACACCCCCCTAAAATCCCCGCAAGCCTGTCGCAGCAAAGGCGCAGAAATAGCGGAGCGGCCCCATGTCTATTCCCCAATCCGGCGGCGGGCCGATCGAGCATCGTGACCAGTTGGCCCAGTACCTGGCGGATGGTTGCAAGCCCAAGCAAGACTGGCGCATCGGGACCGAGCACGAGAAGTTCGGCTATTGCAAGGACACGCTGAAACCCCTGCCTTATGAAGGGGATAGGTCGATCCACGCGGTGCTGAGCGCGCTGCGCGACCGCCATGGCTGGGCCCCGGTGGAAGAGGGCGGCAAGCTGATCGGGCTGCAAAAGGACGGCGCCAACGTGTCGCTGGAACCGGGTGGCGCGCTGGAGCTGTCGGGCGCGCCATTGGAGACGATCCACGAGACCTGCGACGAGGTGAACGAGCACCTGCGCGAGGTCAAGGACATCTCGGACGAGATCGGCGTGGGCTTTATCGGGCTGGGTGCAGCGCCCGCGTGGATGCATGACGAGATGCCGCTGATGCCCAAGGGCCGCTACAAGCTGATGGACGCCTATATGGGCAAGGTCGGGACCATGGGGCGCAGCATGATGCGGCGCACGGCGTGCGTACAGGTGAACCTGGATTATGCGTCCGAGCCGGACATGATCCAGAAGCTGCGCGTGGCGATTGCGCTGCAGCCGGTGGCGGTGGCGCTGTTTGCCAATTCACCGTTTTTCGAGGGCAAGCCCAACGGGCACAAGAGCTGGCGCAGCCGGGTCTGGCGCGACACCGACAATGCGCGCGCGGGCATGGTGCCGTTTGTGTTCGACGACGGGTTCGGGTTCGAGCGTTGGGTGGACTATGCCCTTGATGTGCCAATGTATTTTGTCTACCGCGACGGGCAGTACGTGGACGCGCTCGGCATGTCGTTTCGCGATTTTCTGGACGGCAAATTGGCCGCACTACCCGGCGAGACACCGACGCTGAGCGACTGGGCGGATCACCTGACCACGGCGTTCCCGGAGGCGCGGATCAAGAAATTCATCGAGATGCGCGGGGCCGATGGCGGGCCGTGGCGGCGGCTGTGTGCCTTGCCTGCGTTCTGGGTCGGGTTGATGTATGATCAGGGCGCGCTGGATGCGGCGTGGGATCTATGCAAATCGTGGACCGCGGAGCAGCGCGAGGCGCTGCGGGTGGCGGCATCGGTGGACGGGCTGCAGGCGCAGGTCGACGGCATCGATATGGCGCAAGTGGCTGCAAAGGCTGTGGAAATCAGCACCGCGGGTCTGGCCGCGCGGGCACGCCCCGGGGCGGGCGGACTGGTGCCGGACGAGACGCATTTCCTGAACGCGCTGCAGGAAAGCATCGAGAGCGGGATGGTGCCCGCCGATGAGCTTTTGGAGCGGTACCACAGCGACTGGGGTGGGGACGTTACCCGGGTGTTTGCGGACTATTCTTACTGATCCTTTCCCGCGGGTGGTTTCGCGGAATGATGGGTCGGGGGCGGGTGGCAGATCGGCCCTCCGGGGGGGATTTTTTGAAACAGAGAAGGAGGACCGGGCGCTGGGGTTAACGCAGCGTGCGGTGGGTGTTTTGGTGGATTTTGTTCAGAATGGGTGGGGTTTTGTACAAAAGGTTTCGCTGGATTGCCGGGGTTTCGGGGTGGATTTGGGGTTTTGATGAAAATGGGGTGGGTTTTGTACAAAACCGACCGGTGTTGCGCGTTAAGGCCTTGGTAGGGATTTGGCGTCGTTAACGTTTGGTGGGGCGCGTTCACTTTTCTTTAACGTGGGGTGCATGGGCGGCGGAATTGGCCGTCGTGCCGAGATGTGACCCGCGTGCAGCTGCTGCGATCTGGTGGTGGGAATTCTCGCGGGTGACTCTGGTCATGTGCGGGCAGCGGTGCGGGTATTCGCACCTGATGCGGGGTGCGTGTCCATTGCGGCGCGGGATGTGTCGGATCGTGGGGATTAGCGCTCGGGCGCCTCAAGACTGCTGCGCGTGGTCGAGGCGTTGGCGGGCGACGTCTTCGTTTGCGTCGGCGCGGTGCTGGTCGCGCAGGCTGCGGGCGACGTAGTCGAGATGGGCGTCGACGGCCGCACGGGCGGCGGCGGGGTCGCGGGCCAAGAGCGCGTCCTTGATGTCGTGGTGCTGGGCCAGCAGCGCCTTGCGCGAGGTGCGCTGTTTGAACATGACCTGCCGGTTGTAGAACACGCCCTCGCGCAGCAGGTCATACATCGAGCGCATCATGTGCAGCATGATCACGTTGTGGCTGGCTTCGATGATGGCCATGTGGAACTGGGCGTCGAGCCGGGCCTCGTCCTCGCTGTTGCGCTTGGGGTGGGCGGCTTCCATCTTGTCAAAGATCGTGGCGATCACCTGCAGATCGGTGTCCGAGGCCAGCCGCGCGGCGCGTTCGGCGGCGAGCCCCTCCATGTCGCGGCGGAAATCGAGGTAGTCGAAGACGGCGGCGTCGTGGCGGGAAAAGAGCTGTGTGAGCGCGGGCGAAAAGGCGCTGCCGAGGACGTCGGCCACGTAGACGCCTGCGCCGGGGCGTGAGATCAGCAGGCCGGCGTCCTGCAGGTCGCCGAGCGCCTCGCGCAGGGAAGGGCGGGACACGCCCAGCCGGTCGGCCAGTTCGCGTTCGGCAGGCAGGCGTTCGCCGGGGCGCAGGATGCCGCGCAGGATCAATTCCTCGACCTGGCGGATCACGGCGGCGGAGAGTTTTTCGGCGGTGACGGGGCGGAAGGGCATGGGCGGTCCTGATCTGGCTTGGGCCAGTGTGGACCGGCAGCGTGGGCGCGTGCAAGCGGTGTTCATGGGTTGTTAACCGCTTGGGCGGCAGGGTTGGGGCATGCGGTTTTTGGGTCTGATGGTGATGCTGGCGGCGTGCAACACGGCGCATCCCTATTTCCGGGACGCGCCGGTGACGACGCTGACCATCGAAGGGTCGACCTTTGACATCCGGGTGCGCGAGAATCTGGCCGAGGCGATCCGTACCAACCCGCAATATGCCCCGTGTCTGGGTCCGATCCGCGACCGCGCGCAGCGAGGGATCGAGCGGGTGAGCGGCTGTGCCGTCAAGGAGATGCGCGGGGATCAGGCACAGCTGACCGGCATTCTGGATTGCGGCAATGGCGGGCCGCGGATCGACCGGCTGAAACCGCAGGGCGAGTATGATTGTCACGTGATCGACAGCTATGTGAGCCGTGCGACCAATCAGGTGTTTCAGGAGCTGGATTGTACGTTGATTTAAGGCGGGTGTGTGGCGCGTGGTGTCGTTGGTTGAGTGTGCACCGAGGGCATAGGCACGATGCTCTGAAAATCCTGACACGGGGTGCGGGGCGGAGGCGCGTTTTGCGGTGCATGTCCCGGCGGGGACCCGGGTCGTTTTGGCCGTGCGGTGATTCTTGTTGCGGCCCCGGTGACGGAGCGGCAGAGGGCGGTGACCCTAGGGTCGGACGCAATATCTTGTGGATAAACCCGCCGAACCGACAGCTTTTAGGGGGAATGCGTTGACATAACCCGCGTGGCGCGGCCACGATTGCAGCCCAGAGAGACTCAGGAGCAGGGCCGCCACGTGCGCTTTTCCAAACTCAGGCTGACGGGGTTCAAATCCTTTGTGGACCCCACCGATCTGATCATCGCCGATGGTCTGACCGGCGTTGTCGGGCCCAATGGCTGTGGCAAGTCGAACCTGCTGGAGGCGCTGCGCTGGGTCATGGGCGAGAACCGGCCCACGGCGATGCGCGGCGGCGGGATGGAGGACGTGATCTTTGCCGGGGCGGCGACGCGGCCTGCACGCAACTTTGCCGAGGTGTCGTTGCACATCGACAATTCCGACCGGCTGGCGCCTGCGGGGTTCAACGATCAGGACGCGCTGGAGATCGTGCGGCGGATCACGCGGGATGTGGGCAGTGCGTACAAGGCGGCGGGCAAGGACGTGCGGGCGCGCGATGTGCAGATGCTGTTTGCCGATGCATCCACTGGCGCGCACAGCCCGGCGCTGGTGCGGCAGGGGCAAATCTCCGAGCTGATCAACGCCAAGCCCAAGAACCGGCGGCGCATTCTGGAAGAAGCGGCGGGGATTTCGGGGCTGTATCAGCGGCGCCATGAGGCGGAGCTGAAGCTGAAGGGCGCGGAGCAGAACCTGGCCCGTGTGGATGACGTGATCGAGCAGTTGGCGGCGCAACTGGCGCAGCTGGCGCGCCAGGCGCGGCAGGCGGCGCGGTATCGCGAGATCGGCGAACAGTTGCGGCGGGCCGAGGGGCAGTTGCTGTACGTGCGCTGGCGCGAGGCCGATGAGGCGCGGGCGCGCGCTGACGAGGCGCTGGGCAATCACACCCGGCTGGCGGCGGCGGCAGAGGTCGCGGTGCAGCAGGCGATGAAGGCGCGGGTTGCCGCCGAAGAGGCGCTGCCGCCCCTGCGCGAGGAAGCGGCCATTGCAGCAGCTGTGGTGCAGCGGCTGGCGGTGCAGCGCGACACGCTCGACGATCAGGAGCGGCAGGCGGCGCAGTCGATCGAGACATTCGAAGCGCGGATCGCGCAGCTGGCCCATGACATCGAGCGCGAGGCGGGTCTGAACCGCGATGCGGGTGAGACCATCGGGCGGCTCGAATGGGAGGCGGGCGAGATCGCCAAAGCCTCGGACGGGCATGACGCGCTCTTGGCCGAGGCGGCGGAGGGCGCGCGGGAGGCGGCCACCGTGCTGCAATCGCGTGAGGGGGATCAGACCGAGAAGACCGAAGATGTGGCGCGGCTGGCCGCACGGCATGGCTCGGCCCAGCGGCTGCTGGATGACAGCCGCAAGCTGGAAGCGCGGGCGCAGGCCGAGGCGGCCAAGGCGCGCGGGGCGGTGACCGAAAGCGAGGCCGCACTGGCGCGGGCCGAGGCGGATGCGGAGGCGGCCAGTGCCGCGGCCGCACAGGCCGAGGAGACCGCGCAGCGGGCCGACGCGACCCTGCTGGCCGCGGAAGAGGCGCGGGCGGACGTGCAGGCGCGCGAGGCCGAGGCGCGGGCCGAACGGTCGGAGACCGAAGGCGAGTTGAGCACGCTGCGGGCCGAGGCCACCGCGCTGGCCAAGCTGGTGGAGCGGGAGACCGCCGAAGGCGGGCAGATCATTGATGATCTGCAGGTCGAGGCCGGGTTCGAAAAGGCGCTGGGTGCCGCATTGGCCGACGATCTGCGCGCGCCCAAGGTGGCCGCCGACGGCCCGTCGGGCTGGGCGACGCTGCCCGAGTATGACCATGTGCAGCCGTTGCCTGCCGGTGTCACGCCGCTGTCGGCGCATGTGTCGGTGCCCGACGCGCTGGTGCGGCGGATGGATCAGATCGGCCTTGTCGATGCCGAAGATGCCGCGCGCCTGCACGGCGATCTGCAGCCCGGCCAGAGGCTGGTGTCGCTGGAGGGCGATCTGTGGCGCTGGGACGGGTTCCGGGCCTGGGCCGAGGATGCGCCGAGTGCTGCGGCATTACGGCTGGAGCAGATCAACAGGCTGGAGGCCTTGAAACAGGCACAGGAGATCGCGGGCGCGCGGGCGCAGGGCGCGCGGGATGCGCACGAAGCGTTGCGGAATCGGCTGGCCGAGTTGACCGACGCCGACAAGCGGGCGCGCGAGGCGCGCCGGGCCGCGGACCGGATGGTGGCCGATGCGGCGCGGGCGTTGAGCCGGGCGGATGCGGACCGCAATCTGGCGCAAAGCCGGCTGGAGGCGCTGGGCCTGTCGGTCACCCGTCACGAGGAAGAGGCGATGGGCGCGCGGGCGCGGTTGAAAGAGGCCGAAGCGGCGCTGGCCGAGCTGCCCGATCTGGCCGCTGCCCGGGCCGAGATCGAAGACCTGCGCATGACCGTGGAGGCCGCGCGCATGACCATGATGTCGCGCCGTGCCGCCCATGACGATCTGCGCCGCACCGGCGAGGCGCGCCTGAAGCGCGCGCAGGAGATCACCAAGGAGATCAGCGGCTGGACGCATCGCCTTGAGACCGCGGAAAAGCGCGGCGCGGAACTGGCCGCGCGCAAGGCGCAAACCGAAACCGATCTGGAGGCTGCGCGCAAGCTGCCTGGAGAACTGGCCGACACGCGCGCAAGCCTGATGACCGAGATTGCCAAGGCGGAATCGCGTAAGGTGCATGCCGCCGATGCGCTCGCGGGGGCGGAAAATGTGCTGCGCCAGGCCGGACAGGCCGAACGCGACGCCGAGCGCGGCGCGTCCGAGGCGCGCGAGGCGCGGGCGCGGGCCGAGGCGCTGGCCGAAGCCGCGCGAGAGACGGTGACAGCCGCCGCCGAACGCATCGCGGATGCGCACCAGATGACGGCAAACCAGCTGTTGACGTCGCTCGACGTGGTACCGGGGGACATTCCCGGCGTCGATGCGCTGGAGGGGGACGTGGCGCGGTTGAAACGGCAGCGCGATGCGCTGGGGGCCGTGAACCTGCGCGCCGAAGAAGATGCCAAGGACGTGCAGGAAGAGCACGACACGCTGTCGCGCGAAAAGGGCGATCTGGAAGAGGCGATCAAGACCCTGCGCAGCGGCATTGCCAGCCTGAACCGCGAGGGGCGCGAGCGGTTGCTGACCGCGTTTGAACAGGTGAACTCGAACTTCTCAATGCTGTTCACGCATCTCTTTGGCGGGGGTGAGGCGAATTTGGTGATGGTCGAAAGCGACGATCCGCTGGAGGCGGGGCTGGAGATCATGTGCCAGCCACCCGGCAAGAAGCTGTCGACGCTGAGCCTGCTGTCGGGGGGCGAGCAGACGCTGACCGCGCTTGCGTTGATCTTTGCGGTGTTTCTGGCCAACCCGGCGCCGATCTGCGTGCTGGACGAGGTCGACGCGCCGTTGGATGATGCGAATGTGACGCGGTTCTGCGATCTGCTGGACGAGATGTGCCGCCGCACCGACACGCGTTTTTTGATCATCACGCACCATGCGGTGACGATGGCGCGGATGGACCGGCTGTTCGGTGTGACCATGGCGGAACAGGGTGTGAGCCAGCTGGTGTCGGTGGACCTGAAAAAGGCCGAGACGATGGTGGCGTAAACGTGAAGCGCTTTTGTGCGTTCGTGTGCTAGCTGTCGCTCATGCGGAATTT
>JBCBAV010000100.1:0-14590 GCA_038532285.1 Pseudomonadota bacterium | reverse complement strand
CCGAGGGCGTGCGGGACATGCTGCCGATGATCGATTTTGACCAGACCCGGTTCCCGATCTTTGGCGGGCTCTATCACAAGCGCGGCGGCACCGCGCGGCATGATGCTGTGGCGTGGGGCTTTGCCCGGTCGGCGAGTGACCGGGGCGTGGACCTGATCCAGAACTGCGAAGTGACGGGCATCGACGTCGAAGGCGGCGCGGTGCGCGGGGTGCAGACCACGCGCGGACCGATCCGGGCCAAGAAGGTCGGGCTGGTGGCCGCGGGCCGGTCGAGCCAGGTTGCCGCCATGGCCGGGCTGCGCCTGCCAATCGAGAGCCATGTCTTGCAAGCCTTTGTCACCGAAGGGGTGAAGCCGTGCCTGGATCATGTGGTGACTTATGGCATGGGCCATTTCTATATCAGCCAGTCGGACAAGGGTGGGCTGGTGTTCGGCGGCGATCTGGACATGTACGCAAGCTATGCCGCGCGGGGGAACCTGCCGCTGGTGGAACATGTAGCGGAGGCGGCGATGACGTTGATGCCAAGCCTGGGCAAGGCGCGAGTGCTGCGGTCGTGGGGCGGGATCATGGACATGACACCCGACGGGTCGTTCATCATCGACCGGACGGATATCGACGGCCTCTATGTCAATTGCGGCTGGTGCTACGGAGGTTTCAAGGCGACGCCTGCGTCGGGCCACACCTTTGCGCATCTGCTGGCCACCGGGCAGCCGCACGAGACCACGGTGCGGCACCGGCTGGACCGATTCCGGGCCGGGCGCGTGATGGATGAAGAGGCCACCGGGTCTCAGCATAATCTGCATTAGGAGCATGTTGAGATGATGGGAGCCTCCGGCGGCGGTTTATTTGGCGAAATGAAGCAGGGGATCTGTCCCCGGAAAGGTGTCCGTTGCGCATAACCTGTCCAATTTGCGGGTCGCGGGACCGGCGCGAGTTTTATTATCAGGGGGCGGCATTGGCCTTGGACCGGCCCGACCCGGATGCGGGCGCGGCGGCCTGGGACGACTACCTGCACCTGCGCGACAACGTGGCGGGCGAGATCGAAGAGTTGTGGAGCCATGACGCGGGCTGCGGTGCGTGGTTGAAGGTGGTGCGCAACGTGGCGACCCACGAGGTGCGCGATGTGACGCTGGTGCGGGAGGGGCGCAAGTGAGGGTCGAAGGCAAGGGGCTGATCGACCGGTCGCAGCGGATCGGGTTTCGGTTTGACGGCGCGGATTATCGCGGGTGTGCGGGCGATACGCTGGCCTCTGCGTTGCTGGCCAATGGTGTGCGGCATGTGGCGCGGTCGTTCAAGTATCACCGCCCGCGCGGGATCCTGACAGCGGGGTCGGAGGAGCCGAACGCGCTGGTGACGGTGGGCAGGGGCGGTGAGACCGATCCGAACATGCGCGCCACGGTGCAGGAGATCTATGATGGGCTGGAGGCGCGCAGCCAGAATGCGTGGCCGTCTTTGGGCTTTGATCTCTTGAGCGTGAATGACCTTGCCGCGCCGTTTCTTGGGGCGGGGTTTTATTACAAGACATTCATGTGGCCGCGGGCGTTCTGGGAAAAGGTCTATGAGCCGTTTATCCGTCGGGCGGCGGGGCTGGGCGCGCTGAGCGATCAGAAGGATGCGGATTGTTATGAGAAAGCCTATGCGTTCTGTGATTTGCTGATTATCGGGGCGGGGCCTGCGGGGTTGATGGCGGCGCTGCGGGCGGGAGAGGTGGGCGCGCGGGTGATCCTGGCCGATGAAGACAGCCTGATGGGCGGGCGTCTGAATGCCGAGACCTATGAGGTGGGCGGGCAGGCCGGAGCGGCTTGGGCCGCGGAGGCCGTTGCGCAGTTGGCGGCCATGGAGAACGTGACGCTGATGCCGCGCACCACGGTGACGGGCGTGCATGACGGTGGCACCTTTGGTGCGCTCGAGCGTGTGGCGCATCATGGGCCGAGGCCGCGCGGCGGGGTGAAGGAGACGTTCTGGCGCATCGCGGCGCGGCGGTCGATCCTGGCTGCGGGCGCTCTGGAGCGGCATATCGCGTTTCGCGACAATGATCGCCCGGGCGTGATGATGGGCGCGTCGGTGCGGGCCTATCTGAACCGGTGGGGCGTGGCACCCGGTCGCGAGATCGCGGTGTTCACCAACAATGATGACGGGCATCGGACGGCTTGTGATCTGGTGGATGCGGGCGTGCACGTCGTTGCGGTCATTGACAGCCGGGATGAGGCAGAGGCGCAGGGCGACTATCGGGTGATTGCGGGTGGTCGCGTGAGCCGGGCCATGGGGCGCAGAGGTCTGGAGGCCATCGAGGTCACCGGGGAAGGGGCGGAGTTCAAGCTGGCTGTGGACTGTCTCGCTGTTTCCGGCGGGTGGAACCCGACGGTGCACATGACCTGCCACATGAACGGGCGACCCACGTGGGACGCTGGCATCGCGTCATTCGTGCCGACGCCCGGCGCCGTTCCGGGGATGGTGACTGCGGGGGCGTGCAATGGGGCGTTCTCGACGCGGCGCTGTCTCGAAGAGGGCGCGCAGGCGGCTGATGAGAGTTTGGCGGCGCTGGGGATGACGTCACCCGAGGGCGCGGTGCCGGAGGCCGAAGACACGCCTTATGCCATTGCGCCGCTTTGGGCTGTCGAGGGCACCGGGCGCGCTTGGCTCGATTTCCAGAATGACGTGACGGTGAAGGACGTCAAACAGGCTGCGGTCGAAAACTATGCCTCGGTCGAGCACATGAAGCGCTACACCACGCAAGGGATGGCGACCGATCAGGGCAAGAACTCCAATGTCGCTGCCCTTGCGATCCTCGCCGATGCGACCGGGCGCGGCATCCCCGAGACCGGGACCACCACATTCCGCCCGCCCTACACGCCCATCGCGCTGGCGGCACTGGGCGCGGGCGCTCAGGGCAAGGGGTTTGCGCCCGAGCGCAAGACCACGTCGCATGCGCAGACGATGAACATGGGCGCGCCGATGATTGCGGCGGGCCTGTGGTACAGGCCCAGCTATTTCCCGCGCAAAGGCGAGAAGACCTGGCGCCAGTCCTGTGACCGCGAGATCGGCTATGTGCGCCAAACCGTGGGGGTGTGCGATGTCTCGACGCTGGGCAAGATCGACCTGCAGGGGCCCGGGGCGGCTGCGCTACTGGATTTTGTCTACACCAACACCTTCTCTACGCTGAAAGAGGGCCGCGTGCGGTACGGGCTGATGCTGCGCGAGGACGGGTTTGTCATGGATGACGGAACCACCGCGCGCATGGGGCCGGAGCATTTCGTAATGACCACGACCACCGCGGCCGCCGGGCAGGTGATGCGGCATCTGGAGTTTGTGACCCAAGCGTTGCGCCCCGATCTGGATGTGCGGATCATGTCGACGACCGAAGCCTGGGCACAGTTTGCCGTGGCCGGGCCGCAGGCGCGCGATCTGCTGAACGACGTGCTGGATACGCCCATCGACAATGACAGCTTTCCGTTCATGGCCTGTGGTGAGAGCAGCATCGGCGGCACGCCTGCGCGGCTATTCCGCATCTCGTTTTCGGGCGAGCATGCCTATGAAGTGGCGGTGCCCGCGCGGTTTGGCGCGAGCCTGTTCAAGCTGCTGGTGTCGATGGCCGAGGCGCGCGGCGGCGGCGCCTACGGCATGGAGGCACTGAACGTTCTGCGGCTGGAAAAAGGGTTCATCACCCATTCCGAGATCGACGGGCGTGTAACGGCGTTCGACATCGGGATGGACCGGATGATGGCGCGGGGCAAAGACTTCATAGGCAAGACCATGGCCGCGCGGGAGGGCCTGACCGAAGACAGCCGTCTGCGCATGGTCGGGTTGAAGCCGTCGGGGCCGGTCAGGCAACTGACGGCCGGGGCCAAGCTTTACACCTTGGGCGAAGAGCCGGTGCGCGCGCATGATCAGGGGCATGTCACGTCGGTGGGCTATTCGCCGACGCTGGAGCATTTCATCGGGCTCGCGTTTGTCGAGGATGGCCCGTCGCGGGTGGGTGAGCATTTGCGCATGGTGGATCACGTGCGGGGCATCGCCGCCACGGTTGAGGTCTGCGATCCGGTGTTTTTTGATCCCGAAGGAGGGCGTGCCCGTGGCTGACATCAAGCTGGACGCAACGAGCCCGCTGAACGGCATGGCGCCGCTGACCATCGGCAGTGTGTCCGCGACCGAGGTTGAGCTGGGCGCGCTGACGTCGATCGCGCCTTTTGCCGGTCAGGGCAAGGCCTGCGCCGAGGCATTCAAAGCCGCGCACGGCATTGCGTGGCCAGCACCCGGTCGCGCAACCGGCAAGGATGGCACGCGTGCGATCTGGTTCGGGATGGAGGCGGTGCTGCTGGCCGGACCGCCGGTGGACAGTGCGCTCAATGCCTATGCGGCGCTGACATTGCAGAGCGATGGCTGGGCCTGTGTTAGCGTCGAAGGCGACGCGGCGCGCGACGTGCTGGCGCGTCTGGTGCCTGTTGATCTGCATCCCGACACGTTCAAGCGCGGCCACACTGCGCGTACGCTGATCCAGCACATGAACGGGTCTGTGACGCGGCTGGGGCCGGATCGCTATCTGGTGATGGTGTTCCGGTCGATGGCAGAAACGTTATTGCACGATCTCACGCGCGCCATGGAAAGCGTCGCGGCGCGCGGCTAAAAGAAAACGCAGCCAGAATCTGACGGAGCCTGCCATGACCCGCCTTGCCCTTGCCCTGATTGCCAGCCTGATGGCGTTGCCCGCTGCCGCCGAGGAGGCCGCGCCTGATGCCAAGGCGACGAGTTGCGGATACCAGGCGGAAGTGGTGGCGGCTGTGCAACAAGCGCGCAAGGACCGGGTGGCCGAACGCGAGGTGACAGACCACGTGCTGGCCGCAGATCCGACATGGCCCGAAAATTTCAACAACTCGATCCCGTTGATCGCGGCGTGGGTTTATGAGCAGAAGCGTCGCGATATCCGCAGGCAGGACCTGTCGGCCATCTGGAACGAGTTGTGTCTGCAAGTGCCGGATGACGCTCTGAACTAGGCCCCGGATAGGGCAAAGCAGTGTATTTGACCGGCGTGGCCCCTCGACTCTGCGGGCCTGTGCGCCAATATTGTGGGCATGAGCCTGCCCCCGGGATTCTTGGATGAATTGCGCACCCGCCTGAGCCTGGGTCAGGTGGTCGGGCGCAAGGTCCTGTGGGACGCGCGCAAGTCGAACCAGGGTAAGGGCGACCTGTGGGCACCGTGCCCGTTTCACCACGAAAAGACCGCCAGCTTTCACGTCGATGATCGAAAGGGCTACTATTATTGCTTTGGCTGTCACGCCAAGGGCGACGCGATTTCCTTTGTCCGCGAGACCGAGAATGTGGGCTTCATGGAGGCAGTGGAGATATTGGCCGGGGAGGCGGGCATGCAGATGCCCGCGCGCGACCCACAGGCGCAGGAAAAGGCCGACAGGCGCACCCAACTGGCCGAGGTCATGGAGATGGCGGTGCAGCATTTCCGCCTGCAGCTGAAAACCGGAGCAGCGGGGGCCGCGCGCGATTATCTGCAGAACCGGCGCGGTCTGGGACCCGATGCGTGGGACCGCTGGGAGATCGGCTTTGCGCCCGATGCGTGGCAGGGGCTGTGGGATGCGCTGAAGGGCAAGGGTGTCGCGGACGACCTGATCCTTGGCGCAGGGCTGGGCAAACCGAGCCAAAAGGGCGGCAAGCCCTATGACACGTTCCGCGGTCGTATCATGTTTCCGATCCGCGATGCGCGGGGGCGGTGCGTTGCCTTTGGCGGGCGGGCGATGGATCCGAACGACAACGCCAAGTACCTGAATTCGCCGGAAACCGAGCTGTTCGACAAGGGCCGCAACCTTTACAACCATGGGCCGGCGCGCACGGCGGCGGGCAAGGGCCAGCCGCTGATCGTGGCCGAAGGATACATGGACGTGATCGCGCTGGCCGAACACGGCTTTGGTGCGAGCGTCGCGCCGCTGGGCACTGCTGTCACGGAAAACCAATTGGCTATGCTGTGGCGTATCGCGGACGAGCCGATCATTGCACTTGACGGTGACAAGGCGGGTCTGCGCGCGGCGATGCGGCTGATCGATCTGGCATTGCCGATGCTGGAGGCGGGCAAGAGCTTGCGCTTTGCGCTGATGCCCGAGGGGCTGGACCCCGATGATCTGCTGAAAGCGCAAGGGGCGCCTGCCTTGCAAAAGCTGCTCGATGCGGCACTGCCTATGGTGCAGCTGCTGTGGCAACGCGAGACCGAGGGGCGCGTGTTCGACAGCCCCGAACGCAAGGCCGCGCTGGACAAGGCACTGCGCGAAAAGATCGGGCTGATCAAGGATCCGTCGATCCGCCAGCACTATGGGCAGGAGATCAAGGACCTGCGCTGGTCCCTGTTCCGGCCACACCGCGGCGGGCCGCAGGGCCAGGCGCGGCGCTGGAACGCGCCGCCGACTGCGCTGCCCAGCACCAAGTCATCGGTTTTGGCGCAAACCGATGCCACGGACCAGTTGCGCGAGGCAGTGATTCTCGCAGCGCTGATCACCACGCCCGAAGTGGCCGATGAATTCGACAGCGGTCTGGATGCGCTGGCCTGTCACGACCCGGACCACGCCCGCCTGCGCGACCTGATTCTGCGCCATGCGCACGAGGGCGCGGAGGCGTT
The DNA here is from genome assembly GCA_038532285.1 of Pseudomonadota bacterium. GTDB lineage: Bacteria > Pseudomonadota > Alphaproteobacteria > Rhodobacterales > Rhodobacteraceae > Tateyamaria. The sequence goes on along the minus strand of JBCBAV010000100.1, from coordinate 7,974 downwards.
GCGCGAAAAGATAATTGGCGCACTCGGGCCAGAGCCCCTTGATAATCTGCTGAGCGCACGCCATGTCGCTATCGTCCCTTGTGTCCGCATCCCGGGCGACGCCGAGATGGCCCGTATGACGGTGGCCGAAGAGCTCGCAAAACTTAGCGCGGCCAAGGGTTTGGATGCTGAAATCGCGGACGCGATGCAGGATCTTGAAGGAACGGCTGACGAAGGGGTCACTTGGCGCCTGTCCGAGGCTGCTGCAGCCGCTTCGCGCGCATTGCGGGCCGGGCAAGAAGACAACACCGAATACGACCGGGGCGACAATGGCGCCCTCGTCAACAGGTCGGAGCGGGATGCCTTTGCCGATCTGATGAACAGAATCAGTTTCTCAAAGCCTGGGCGGTGATGCGTTTTGGCCGCGAGGCATTAAGAAAATACGGTTAAACGGGTGGCCGAATCACCCGCTGGGCTTGATATTGCGCGTGATTCGGCACGCGAATCACTTGGAGAGCCCCGATAAAGGAGCCCGATATGGCCGCCAAAGACACGAACGACGACGCGAAGACCGAAGATCAGGACAACGCCCACTCGCTCGACATGAGCCAAGCCGCCGTCAAGAAGATGATCGGAGAGGCTCGTGAAAAGGGCTATATCACCTATGATCAGCTGAACACGGTCCTTCCGCCCGACCAGGTCAGTTCGGAGCAGATAGAAGACGTGATGTCGATGCTGTCGGAGATGGGTATCAACATCATCGAGGACGAAGAGGCCGAGGAGGAAGAGCACAAGGGCTCGACCGATGTGGTCACGACCGAGGGCACGCGCGACCTGACGCTGGGGTCTACCGGTCAGGAAAAGCTGGACCGAACGGACGATCCCGTACGGATGTATCTGCGCGAAATGGGCAGCGTCGAGCTGCTGTCCCGCGAAGGCGAGATCGCGATTGCCAAGCGCATCGAGGCTGGCCGCAACACCATGATTGCGGGCCTGTGCGAAAGCCCGCTGACATTTCAGGCAATCACCATCTGGCGCGACGAACTGCTTTCTGAAGAAATCCTGCTGCGCGATGTGATCGACCTTGAGACCACCTTTGGCAATCAGATGGGCGAAGACGGCGAAGTCGAGGAACCCGTCGTAGACGCAGGTCAGACCGAGACCAAAGCTGAAGAAGGTCCGGAACTTGACGCCGACGGCAACCCGATTGCCAAGGATGACGACGACGACGATGACGATCAGGCCAACATGTCGCTGGCTGCGATGGAAGCCGCGCTGAAGCCACAAGTGCTCGAGACGCTGGACATCATCGCCAATGATTATGCCCAACTGTCCGAGATGCAGGACAACCGCATTTCCGCCACGCTGAACGAGGATGGGTCGTTTTCCGAAGGTGACGAACAGACCTATCAGGCGCTGCGGGCCGAGATTGTGGCGCTGGTGAACAACCTGCACCTGCACAACAACCGGATCGAGGCGCTGATTGACCAGCTGTACGGGATCAACCGGCGTATCATGCAGATCGACAGTTCGATCGTGAAGCTGGCCGACCAGGCGCGCATCAACCGCAAGGAATTCGTCGACGCCTATCGCGGGCGCGAACTGGATCCCGGTTGGCTGGACGAGATGGCCGAGAAATCGGGCCGCGGTTGGCAGATGTTCATCGAACGCTCGGCCGAAAAGGTCGAAGAGCTGCGCGCCGACATGGCGCAGGTCGGCCAGTATGTAGGCCTCGACATCAGCGAATTCCGCCGCATCGTGAACCAAGTGCAGAAGGGCGAGAAAGAAGCCCGGCAGGCCAAGAAGGAAATGGTCGAGGCGAACCTGCGCCTCGTGATCTCGATCGCGAAGAAATACACCAATCGCGGGCTGCAATTCCTTGACCTGATCCAGGAAGGCAACATTGGCCTGATGAAAGCGGTCGACAAGTTTGAATACCGCCGCGGGTACAAGTTCTCGACCTATGCGACGTGGTGGATCCGTCAGGCAATCACCCGGTCCATCGCGGATCAGGCGCGCACGATCCGCATTCCGGTCCATATGATCGAGACGATCAACAAATTGGTGCGCACCGGTCGACAGATGCTGCACGAGATCGGCCGCGAGCCGACGCCGGAGGAACTGGCCGAAAAGCTGCAGATGCCGCTGGAAAAAGTGCGCAAGGTTATGAAGATCGCCAAGGAGCCGATCAGCCTTGAAACGCCCATCGGCGACGAGGAAGACAGCCAGCTTGGCGACTTTATCGAGGACAAGAACGCGGTACTGCCGCTCGACAGCGCCATTCAGGAGAACCTGAAAGAAACCACGACCCGCGTTCTGGCTTCTCTCACCCCGCGTGAAGAACGTGTGCTGCGGATGCGCTTTGGCATCGGAATGAACACCGACCACACGCTGGAAGAGGTTGGACAGCAGTTCAGCGTGACCCGCGAGCGGATTCGTCAGATCGAAGCAAAGGCGCTGCGCAAGCTCAAGCACCCGAGCCGAAGCCGGAAGCTTCGCAGCTTCCTCGATCAGTGACACCTAAAGCGTGCCAGCCTGCGCGGGCTGGCACGATACCATTCACATCATTGAACAGGCGTCTCACGCTGGCTGCGCCAGCGCGTTTGTGGCATCCTGCGATCAACGCAACCGGAGCGCGCGCATGTCCATATTGAAGAAACTGTTTGGCGGGGGAGGCTCTGCATCCGAGCCGGACCCGGTGCAGTACAATGATTTTCGCATAACCCCCACGCCAATCCGTGAAGGCAATGATTTCCGGGTTTCCGCGCGTGTGGAAAAGGAAGTGGACGGCGAGACCAAGGTGCACACGCTCATCCGTGCCGACACGGTCAGCGGTCTGGACACCGCGCAAGAGGTCAGTATCGACAAGGCCAAGCAGGTGATCGATGCCCTCGGTGATCGCCTGTTCGAGTAAGGTGCGTCGTTTACGACGCACCTTGCCTCAGGTCAGGTTGGCTTGGTTCGGGTCAGACGTGGTACCGGGGCCGATTTCAGGATCGGGGTTTTCCTGCGGCGGCCCGTCGCTTTTCTCCGGGATATCCTTGAAGCGATCCTTTTGCGGCAGGCCGGTCTTGTCGGCCTGATTAGGATCATTTGTGGTGCCGGGGCCGTTGCCGGGATCGGGGTTTTGCTGGGTCATTCCTTGCTCCTTTACTGCGTCGGCATCAAAAATACTTCCCGCACGGCGCAGCGCGGGTCGGCCTCAAGTGCGAGCATCACAGCATCGGCAACATCCTCGGGCTGCAACTTGTCAGGCTTGGGCTCATCAAAGAATGCTGTGTCCACCATACCCGGTGCGACCACGGTGCACCGTCCACCCCACTCGGCCATTTCTTGTGCGAGGTTGCCCGCATAGCCGTGGATGAACCATTTGGAGGCGCCGTAGATGGACCCCTTGATATGCACACGCCCGGCAGCCGAGCCCGTCAGCACCATGTGCCCCTTGGTCGCCCGCAGTCGTGGCAAGGCCGCCTTGGCTGTGTAGAGCACCCCCATGATGTTGACGTGGATCATGTCGTGCCATGCCTCGGGATCGCACTGTTCAGAACCGGGCGTGCTCAACCCTTTACCGGCATTGGCAAAAACCGCGTCCACACGGCCCAGCGTGTCGAGGGCGGCGGTGATATCTTCGAGCTTGGTCACGTCACCCGGCAATACGGTTGCGCTGTCGCCGAGATCATTGGCGATCTCGTTCAGCTTTTCCTTGTTCCGGGCAAACAGACCCACCTGCCAACCTGCCTGAGCAGCAGCGCGGGCGGTTGCCTTGCCGATGCCGGAACTGGCACCGGTGATGAAAACTGTCTTGGACATTGTGCCCTCCTTGCGTTTCTCTCAGGGTTAACTCGGATCGGCGCGGAAGGTTTCATGCAGACGGTATTTGAATGGCAGACGTCCGGTTCCGGGCTTTATCACGTGACGGGCGACATCGCCGAATGGGTACAGGGCAACGGGATACTGACACTGTTTGTGCAGCACACTTCGTGTTCGCTGCTCATTCAGGAGAATGCGGACCCGGAGGTGCAAACCGATCTGCGGAATTTCTTTGCGCGTCTGGTCCCGCCCAGCAGCGATCCATCCATGGCCTACCTGACACACACCTATGAGGGCCCGGATGACATGCCCGCGCACATCAAGGCCGCACTGCTGCCCACCAGCTTACAGATCCCTGTGCGTGCGGGACGCATGGCGCTGGGCGCGTGGCAGGGAATTTACCTGTTCGAGCATCGCGATGCGCCCAAGCGGCGCAGTGTGGTCGCGCATTTGAGTGATTGAACCGGTGCAACCTCTCGAAACATGGGCCGCGGCACCTTACCTAGGGTAAAACTTCGAGGTGCCGATACGATGCGACGTGTTCTTTTTCCGCTGGTCCTGATCCTTTTCGGCACGGCCGCACAGGCGCAGGTGTTCTTTTTGTTGCGCGAACGCATCGACATCCCGGTCAACGCGATCTCGGCGACCACGTTCGAAGTGGTGCGCGGGTCCTTTGCCAGTCCTGCGAACATGTGGTGCGCAGCTGGCACCTATGCCGAACGCGCCTTGGGCTACAGGGGAGATCGCATTTGGGTCAAATCGGCGCTGGCGCCGTCCGCTGCTGGTCGCAGCATGGTGTTTTCCATTGAACCTGTCCAGCCCGAGCGCACCAGCTACAGCTTCAGTTTGAGAAATGCCGGCGAAACAAAGTCGATGGCGGCGGCGCTGGGCGCGTGTGATCCATTCGAAGAACAGGTCTTTGTCCGCACGGCCCAAGGCACAATTCGCGCGCGGTAGCACCAATGCATCACTCATATAGCGGTGCGAAATCTTCTCTACCCAAAACATAGGGACGCTCTTATACTTGTAGCGATAAGGGGCAAAAGCCCCACTACAGGCGGGACATGATGAGGGGATTTTGCCATGCGCTGTCCGTTTTGCGGGAACATCGACACCCAGGTGAAAGACAGTCGACCAGCCGAGGATCATGTGTCGATTCGGCGGCGTCGCTTTTGTCCGGCCTGCGGCGGCAGGTTCACAACCTATGAGCGGGTGCAGTTGCGCGATCTGGTGGTGATCAAATCGAACGGCAAGCGCGAGGATTTCGACCGCGACAAGCTGGAACGGTCGATCCGCATTTCGATGCAGAAGCGCCCGATTGATCCCGAGCGCATCGACCAGATGATCTCGGGGCTTGTGCGGCGTCTGGAAAGCATGGGCGAGACGGATATCCAGTCGAAACAGATCGGCGAGATCGTCATGGAAGCGCTGAACCGGATCGACACCGTGGCCTATGTGCGGTTTGCCAGCGTGTACAAGAACTTTCAGGCGGCCGATGATTTCGACAAGTTCGTCGCCGAGTTGCGCCCCGACAGCACCGCCGACGACGGGTGAGCGACACCCGGTTCATGGCGCTGGCCCTGAGCCTGGGACGCCGGGGGCAGGGGCGCTGTGCACCGAACCCGTCTGTCGGGTGTGTCATTGTCAAAGACGGACGGATCGTCGGCCGTGGCTGGACCCAGCCCGGCGGGCGCCCGCATGCCGAAACCGAGGCACTGCGCCGGGCGGGTGCGGCGGCGGAAGGGGCCACAGCGTATGTCACGCTGGAGCCGTGCGCGCATCATGGTAGGACCCCGCCCTGTGCAGAGGCGCTGATCGCCGCTGGCGTTGCGCGCGTGGTTGTGGCGGCCTCTGACCCCGACCCGCGGGTTGCTGGCAAGGGGGTCGAGATGCTGCGCACAGCGGGTATCCACGTGGACACGGGCATTTGCGAGGCCGCGGCGGAACGCGATCTGGCCGGGTTTCTTTACAAGATTGAACTGGACCGGCCCTTTGTCACGCTGAAGCTCGCGACCAGTTTCGATGGCCGCATCGCCACGGGTGCCGGTCACAGTCAATGGATCACCGACGCGCCCGCGCGCCGGGTCGTGCACGCCATGCGCGCGCGTCATGATGCGGTGATGGTCGGCGGCGGAACGGCGCGACAGGATGATCCGTCGCTGACCGTGCGCGGGCTGGGCGTGACGCAGAATCCGGCGCGCGTGGTGGTGTCGCGGCGGCTGGATCTGCCGCTGATGGGGCAGTTGGCGCGCAGTGCGCGCATGGTTCCGGTTCTCTTGTGTCATGGCAAGGATGCCGATCCGATGTTGCAGCGCACGTGGTCCGATCTGGGTGCGACGCTGCTGCCGTGCGAGACAGCCTCGGGACAGCTCGACATCACGGATGTGCTGCGGCAACTTGCGCTTCACGGGCTGACGCGGGTGTTTTGCGAAGGCGGGAGCGCGCTGGCCGCGTCGTTGATCGAAGCCGATCTGGTGGACCAGTTGGTCGGCTTTACGGCTGGGCTGGCCATAGGCGCCGAAGGTTTGCCCGGGATCGGTGCGCTAGGGCTGAGCACGTTGGACGAGGCACCGCGCTATCAGATGATCGAGACGCGTCCCGTTGGTCCCGACGTGTTGCACATCTGGGAACGGCGGCTAACGCCATAGATGCGCGCGGCTGGCCAGTAATCCCTGCAGTTTCGACAATGACCGATTGAACGGGCCTGGTCGCGGCACGGTGTCGGTGGCAAGGCGGTCTGCCACCACTTCGACCGGGCAGGGCAGGCCGGTGACCGGATCGATATACCGCGGATAATCTATCAGCGTTGCATGGACGAGACCCATCAGCGGCACATCCTCGCGCCGTCGCGGCGGCACCGGGCCGCGGTCGTCGGACAACCCCCAACCGGCGTAGAACGGTGCGCCAACCGTCACTACGTGGACACCGCGCAAAAGCGCCTCGAACCCGGCCAGCGACGTCATGGTCCAGAGCGTGTCGACCTGATCCAGCAACGCTGCGATATCCGCGTTTTGCACGATGATGTCGGCGTCGGTCGCCGTTGTCGCGCCGGGGCGCAGTCCGGCCTCTACATCCGGATGCGGCTTGTAGATCAGGCAGGCGTTCGGGTGCGCTGCACGCGCTGCCGCGATCAGGGCGGCGTTGGTGGCAATTTCTGCGGTGCCGAGGCGGATGGAGGCATCATCCTCCACCTGGCCCACCACCAGCACCTTGGGGCCGCCGGGCAGATCCGGTGCGGCGCCCGACAGGTTGTATTTGCTGAGCGCATTGGATGTCAGCACGCGGACCAGCCGTTCCGCCCGAAGTGCCTGTTCCGGGCGCAGGCTGCGACGGGCGCGGATCAGCGTTTCGAGATCGCTGGGACGAGACGGGTCGTAGTAAATGCCGCTGGAATCTGTGACCAGAGACAGGGGTGGCACCAATTGCGCGCCCAATCCGCGCGAGCGCAGGAAACCGTCCTCGACCCGCACTGCGTCCGCGTGCCCGACATCTACCTGGCCCGCCCAAACCATCCAGGGCCGCCCCGATGCGCGGGCCCGGGCGGGATCATCTTCAAAGCGTACCGGTGTCCAGCGGCCAAACACCTTTTGCATCGGGCGCCGTTTCCAAAGCCGCATACCCGACGCGATCCATCCGCGGTGATCCGCACGCCACGCCCGTGTTTCCGCGGCGAGCGTTTCGATGGTGTCCTCGATTTCACACAGTCGGTTGCGGAATGGGTCATACCATTTGGGGTACAGCATCATGGCCCCGGCAAAGAGCTGCGCGCGGGTCAAACGACGCTGGCGGCGCTGGATCGGGAATTCGTCGCTGGTCAGTCCCCAACCTGCGTAGAACGGCTGCCCGAAAACGCGTGGGCGGTGGCCGGCCAGGATCGCTTCGAACCCCATCCCCGAAGACACGGTGTAAACCGCAACGGCGCCTTCCATCAGGGTCCAAGGGCTGACGGCGCTGTCGCAAAAGGTGACGGTATCGGACAGGTCCGCCTCCGTGAAATAGCCGGCGCGATGGCCTGCTTGCGTTTCCGGGTGCGTTTTGATCACGATGCGTGCGCCCGGGTTTTCGTCACGCGCAACAAACATCATTTCAAGAAAACGGTTCCGGTCCGCGCCGCAGGCCGTAACTGAGGCGTCGCCAAAGGTTTGGTCGAGAACCAGAACGTAGCCGGGATCGGGCACTTCCGCT
>JBCBAV010000099.1:0-14895 GCA_038532285.1 Pseudomonadota bacterium | reverse complement strand
CTTTGACAGACCTTCTACAACCGCGCCTGAATATTCATCATCCACATCGATGATACATTCTTCAAACGGCTCTAATGTACCGCCATTTTCGTCCTTTATCATCACCACATGCGGGCGACCAACCGAAAGCTCAAAACCCTCGCGGCGCATGTTCTCGATCAGCACGCCCATTTGCAGTTCGCCCCGGCCTGCCACCTCGAACGCTTCGCCACCGGGCGTGTCGGACACGCGGATGGCCACATTCTGTTCGGCCTCGCGCATCAGCCGCTCGCGGATCACGCGGGACTGCACCCTTTTGCCGTCGCGCCCCGCCAGCGGCGAGTCATTGATGCCGAAGGTCACGGTGATGGTGGGCGGGTCGATGGGTTGCGCGGGCAGAGCCTCGGCCACCGAGGGGGCCACGATGCTGTCGGCCACTGTCGCCTTGGACATGCCGGCGAGCGTGACGATGTCCCCGGCCTCGGCCAGGTCAATCGGCTGCTGTCCCAGCCCGCGAAAGGCAAGGATCTTGGTGCAGCGGAAGTTTTCGATCAACGTGCCATCACGGGCAAGCGCCTTGACCGTTTCACCCGGTTTCAGCGTCCCGCTTTCAACGCGCCCGGTCAGAATGCGGCCGATGAACGGATCTGCGCCCAGCGTCGTGGCCAGCATGCGAAACGGTTCGTCCTTGGCTGCGATCTGGCTGGGGGCGGGCACGTGATCGACGATCATGTTGAACAGCGCCGACAGGTCCGCGCGCGGGCCATCCAGTTCCATGTCCGCCCAGCCGGACCGGCCCGACGCGTACATCGCCGGAAAATCCAGTTGATCGTCATCCGCGCCGAGATTGGCGAAAAGGTCAAAGACCTCGTCCAGCGCGCGATCCGGTTCGGCATCGGGTTTGTCGACCTTGTTCAGCACCACGATGGGGCGCAGACCCAATGCGAGCGCCTTGGAGGTCACGAACTTGGTTTGCGGCATGGGCCCTTCGGCCGCATCGACCAGCAGCACCACGCCGTCGACCATGCTCAGGATACGCTCCACCTCGCCGCCGAAATCGGCGTGGCCGGGGGTGTCGACGATATTGATGCGGGTGCCGTTCCATTCGACCGACGTCGCCTTGGCCAGGATCGTGATCCCGCGTTCACGCTCCAGGTCATTGCTGTCCATGGCGCGTTCGGTGGTGGCTTGGCCTTCGCGGAAGGTGCCCGATTGCTTGAGCAGTTCGTCCACCAGGGTGGTTTTGCCGTGGTCGACGTGGGCGATGATCGCGATGTTGCGCAGGTCCATGGGAGGCCTCATGTTCGTGTGTGCAGCGCCCATATAGCGCTGCGGTGCAGAATGAAAGGGGGCGCGCGGTTCTGAGGGTCAGTGCGTGGCGCTTTTGGAAAAAAGCTGGATGACCACGATGCCTGCGATGATCAGCCCAAGGCCGATGATGGCCGCCGCGTCGAGCCGTTGCCCAAAGAGCGCAAAGCCGATGAGCGCAATCAGCAGGATCCCCAACCCGGACCAGAGCGCATAGGCGATGCCCACGGGAATATATTTCAGCGCAACGCCAAGAAAGAAGAACGCCGTGGCGTAGGCCAGCACCACCACCAGGGTCGGACCCAAACGGGTGAACTGTGCGCTGGCTTGCAGCGCAGTGGTGCCGATCACCTCGGCCGCGACGGCAACAACCAGATAGACATAGTGCATGGGCATGGCGTGGCCTTTCAACGGGCGATGTAGCGGTCTTTGCGGTGGTTGGTGGCGATGATCATGTTGGTGACCACGGCTCCGCCCAGTGACCAGAGCACGGTTTGCCAGGGCAAAAAGGCGAGGGCTGCAGCGAACAGGACAACGTCAAAGGCCAGTTGCGTGTGGCCCGCCTTGAACCCGGTCCTGTCCTGCAGAAACAGCGCCAGCACGCCGATCCCGCCCAGCGACGCCCCGTGCCGAAAGACAATCAGCAGGCCGATGCCGATCAACGCGCCCGAAATGACCACAGCCAACGGCAGCGGCAGGCTGGCAAAGCTGATCGACCGGTCAAAGAGTTCGGCAAAGCCAGACACCATGGCAACCGCGACAAAGCTCTTGAGCGTGAAGGCCAGTCCCATGCGCATGAGCGCCAGCACGTAGAAGGGCAGGTTCAGCAGAAAGAACCAGACGCCAAAGGACATCCCCGTAACATAAGACAGCAGCACCCCCAACCCGGCGGTTTGCCCGGTGATCAGTTGCGCGTGGCCCAGAAACTGCACGCCCAGTGCACAGAGCGCCGTGCCAAGGATCGCGGCCTGTGCGTCTTCCAGCGGAGAATGCTGAATGCTGTTGTGTGGTTCGTTCATGTTTGCGCGCTATCCCAACGGTACGCGGCAGTAAATAGTGCGCCGTTGGGCAAGGTCGCGTTTGACGTAAATGCGATGGACATCGGTGTTTGCGCGATGTGTCGCATTCGGTATACCGTCGTATGCATTGACTTGCGGAACACCAATCGCTACCCCACGCGCCAAGGGCAGTGCGCCCATGATATCAGCATAAAGAGGTCCCCGATGACGCAGACGCCCGACATCATCTACACCAAAGTCGACGAGGCGCCGGAATTGGCGAGCGCATCGTTCCTGCCCATCATCCGCCGCTTTGCGCAAGCCGCGGGCGTCAGTGTCGGGATCAAGGACATCAGCCTTGCCGGGCGCATTATCGCCGCCTTTCCCGAAAACCTGACTGAGGCGCAGCGCCAGTCGGATGATCTGGCCGAGCTGGGTCAGCTGGTCAAAACGCCCGGCGCCAATGTGATCAAGCTGCCGAACATCTCGGCCTCGGTGCCGCAGTTGGTGGCGGCGGTGAAAGAGTTGCAGGACAAGGGCTATGCGCTGCCGGATTACCCAGAGGAGCCGCAAACGGATGCCGAGCGTGACGTCCGCGCGCGCTATGACGCGATCAAGGGGTCGGCGGTGAACCCGGTTCTGCGCGAAGGCAACAGCGACCGGCGCGCGGCACGGGCTGTGAAGAGCTTTGCCCAGGCCAACCCGCATTCGATGGGCACGTGGTCTGCCGACAGCAAGACCAAGGTGTCGTCGATGTCCGGCGATGATTTCTATGCAAACGAAGTGTCGGCCACCATCACTGCCGCGCAAGCGGGCGACGCACGCATCGAGTTCGAGGCCGCCGATGGCACGGTGACCGTGCTGAAGGACGGCTGGACGCTGGAAGAAGGCACCGTGGCCGATGCCACATTCATGTCGGTGGCCGCCCTCAACACCTTCCTCGATGCCGCAATCGAAGACACCAAGGCCGACGGCACCATGTTTTCGCTGCACATGAAGGCGACGATGATGAAGGTGTCGGACCCGATCATCTTTGGCCACGCCGTGCGCGCATGGCTGCGCCCGGTGTTCGAGGCGCATGGCGATGCGCTGGCGTCGCTGGGTGTCGATCCCAATTCGGGCATGGGTGACCTGCTGGAACGGGTCAAGGACAACGCTGACATCATGGCGGCGATTGCCGAGGTCACGGGCCAGCGCCCGTCGATGTACATGGTGGACAGTGACAAGGGCATCACCAACCTGCATGTCCCGTCGGACGTGATCATCGACGCCTCGATGCCCGCCGTGATCCGCGCGGGCGGCAAGGGCTGGGACGAAAACGGGGCCAAGGGCGATACCAACTGCGTGATCCCCGACCGCTGCTATGCGCCCGTCTATGACGAGGCAATCTCGTTCTTCAAAGCCAACGGTGCGCTGGATCCGGCAACCGCAGGGGCCGTGGCCAATGTGGGCCTGATGGCCCAGAAGGCCGAGGAATATGGCAGCCACCCAACCACGTTCGAAGCGCCCGCCGCAGGCACGATGCGGATCGTGCTGGCCAATGGCGACACGCTGCATGCTCATGCGGTTGCAGCGGGTGACATCTGGCGCGCGTGCACGGTGAAAAAGGCACCGATTGAAAACTGGATCGGGCTGGCATTGGACCGGCAGCGGCTGACCGGGTCCGAGGCGATCTTTTGGCTGGATGCCAACCGTGCACACGACGCTGAGTTGATCAAGTACGTCACGCCCGCGCTTGAGGCGGCGGGTGTCGCCGACAAGTTCCTGATCATGGCCCCACGCGAAGCAACGCGCCAAAGCCTGCAGACGATCACGGCCGGCAAGGACAGCATCGCCATCACCGGCAACGTGCTGCGCGATTACCTGACCGACCTGTTCCCGATCCTTGAACTGGGCACCAGCGCCAAGATGCTGTCCATCGTCAAGCTGATGCAGGGCGGCGGGCTGTTCGAGACCGGCGCAGGCGGATCTGCGCCCAAGCATGTGCAACAGATGCACGAGGAAAATCACCTGCGCTGGGATTCGATGGGTGAGTTCTGTGCGCTGGGGGAAAGCCTGAATTTCCTTGCCGACAGTCAGGGCAACGCCAAGGCGGGCGTTCTGGGCGCGGCCGCAGAAGCCGCGACGCAAGGAATCCTCGACAACAACCGCAGCCCGGGCCGGAAGGTCGGCCAGCCCGACAACCGCGCCAGCCACTACTGGTTTGCCCGCTATTGGGCCGAGGCATTGGCGGCGCAGTCGGATGACGCGGAGCTGGCCGCTGAATTTGCACCGCTGGCACAAGCGCTGGCCGATGGCGAAGAGAAAATCCTTGCCCAACTGGCCGGAGCCGGTGGTGCGCAGGCGAACACCGGCGGATATTTCCGCAATGACGACGCCAAGTGTGCCGCCGTTATGCGCCCTTCAGCCGCGCTGAATGCGATTATCGGGTAATCCCGGCATAGTTGACATCGGGCGGCGCGGGGCAGCCTGCGCCGCTGTGTTTTTTTGTGGGTATGGAAATCCACCGTAGTTCTGATGGCGAAAGCGGACTAGGCTCCGGCAAGCATTGATGAAATCGGAGGGATCGCCATGCGCGCTGTCTTGGTCATTGCGGCCGTCGCTGTCCTTCTGCTTGTTGGATTTGGGGGGACCATGTCGAAGGCTGAAACCCAGTACATCTGTTCACCCATGAGCGGGACCCTGATCGGTGCTGATGGCGCACCCGCAGCAGGGGTAACGGTGCGCCGGGATTGGCGCCACAACAAGGATTCTGGCAGCGATCAGACCAGCACGGATGCCAGCGGGGCTTTCTCTTTCACCGCGGTGCCGGGGCCGCGCAAACGCTGGTTCAGCGGCTTGTCGACGCCTGTGATCGACCAACGCTATTTTGCCACGATCGGCGGGCAAGAGGTGCAGATCATGTTCCTGACCTCTACCAGCCTTACGCCGCTGCATGAAACGGATGGCAGACCATTCAAAGTCACGTGCAAGCTGGGCGGTGAACCACGGGTGGGCAATATGGGCCGGGGCTATTGCACCCTGAACTGACACCGCGACAACGGGATTAAAGAAATGTCTTTTAACATGCACGGCAAAAACGCGGCGATCATTGCCAACGGTGCCTATACCGTGGGCTTCGCACAGGGCGGGACGCCGGGCGACATCAAGCAGGATGCCGATCAGCGTATTCAGGACGAGCGGTCCTTTATCTCACCGCCATCTGACGACGGACCAGGCGGCCCCAGCGTTCCGGTAACGCCGATGGAGTCGGTGGTCAGCCAATCCGGCGCGTTTGTGAAGGAAACCGCCGGCTTTGGCGTGCTGCTGGAACGCAACGGTGCACAAAAGGGCGAATACATCTTTGCCATGCGCGGCACGATGGGGACCTTTGGCATCTCGAATGACTGGTTGTCGAATTACCAGATCGGCCTCACACGCGGGCCGTCTGGGTCGCTGGTGCACTCGGGTTTCATGGACATCTACAACCGGATGCGCAGCGACGTTCAGCGCATGATCAAGGATGCAAACCCTCAGCGCATCCACTTCATTGGCCATTCTCTGGGCGGTGCACTGGCGACGCTTGCGGCGGTGGACTATGCGCAGAACGGGACGGCGACGTCACATCTTTATACCTTTGGTGCGCCAAGGGTTGGATCCTTTGGACTGACATCGGACGTGGTCCGGCACGTCGGGGCCGAGCGGATCAAGCGGGTCTATTCGATCAACGATCCGGTGCCGATGATCCCGCTCACGCCGTTTTGCCATGTTGGCGCAGGCTCCATCGGGTTCGACGGCGGCAATGGCGCGTTCTCGGGTGCGGCGCACAGCATGAAAGACAATTATATCAAGGCGATGCCATCCTCTGGCTGGCCGGTGGAAAGCCGCATGCCGTCGAAATCGGATCCGGGCTATTGGCTGACACAGGCGGAAATCCAGCTGAGCATGACCAATATCGGGTCGGGCCTGACCTATATGCTGCTGGCCAAGGCATTGAAGGCGATCCTGTACATGGGCGCGCACGTGATTTCGGCCTCGATCACGGTCGGCCTCACGCTTGCAGACATTCTTGTTCAGTTGATCCGCGCAGGTGGGCGGTTGGCGGCGAGCATTGCGGATTACATGGTGCGCTTTGTCAAAGCTGCCCTGAAATGGGCCGGCGTTGCTGTTGCCAGAACTGTTGTAACTGCTGCGGACTTGACCGTCAGCTTCTTGCGCTGGGTGCTGGACCTGGTGATGCGCCCGATTTTGACCGCTGCGCGCACGGCAGGACGGTACATCACCTGAGCGCTACGTGTCGGGCTGGCTGTCCGCCGCACGATGCGTCTTGAGATGCTGCGCCAGAAAACGGCGGCCTGCGTCGTTGGCCATCCGTGTCCGCACAGCTGTCAGAAACGCTTCTTCGAGCGTCTGTGATGACGCACCCAGCACCTCGCCCACCTTCATGAACAAGCGGTCGTCGCCCACTTCGCGTTGCACGGCGAGGCACTCTTCGGCCAGCTTGTTGGCCATGTCGACAACAACGGGGTCGGCCATCAGCGGGTCGTCTCGGTCAGGCGGCGTTTGACGTAGTCGGTGGAATGGCCGATCAGTGTTTCAAGGTGGTCGTCCTCAAAGAAATGGCCTGCGCCTTCAACCTCTGTGTGGGTGATGGTGATGCCCTTTTGCTCGTGCAATTTGCTGACCAGCGCCGTGGTATCCGTGGGGGGGGCCACGCGGTCGGCGGTGCCGTTGATGATAAGGCCCGAGGACGGGCAGGGCGCGAGAAACGAAAAGTCATACATGTTCGCCGGGGGCGAGACCGAGATGAAGCCGGTGATCTCTGGCCGGCGCATCAGCAACTGCATGCCGATCCAAGCGCCAAAACTGAAGCCGGCAACCCAGCAGTGTTTGGAATTGTTGTTCATCGACTGCAAGTAGTCGAGGGCCGAGGCGGCATCGCTCAACTCACCAATGCCTTGATCGTATTCGCCCTGACTGCGCCCCACGCCGCGAAAGTTGAAGCGCAGCACGGTGAACCCCATGTTGAAAAAGGCATAGTGCATCGCATGCACCACCTTGTG
Organism: Pseudomonadota bacterium; assembly: GCA_038532285.1. Lineage (GTDB taxonomy): Bacteria > Pseudomonadota > Alphaproteobacteria > Rhodobacterales > Rhodobacteraceae > Tateyamaria. Next base: position 7,568 of record JBCBAV010000099.1, on the reverse strand, counting down.
GTTCATTGTGCCGCCGAATTGCGGGTGCGGGTGCAGGATGATTGCGATGGGTGCGTCGCGCTCTTTTTGCGGGTGGTAGCGGCCTTCAAGACGGCCTTCGGGGCCGGGAAAAATGACCTCGGGCATATACGGTGTCGTCCTCGCGCGTCTTTTCGTGCCTGTTGGAATTGACGTCGTGCGTCTGGCACTTTAGAACTGTTCTAAGTCTTGTGCCAGGCAGCCTGCCCAGCGTGCAAAAGCATGTATGACCTAACGGCTATGACGTCAATCGGGGGAGCCACTGGATGAAACTGTCAACCAAGGGACGGTATGCAATGGTGGCGCTGGCGGATCTTGCGCTGCAACCGGCAAACACGTTGGTTACGCTCGGTGAGATTGCGCAGCGGCAGGACATTTCGCTGCCGTACCTGGAACAGTTGTTCGTAAAATTGCGCCGCGCCGAACTGGTGGTGTCGGTGCGTGGACCCGGCGGTGGATACCGGTTGTCACGCGCGGCATCCGACATTCGGGTGGCAGATGTGCTGGCGGCGGTCGATGAAAAAGTGGACGCGATGCACAAGGGGGCAGGGGCGTCCGGCGGTGCGTCAGGCAGCAAGGCGCAATCACTGACCAACCGGCTCTGGGAGGGGCTGAGCGCGCATGTCTATGTGTTTTTGCATCAGACCCGACTGTCGGATGTTGTGGGTAATGATCTGGCCCCCTGTCCGGCGGTGCCCAATCTGTTTTCCGTGGTGGACGAAGGCTGAACCCAAACTGCACAGGACGACGTAGGCCAAGGACGATATGAAACGCGTGTATCTGGATCATAACGCCACAGCGCCGCTGAGACATGAGGCGCGGGACGCGATGCTGGCCGCAATGGATGTTGTCGGCAACCCGTCCAGCGTTCACGCGGAAGGGCGTGCGGCCAAAGCGATCGTGGAACGGGCGCGGGCTCAGGTCGGTGCGCTGGTAGGCGTCGACCCGCACGAGGTGATCTTTACCTCGGGTGCGACAGAATCCGCGGCACTTGCGGCACAGCGCCATCGTATGGTTTGCGCGGACGTTGAGCATGACGCCGTCGCAGCACATCAGGCCGCGTCACTGGCTGTGGATCGGGGTGGGGAGATCGTACCTTTCGACACATTCGACGGCGATCTGCTTGCCGTACAGGGTGCGAATTCGGAAACCGGCGTTCTGCAGAATAATTTTCGGTGGGCGCAAGTGGCGTGGGCGCAAGGCGCGCAAGTGCTGGTGGATGCCGTGCAACTGGCGGGCAAAGTGCGCACATCTGTGGCCGATCTTGGGGCTGATTACCTGATGATGTCTGCGCACAAGTTGGGCGGGCCCAAGGGCATTGGCGCCCTTTGTCTGAAACTGGGCGTCGACGTACCGGCGATGATTGCTGGCGGTGGACAAGAGATGGGGCGTCGTTCGGGCACAGAAAATGTGATCGGCATTGCCGGGTTTGGCGCCGCTGCAGCCGCCGCGCAACGCGATCTTGAGGCAGGCGCCTGGGACCGGGTGACGCAACTTAGAAATATTCTAGAAAACGCCCTTGCTGAGGCCAATCCTATGACTATTTTTGTCGGGAAAGAGGTGCCGCGCCTGCCCAACACAACGTGCTTTGTCACCCCCGGTTGGAAAGGCGAGACACAGGTCATGCAGATGGACCTGGCAGGTTTCGCGATTTCAGCCGGGTCTGCCTGTTCCAGCGGCAAGGTCAAGGCAAGCCGGGTGTTGAAGGCGATGGGGTACTCTGAAGCTGACGCGTCCTGTGCGGTGAGGGTCTCACTGGGCCTCGATACGACCGAAGAAGAGATCATGCGCTTTACTGAAACATGGGCGCAGAAATTAAAGAAACACCAAGCGCGGGCAGCCTGACGCCACCCGCACAACACGAGGAAACGTCTGAATGGACAAGGTAGTAGATGATCTGGTGGTCAAGGACGGTGTCGATCAAGAGACCGTGGACGCCGTGCGCGACATCTCGACCTACAAATACGGGTGGGAGACGGACATCGAGATGGAGTTTGCCCCGAAAGGGCTGACCCATGACATCGTGCGTCTGATATCGGACAAGAATGAAGAGCCCGAGTGGATGACCGAGTGGCGGCTTGCGGCGTATGACCGCTGGCTGCAGATGAAAGAACCCGATTGGGCGATGATCGACTACCCTGAGATCGATTTCCAGGACCAGTATTACTATGCTCGGCCCAAGAGCATGGAGGAAAAGCCCAAGTCCCTTGATGAGGTGGACCCCAAGCTGTTGGCCACCTATGAAAAGCTGGGCATTCCGCTCAAGGAACAGATGATCCTCGCCGGTGTCGAAGGCGCGGAGGATGCGCCCTCCGAAGGGCGCAAGGTCGCCGTCGACGCAGTATTTGATTCCGTGTCGGTCGGCACGACCTTTCAGGCTGAGTTGAAAAAGGCAGGGGTTATCTTCTGCTCAATTTCCGAAGCGATCCGCGAACACCCTGAACTGGTCAAGAAATACCTCGGTTCTGTCGTCCCTGTTTCGGACAACTACTATGCCACTCTGAATTCGGCGGTGTTTTCCGACGGCTCGTTCGTTTACGTACCGCCCGGTGTGCGCTGCCCGATGGAGCTGAGTACCTATTTCCGTATCAATGCCGAAAATACAGGCCAGTTCGAACGCACCCTGATCATCGCTGACAAAGGGTCGTACGTGTCATACCTCGAAGGCTGCACCGCGCCGCAACGTGATACGTCACAGTTGCATGCCGCGGTGGTCGAAATCGTGATCGAGGAAGACGCCGAAGTGAAGTACTCCACCGTGCAAAACTGGTTCCCCGGGGACGAGAATGGCAAGGGCGGCATCTACAACTTTGTGACCAAACGGGCCGATTGCCGTGGCGACCGGGCCAAGGTGATGTGGACGCAGGTGGAAACCGGCAGTGCGGTGACATGGAAATACCCGTCCTGCATCCTGCGCGGTGATGACAGCCAGGGCGAGTTCTACTCGATCGCGATTACCAACAACTACCAGCAGGCCGACACCGGGACCAAAATGGTCCATCTGGGCAAGAACACCAAGTCGCGCATCGTGTCCAAGGGGATCAGCGCGGGCAAGGCCCAGAACACCTATCGCGGCCTGGTGTCGATGCACCCGCGCGCCAAGGACAGCCGCAACTATACCCAGTGCGACAGCCTGCTGATCGGCGATAAATGTGGCGCACACACCGTGCCCTACATCGAGGTCAAGAATAACTCGAGCCGCGTCGAGCATGAAGCGACCACATCTAAGGTAGACGACGACCAGCTGTTCTACTGCCGCAGCCGCGGCATGGACGAGGAAGAGGCCGTGGCCCTTGTCGTAAATGGGTTCTGCAAAGACGTCCTGCAGGCGCTGCCGATGGAGTTCGCCATGGAAGCGCAACAATTGGTTGCGATCTCGCTTGAGGGGTCTGTGGGCTGATGAACCCCTTAAAGGTCAACAACAATCGAAGCGCTCCTATGCGCGCCCATCCAAAGGCCGCTTTTGACCCGAAAGGCGCGCACGTCGGCTCTCCGGGGTCGTCTGTGCGGTTTCTGCAAACGCTCTATGTTGGCGCGTTTGGCGGGACCGTTGGAGCTCTTTTGGGTTCGATCTGGGGCTTTGGGTTTTTTGGCTTCGTTACGGGACTGATGCTCGCTCTCGCTGCGCGGACCGCATGGGCTCTGTTTGGTCAGCCGCCAGCGCCGGATGAATTCAGCAACGGCAATTCCCGGACCGACGAAGAGGTGCGGCAGGCCCTCGCCGACATCAACGCGCGCAAACCCTAAGCCGTTCCACCGCCCCGAGACCGCATGACCTACGACATCCACCGCATCCGCAAACGACTTCGAATTGGGCGCCCACTGCACAGCGATCCGATGCAATTGGTGCACACGGTGGAAGGCGATGTGCCGGTCACGTTTTGCGTCACCAACCCCGACGACGCGATCCAGAAGAAACACTGGAAAGGTGAGTTCTATGAAAAGGCCGAGTTGCGCGCGCTGGCCAATATCTTTCCGGTCGGTGGCACTCTGTTGGATATCGGCGCCAATATCGGCAACCACACGCTGTATGCCGCGTTGATCTGGAAAGCGGCCCGCGTTGTGCCTGTTGAGCCAAATCCACCGGCCTACAATCTCTTGGTCCACAATATCTCGGTTAACGGTGTGCGCGATAAGGTTGACCTAAGCCATGTGGGTGTCGGTCTGTCTGATCGGGATGAAACCGGATTTGCGATGAAAGAGTTTCCAACCAATCTGGGCGGGGCCAAGATGTTGCCCGGCCAAGGCGATCTGACTGTGTGTCGCGGCGACGAATTGCTGTCGGGCCTTGAGCCGGACATGATCAAGATCGACGTCGAAGGCATGGAGATGGAGGCACTGCGCGGGCTTGAGGGTCTCTTTGCCAATCGCACTCCGGCGCTGTTGGTCGAAGTGCGCAACACGCTGTCGGATGACTTCTTTGGGTGGTGCGATGACCATGGGTACGGCTGCGCCGCCACCGTCACCCGCTACAAGAACAACAAGAACCACCTGATGGTCGCCGCAGCCGACCTGAAGGACACCAAGGCTGCACTGCTTGGCACCGCGCTCGAGGAAACGGTTGCGGGCTGAGCCGCGCACATAGAAATGTAGGGTACGCATTCACTGCGCACCTTCCGTCAAAAGGAAAGAAAGATGCTGGAAATCAAGGACCTGCACGTAGAACTGGAAGAAGAGGGCAAGCAGATCCTCAAGGGTGTCGACCTGACCGTGGATGACGGCAAGGTGCATGCGATCATGGGCCCCAACGGGTCGGGCAAGTCAACGCTGTCCTATGTCCTGTCGGGCCGCGATGGGTACGACGTCACCGGTGGCACCGCCACGCTTGATGGCGAAGACCTGCTGGAACTGGAACCCGAAGAGCGCGCCGCGGCGGGCCTGTTTCTGGCCTTTCAATACCCGGTGGAGATCCCCGGTGTGGGCAACATGACCTTTCTGCGCACTGCCGTAAATGCGCAGCGCAAGGCGCGCGGCGAAGAAGAGATGAGTGCCGCAGAATTCCTCAAGGTGATCCGCGAGCGTGCCAAATCGCTCAAGATCGACGCGGACATGCTCAAGCGCCCGGTAAATGTCGGCTTTTCAGGCGGCGAGAAAAAGCGCAACGAAATTCTGCAGATGGCCATGCTCGAGCCCAAGATGTGCATCCTTGATGAGACCGACTCGGGTCTTGATGTCGATGCCATGAAACTGGTTGCCGATGGCGTGAATGCGCTGCGGGCCGAAGGACGCGGGTTTTTGGTCATCACGCACTATCAGCGCCTGCTCGATCACATCAAACCGGATGTGGTGCACATCATGGCCGATGGCCGCATCGTCAAGACCGGCGGTCCGGAACTGGCCCTTGAGGTCGAAAACAACGGCTATGCCGATCTGCTGACCGAGGTGGCGTAATGGCCGAAGTGGCAGTTCAGAATAACCCGACCGAGGCGCGGATTGCCGCGCTGACAACGCCCAATAGCGGCTGGAGCGCGTCTGCGCGCGACGCGGCCTTGGGACGCGTGCGTCAGATGGGCCTGCCCACGCGCCGCGACGAGTATTGGAAATACACCCGGCCCGATACGCTGGTTTCTGTCGATGCCATCGGCGCGGCGGTGTTCGAGGCGCGGGAAGCGCCGATTTTCGAAGCGGTGGATCGTTTGCAGATTGTTTTTGTCGACGGTGTTTTTGACGCCGACGCGTCAGACGATTTGACGATGGAAGGGATCAGCATTGGACGGCTTGCGGACAGCGCCGACATCCACTGGGCGTCTGATCTGTACGGCACGCTTGAGGCTGATGGGCATTTTGTCGAACGGCCGCTTGCGGCGCTCAACACGGCATTTGCCACCGACGGTATCCTGATCCATGTCACCGGACAGGCCGCGAAACCCATCTGTATCACCTACTTGCATCGTGAAGATCAGTCCGACGCCATCCTGCATCATGTGATCAAGCTTGACCCCGGTACGTCTCTGACGCTGCTTGAAAACGGTCCTGCGGCCGCGCGGTTCAACAAGTGTATGGAGGTTGATGTGGCCGATGGTGCGGCGTTCCACCACGTGCGCGCGCAGGGGCGCGATCATGAACGGCGCGCGGTAACCCATGCCTTTGCGCGTTTGGGAGCAGAAAGCACCTACAAATCGTTCACGCTGACTGTGAACGGACGCCTAACGCGGAATGAAAGCGTGCTGACCCTGACCGGTGACAACGCAACCGCGCATGTCGCCGGGGCGTGCGTTGGAGATGGTGATTTCCATCATGACGATACGGTTTTTGTGACCCATGATGCCGTCGGCTGCGAAAGCAGGCAGGTGTTCAAGAAAGTGCTTCGAAATGGTGCAGTGGGTGTGTTCCAAGGCAAGATTCTCGTGAAGGAAGGGGCACAGAAAACCGACGGTTACCAGATCAGCCAATCGCTGCTTCTGGACGATGACAGCCAATTCCTGGCCAAGCCCGAGCTTGAGATTTACGCTGATGATGTTGCCTGTTCGCATGGCAGTACGTCGGGTGCGATCGACGAAGAAGGGCTCTTTTACCTGCGCTCGCGTGGCGTACCGAAGGCATTGGCCACGGACCTTTTGACCCTCGCCTTTCTTGCTGAAGCGGTGGAAGAAATCGAAGACGAAAACCTGCGCGAGATCCTCGTTGATCGACTTTCGGGCTGGTTGGAGCGGCGGCGCGGCTGACCCATGTCCATTTCACGCAATATCGTCGCCACTTATCGTGGGCCGGGCGCAGTGATTCAGCGCTTGCTTGGCATGGGCCAGCGCGAAGACCGCGCGCTGGCCTACGTGATGGGGGCGTGCGCGCTGTTTTTTGTCGCTGACCTGCCGCGCCTGGCGCGCGAGGCGCACCTGACAGGGCAGGAACTGGACATGCTGATGGGCGGAAGCCTTATGGCGTGGATCTTTATTGCGCCGCTCTTGCTGTATGGTATCGCGTTTGTCGCGCGCCTTTTGGCCCGGCTTTTTGGCGGTCGGGGCACACCTTACGGTGCGCGGCTTACGCTTTTCTGGGCGCTTTTGGCGGCGTCACCGCTGGTTCTGCTGCGCGGCTTGACGGCTGGATTTGTCGGCCCGGGATTGGAACTGCAGATCGTCGGCCTTGTCTGGTTTGTCTGCTTCATGTGGTTCTGGATTGGCGGCAGTCTCGCCATGGAGCGTGCTGCATGAAATATTGGACCGATCTGGCGGTGCTGTCGGTGACACATCCGCAAGAGGCCGCAGCGCAGATCATCGGATTGCGCTTGCCGCGGTCTGAACTGTACATCGCGCTGGTTGCGGTGTCGGCATTGACCGCTTTGTTGGCCAGCGCCAGCGCGATGATCGGTCCACCGGTATCGCCCGAACAAATGGCGCAAATGCCGGTGCTTGCCTTGTTCGAACGCCCTCTCGCATTGTTTGTGCTGTTGGCGGGTGGATTGATTGTGATGGTGCATGCCATCTACTGGACCGGTAGTGCGATGGGCGGCGGCGGCGATTTGGGCGATTTGATCGCGCTTTTTTCATGGCTGCAAGCGCTGCGCGTCGTGGCCCAGATTACCTGCCAGCCCGCCGCCACGCCGTAATGCG
>JBCBAV010000098.1:0-14991 GCA_038532285.1 Pseudomonadota bacterium | reverse complement strand
ACACCTTTTGCCGCGCAGTCTCTCGTGAGCGTTCCGCAGGGGATCATCGAACGCTCTTTGAAATGCGCCTTGATAGAAGTGGAGATACCCATGCCTCTTTATGAGCATGTGATGATTGCCCGTCAGGACCTGTCGAACACGCAGGCCGAGGGTCTCATCGAACATTTTGGCAGCATCCTCGCCGACAATGGCGGCACCCTCGTGGACAACGAATACTGGGGTGTGAAGACGATGGCCTACAAGATCAACAAGAACCGCAAGGGGCACTATGCCTACATTCGGACCAACGCGCCCGCCACAGCCGTGCAAGAAATGGAGCGCCTGATGCGCCTGCACGACGACGTGATGCGCGTGCTGACCATCAAGGTCGACGAACATGCCGAGGGCCCTTCGGTGCAGATGCAGAAACGCGACGAGCGTGGCGACCGCCGCGAGCGCCGGAACTAAGGAGAGCTGACCATGGCTGCAAAACCGTTTTTCCGCCGTCGCAAGGTCTGCCCGTTCTCCGGTGAGAACGCGCCCAAGATCGACTACAAGGACACGCGCCTGCTGCAACGCTACATCTCTGAGCGTGGCAAGATCGTGCCGTCCCGTATCACCGCCGTTTCGGCGAAAAAGCAGCGTGAGCTGGCCCGCGCTATCAAGCGCGCGCGTTTCCTCGCCCTGCTGCCCTACGCCGTGAAGTAAGGAGTATCTGATATGCAAGTGATCCTTCTCGAACGCGTGGCCAAGCTGGGCCAGATGGGCGACGTCGTCGACGTTAAGCCGGGCTATGCGCGCAACTACCTGCTGCTGCAGAAAAAGGCGCTGGTCGCCTCCGAACAGAACATTGCCGATTTCGAAACGCAAAAAGCGCAACTCGAGGCCCGCAATCTCGAGACCCGCAAGGAAGCCGAAGCGCTTGGTGGCAAGCTCGATGGTCAGCAGTTCATCGTGATCCGTCAGGCATCGGATGGTGGCAACCTCTACGGCTCGGTCACGCCGCGTGACGCGGCTGACGTGGCCACGGCCGAAGGTTTCTCGGTCGACCGCAAGCAGGTGGTGATCCCCACCCCGATCAAGGAACTGGGCCTGCACGATGTGCACGTGACCCTGCACCCCGAGGTCGATGTCGTGATCCAGCTGAATGTCGCCCGCTCGACCGAAGAGGCCGAACTGCAGGCGTCGGGCAAATCGATCCAGGAACTGGCCGCCGAAGAAGAGGCCGCCGCCGAGTTCGAAATCCAGGAACTGTTTGACGACATCGGTGCCGCTGCATCCGAGGACGACGCCCTGGCCGAGGCCGCCGGTGTTGCCACCGAAGACGGCGACGCACCCGAGGGCGACGACACGCCCAAGGCCTGAACGCCACACCCTTGAATTGAAACGCCGCGTCGATCCCATCGACGCGGCGTTTTGCGTATCGGCGGACCGACGCCAACCCGGTTTGACATGCCCCAGACGCCACGACATGGTGCCGCCATGCGTCATCTCATTGCCCTAACCTTTCTGTTTCTTGCCAGCTGCGCCAGCTACGATCCTGCTTCCATCGTCATGGAACCACGGGCCAAGGCGCAGACCCGCAGCGAAATCGCGTTCATGTCGCAGTTTTTTCAGGACATCCAGCCGCGCTCTTTTGCGGTTAAACGCGAGTTGTGCGGGCTTGTGGGCGTGAACGCCGCCGGGGATTTCGTTGTGACAGAACCGGTTGTGGGTCGCGCTTCATCCTGTTTGCCGCCGGATCCGCGCAGCACCGAGTTCACGGTGCTGGCCTCGTACCACACCCATGGTGCGTGGCATCCGCAATACCTGACCGAAGTGCCGTCCTTCAGCGACATCCGCACCGATATCGAGGACGGCACCGACGGCTACCTTGCCACGCCGGGTGGCCGGTTCTGGTATATCGACGCCCGCAACAAGGTGGCCCGGCAGATTTGCGGCGAGGGCTGCCTGCCGCGCGACCCAGGCTTTCGTCGGGATCCGGCGTTTCCCGTGCAAAACTCCTACACGTTGGACGAATTGCGCCAGTTCTGACACACGCCCACTTCCTTTCGCCAAATAAACCGCCCCCGGAGGGTCGATCAGCCGTCACGCCGTCGGGTGGTCACTGAATACAGAAAAAGGCCGCCCCGGTCCGGGACGGCCTGACATTCACGCTGACGAGAAACGTCAGATCAGTCTTCTTTTTCCAACGCCTCGACAGCCTTTTCAAGATCGGCCTTGCTGACCTCCTTGTCGGTCACGCTTGCGTTTTCGACGATGTGGTCCACGACCTTGTCCTCGAACAGCGGCGCGCGCAGTTGCTGTTGCATCTGCGGGTTGTTTTGAACGAACTCGAAGAACTGGCGTTCCTGCCCGGGATACTGGCGCGCCTGCGCCATCACCGCCTGGCTCATCTCGGCGTCGGTCACCTCGACCTCGGCCTTTTGACCAACATCGGCCAGCAGCAGGCCCAGACGCACGCGGCGTTCGGCCAGCGTCTTGTGTTCGTCTGTTGTCTCAATCTCGGGGTGATCGTGGTCTTCGACGTCGGGGTTTTCCTCGTGCCAGAGTTGGTGCGCAATCTGCTTGGCTTCGGTTTCGACCAGCGTGGGTGGCAGATCAAAGCTGACGACGTCATCAAGCGCATCCAGCAAACCGCGCTTCATCACCTGACGCGCGGCACCGGCATATTCGCCTTCGAGCTGCTCGCCGATCTTCGATTTGAGGTCGGCGAGGTCTTCGGCACCGTATTTAGTGGCCAGATCATCATCGATCTCGGCGGGGGCCGGTTCCTGCACATCCTTGATGGTGCAGTCGAACACCGCCTCTTTGCCCTTGAGGTTCTCGGCCTGATAGTCTTCCGGGAACGAGACGGTGACAGCCTTTTCCTCGCCTGCTTTGACGCCGACCAGCTGCTCTTCGAAGCCGGGAATGAACTGGCCCGAGCCGAGTGTCAGCGGGAAGTCTTCAGCCGAGCCGCCGTCAAACGCCTCGCCATCGACCTTGCCTACAAAGTCCATGACCACCTGATCGCCGTCCTTGGCCTTGGCGCCTTTCTTGCGGGGCTTGAAGTTCTGGGCATTCTCGGCGAGCGAACTCAGCGTTTCATCGATGGCTGCATCGTCGGCCTTGACCACCAGCCGCTCGAGCTTGAGCGCGCCCATGTCTACATCCGGGATCTCAGGCAGAGCTTCATAGGACATGTCGACGACGATATCGTCGCCCTCTTTCCAGTCGTCGCTTTGCATCTTGACGTCGGGTTGCATCGCCGGCTTATCGCCCGATTTCTCGAAATGCTCGGACATGGCGCCGTCGACGGTTTCCTGCATGGCTTCGCCAAGCAGGCGCTGACCAAACTGCTTTTTCAGAAGCGCCATCGGCACCTTGCCCTTGCGAAAGCCCTTCATTTCAACTTCGGGCTGCGCCTCGACCAGTTTCTCGTCGACCTTGGCGTTCAGCTCGGCCGCCGTCACGGTAATGGTGTAGCCGCGTTTCAGCCCTTCGTTCAGCGTCTCGGTGACCTGCATGTGTGCTCCATAGCGTCATGGCTCTCGGTCGGGCCGAAAGCGCGATAAAAATCCGCGCCCTTCTATGCAGGGCCGGAGACAGGCGCAAGGGGGCAGTGCGCGAAGCACAGTTCTTTTCCCGTATACTCGCACCGATTGCAAAAGGCTGATCGGATGCCATAGGTTTCGATTACCCAATTCCCAGCGTTACGCGGACACTGCGCCGTGCACGAGGTGGCATGACATGTTCGAGACCCGCCTGCTGCGCCCGGTGTTCTGGCGCCAAATCCGGAACCGCACGTGACAGCGGTATTGCATAGGCTGGGCCTTGACAGTCCGCTGGCCTTCAAGCTCGTGATTGCATCGCTGCTCGTGGGCTCGGTGTTGTCGATCATTTCCACGGCATTGCAACTGGGCGACAGCTATGTGCGCCAAAAGGGTGAAACGATTGCCATCCTCGACCGTATTGAGCAGACGCAGGCCAAATCGCTCGAACGCGCCGTCTGGACCTTCAATGAAGCGCAGGTCGAGATCATCCTGGACGGAATGATCACCGACGCCAATGTCGGCTTTGTCGCGCTGACCTCGGAACTGGGCCAGGGCTGGGAACGCGGCGACCTGCCAAGCGACGACCCCGATCTGGTGCGGATTTACACGCTGCAGCACGCATTTGATGACGGGCGGCTGGAACCTGTGGCCGATCTGGAGGTGCATCTGAACCTCGCTACGGTCCGTGACCGGGTCTGGGCGCAGTTCTGGGCGACCTTCATCACCAATCTGATCAAGGCTTACCTCGCTGCACTCGCGCTGCTTTATCTTGTTCACTACCTGATCACGCGTCATCTGAACAAGATTGCCGAATATGTCAGCGCGCAGCACGCGCCCGGTGAGTTGCCGCTCAAGCTTGATCGGGCGCGCACGCGGCGGCCCGATGACCTCGACCGGATCGTGCAGGCGATAGACCGGTTCGAACGGCGCACCCGCAAGCAGGTAAGGCATCTGGTCACCGAAGTCGAAGAGCGTGAGAAAGCCGAGGACGAAGCCAAACGCGCCTTGTCGGTGCGGTCGCAATTTCTGGCCACCATGAGCCACGAGGTGCGCACGCCTCTGAACGCGATCATCGGCTTTCTGCATCTGATCGAAAACTACGCAAACATGCCGGACAAGCCCAAGCTTTATGCCGCCACCGCGACCAAGGCGGCGCATCAGCTGCTGAACCAGCTCAACAATACGCTGGACATGTCCCGGATCGAGGCGCGCGCAATCGAGGTCATTCGGCTGGAGACCGATGTGCGTTCCATCGCGCAGACCTGGGTGGAAACCGCGCGGGCGACCGCGGCCACCTACGAGCGCGACATTACCGTAGAGCTGGATATTGCCCCCGGCTGCCCGGAGACGATGATGCTCGATGGTCCGCATGTCAGCCAGATCATCGGCAACCTGACGGACAATGCCGTCAAGTTTACCAGCTCCGGCATGATCGAGATCGCGATCGCACGGCACGGCGGCAGCCATCTCGACATCACTGTCAGCGACACCGGCGAGGGTGTGCCCGACCATGCGCGCAAAAATATTTTTGGCCGTTTTCAACAGGCTGAAGGCGGGTTGTTGCGCAGCCATGGCGGAACCGGGCTTGGTCTCGCGATCAGTCACGAACTGGCGCGTTTGATGGACGCCGAATTGACGCTGTGTGACAGCGAAAAAGGTGGTTTTTCCACAACGTTCTTGCTACGGTTGCGCAGATAACCCGGATGGGATGAAATTATGACCTTTCACAGCAAAGTTCTCGTGGTTGAAGACGACGAATTCACGCGCTTCATGATGCGGGAGATCATCGCCGGTCTGGGCGTCGAGGTGGACGTTGCGTCGGATGGTGAAGAAGGGTTCGAAAAGCTGAGCGAAGCGCCGGGGGATTTTGGCCTTGTTCTGATGGACCTGCACATGCCGCGCGTGTCCGGTATCGAGGCGGCACGCAGCATCCGCACCGGCGAGAGCGATCTGCCCAAGGCTGTACCGATCATCGCCGTGACGGCGGACATCACCTACCATGACAATGCGCGGGTCGCGCAATTGGGCATGGACGGCTTTGCAAGCAAGCCCGTTTCTCCCGGCACGCTGATGTCGCTGATCAAACAGTACTGCGCTGCAGCCTAACAGTAGACCCGTTCTGGCCGTTTTGTGAGATATGACCGAGAACACGCCGATCCAATCCGAAACCGATCCCGAAACACCTGAGACCGCTGAACCCGTTGCAGCGCCGACGCCCATCGTGGGCATCGCGTCATCGGCGGGCGGGCTCGAGGCTGTGTCTATCCTCGTGCAGAATCTGCCGGCCAATGCACCTGCGGTCTACGTGATCTGCCAGCATATGTCGCCGACACACAAAAGCGTGTTGACGACCCTGATCTCGCGCGAGACCAAGCTGCCCGTGGAAGAGCTCGAGGGCGTGGTTGAGCCCAAGGCCAACACGATTTACGTCACGCCACCCAATTCCGATGTCGTGTATGAACGCGGGATGCTGCGCCTGCGCCCACCGTCAGGTCATCCGGCAACGCCAAAGCCGTCCGCCGACCGGCTGTTCAAATCCATCGCCGAAGAATTGGGACAGAACGCCGTTGGTATCGTGATGTCGGGAACCGGGTCAGATGGCAGTTACGGTGTCCAGACCATGCGCGAACACGGCGGGATCACCATCGCGCAGGACCCGGCGACCGCCAAATACGATGGCATGCCGCAATCTGCCATCGATACCGGCTATGTCGATCTGACGCTGTCACCCGAGCAGATCGGCACACATCTTGAGAAAATCCTCGCCCGGCCCCGCAACTTCGATCATTTGCGCGATCTGACAGAAACGCCCAACCCGCTGAACGATCTCTTTAGCATCCTGCGCGCGCGCACCCAGGTCGATTTCCGCGATTACAAGGTCAACACGCTTAACCGGCGCGTGGGGCGGCGCATGACAGCGCTCGGCATCGAAAGCTACGACGCCTACATCGACTATTGCCGAACGAACGAAAAAGAAGTGGATGCGCTGCACCGCGACCTGCTGATCTCGGTCACAAGGTTTTTCCGTGACCCCGAGCAATTCGAGACGTTGCGCGGCGAATTGAGCGAAACTCTTGATCTGCGCAGCAGGGACCCCATCCGCGTGTGGATCGTGGGCTGCGCTACGGGCGAAGAAGCCTATACAATTGCCATTATCCTCGCTGACATCCTGGGCGGACCGACGGCGTTGACCAAGCGCAATGTACAGATCTTTGCCACCGATATCGACCAGCAGGCGATCGAGGTGGCGCGGCGCGGGGTGTATCCGATCACGGCAGCGTCGCACATACCGCAAGAGTTTCTGGCCGACTATTTCGTCACGAACGACACCAACATCACCGTCCGCCCCGAAATCCGGTCTGTGACGCTTTTTTCGCATCACAACGTTTTTCAGGATCCGCCCTTTATCAACGTGAACATGGTCAGCATCCGCAATCTGCTGATCTATTTCAATATTGCCCTGCAAGAGAGAGTGCTCAGCCGCCTGCATTATTCGCTCGCCTCAAGCGGGCTGCTGTTTCTGGGCACGTCCGAGACAGTGGGCGAGATGAGCGTGTTTTTTGAAGCACGGCAGGGGGCCGACAAGATCTTTGGCAAGCGGCGCGGCATCTCGGGCGAGTTGTCGGTCGAGCCGGGTGCCAGCATGTTCCACCGCGGCACGCGGCGCGTCACACGCAATTCGACGGCGCGCAACAACGACTCCGCCATTCAGGCGGACCTGTCGCTGGCCCGCACTGTGGCGCCGAACGGATTCATAGCAACCAAGAACGGCACGATCATCGAGGTGCTGGGCGATCTCAGCCCGTTCATGGAAATTCGCGCCGGAGCGTCGACATCGCTGAACCTAAAGATGCTGATCGAACCGCTGCGGTCCGAGTGCACCAGCCTGATTGCCGTGGCCTTGCGCCATGAGGCCCGGCGCATCGGGCGCTGGCACAGTCTCAAGCTTGCGGTCGGCAACAAGGTGCAATTGCAGGTCTATCCGTTCATGAACCTCAAGGGTGGCGAGATACACGCCCTTGTGGCCATCGACACGAAGTTCGAGGAACAGCTTGCCGCTCCGGATGCGATCACGGACACTGAACAGCGCGCCTATATCGAACGCATGGAAATGGAGATCCGGTCGACCCAGGAGGCGTTGCAGCAGACCATCGAGGAATTGCAGACCGCAAACGAGGAACTGCAATCCGCGAACGAGGAATTGCAGTCGACCAACGAAGAAGCGCAGGCGACCAACGAAGAGCTGGAAACCTCGAACGAAGAACTGCAGTCGACCAACGAGGAACTTCTCACCGTCAACGAGGAACTGCAGATCAGCTCGGCGGAACGCGTATCGCTTGCCACCGAACTCGAGGCGACGCTGTCCACTGCGCCTTATGTCATCGCCCTGGCCGATCAGGCGCTGATGCTGCGCCGGATGAGCGACACGGCGCTTGATTTCTTTGACATCCAGGAATTGCCGCCGACAGGCATTCACCTGAGCCAGTGCACCCTGCCCGCAGGTTTTCCCGCGCTGGCACCGCTGGCCAATTCGGTTCTGCGCGTGCAGGAAACGCGCCGAGTTCAAATCCTGTCCGAGGGCATGCATTACACCATGATGTTGTCGCCCGTGCATGATCAGCACAAAAAACTGATCGGCCTGTCGATCACCGTGACCCAATATGACAACGAACCGCTTGAGCGGGTGGTGTCGATGTTCGGGCGGATCAGCAGCCTGTCGCACTGGACCTACAACCTTGAAACCGGCGACCTGTGGTGGTCACCAGAGATGTACGCGCTGCATGGGCGAGATCCCGAAGACGGGCCGCCCACCTGGAGCGGGTCACATGATTTCCTGCACCCTGCCGAACGCGAGGATTTCCTGACCGCGCTGGAAGAGCTGCTGGAAACGGGCGGCACCATGGACAAGGACACGCGGCTTTTTGGTCCGAACGGGTACATCATCGAGGCGCAAACCATGACCACCGTGATCTACGACAGTCACCGCGAACCGGTGCAGTTGATCGGCGTGATCTGCGACCGCGCGCAGGAGATCCGCACAGAAAACACGCTGGAAAGCATGTCGACGGCAATTGAGGATCTGGATGTCGGGTTCTTTTCTGTTGACGTGCTGAACAATCACCCGGTGTGGACACATGCCGCCTATCGCCTGCTGGGACTGTCGGAAGACAAAGTGACGCTGTCGACGGAAATATTTGTGAAACAGCTGATCGAAGATGACCGCGAGCGGGTGGCTGCGTTGCTGACCGCCACGCTGACTGCGGGCGACGGTTTTGTCACCAACCTGATGGTGCAACGTGCCGACGGAACGACCGTGCCCTGCACCCTGCGCGGACAGGCGCGCCGCAGCAAAGACGGACAGATCACGCATGTCTTCGGCAGCTTGCAAAAGCTGCACGAGGCGGCCTGAGATGGAGGGTTTCGTGAACGCGAATGGCGGCACGCCCGGCAGCCCTGACCCGGAAAATGATGCAAAAATCGCACTGGCCGCGTTTTCCGCGATGCCGATGTCTGCGTTTCTCGTCGATGCGCAAGGCGATTTGGTACTGCACACATCGCGTGCAGCCCATCGGTTTGCGGGTATGCCGGACGTCGATGACGCGCCGCGCACAATACCGTTTTCCAGGTTGACCGGGCTGGAGACCGGCACGCTTTTGGATCGGCTGCGCGCCTCGCTCCCGCGTGGTCACATCAGTTTGCCCATGCGCGTCGCTGGTGCCACTCAGGACGCAAAGGCCATGCCCTTTCACCTGTCCTTGCTGCGCCACAACGGTGTGCGGCAACCGTGTTACATGCTGGCGCAAGATCTGATCAGCGCCGGGGCGGATGCGTTGCGGGTGGCCCATGATCTGCGCAAGCGCGAGGTTGAAAACGTCGCCGCGCTGCAGGAGCACCTAACCGAGTTGCAGCGTGCGCTGTTGTCAATGGAGACCTTTGCCAATGCGGCCAGCCACGATTTGCGCACCCCGATCAACGCGATCACCGGTTTGCTCGATCTTTTCATCCGCAAGTTCGGTGCGGATCTGCCTGAGACCGCGGGCACCTATCTGGGCCACATCCAACGCGCCGCCGATCAGCTGGATTCCATCACCGATACCCTGTTGACCCACGCCAGATCCGCGGCGGCACCTCTGGAATTGCAGAAACTGTCGATGCGCAGCGCGGTACAGCAAGCGGTTGACGGTTT
Organism: Pseudomonadota bacterium; assembly: GCA_038532285.1. Taxonomy (GTDB): domain Bacteria; phylum Pseudomonadota; class Alphaproteobacteria; order Rhodobacterales; family Rhodobacteraceae; genus Tateyamaria. The sequence goes on along the minus strand of JBCBAV010000098.1, from coordinate 5,289 downwards.
GGCACCGCGACTGCGGTTGCTGGCATCCGGCATATCGGTGCAGGGCCCGGACCTGCAAATCATGGCGGACCCAGCGCTTTTGCGCATCCTTCTCGACAATCTGGTGTCAAATGCGCTGAAACACGGTGTCGATGACCGCCCTCTCACCGTGATGATCACCAGCACGCTCGAAGGTGCGGGTGCCACGCTCGAGATTGCCGACACCGGACGCGGATTTGATCCAACCAAGGCGCAGGCAATTTTTGCGCCCTTTCAAAAGCTCGATAGCGAACGGGACGGCACAGGCATCGGCCTGTCCACATGCGACGAAATCTGCAAACGCCACGGGTGGCGCGTCAATGCTGCATCGGACGGACAGAGCGGTGCGCAATTCAGCGTCCGCTTTCCCAGCGTTCTGGCCGGGTAAGCGCAGGCACTCACCCAAAATAAGTCCATCATCTGCACAGCACAGCGTTTGCGTTAGTAATCGGTTAATCCTTACAACCTAACGATGAGTGGATGACGCGACGAGGTGGTTGATGGCACTGGTACTGGTTCTTGAAGATGACACAACTCTGCGGTTTGCTTTTTGTGAGGCCGTGCGCGACGTGGGCCTTGACGTGATCTCTGCCGCTTCGATTGACGAGGCAACGGCCCTGCTGCGCCGCTTTCGCCCGGATGTGCTGCTGTTGGACCTGATGGTGGGGCCGGATTGTTCTACGGATGTGGCCGATTATGCCGCTGTTGCAGCCCCTTCGGCAGCGGTGATCTATGTGACCGGCAGCGGGCTTTTTCCCCGCGGGGAAATCTTTGACATGTCGCGCAATGCGCGACTGATGCTGCGGAAACCCGTAGATCTCGAGGAACTCGCAGACATGGTGCGCCATGTCCTGCCACGCACGGCCGCGGATTTGCGCGCAGCAATCTGATAAACGCCGGCTTTTGGATCGAAGGGCGCTTGTCAATCAGACCAAAACGCCCGACGTGACCACATTCCCGCAGCCCAAGTTCAAAACGCCAAACCGCGTGTCATAGGCCCCGACCCTGCGTCAAAAAGTCAGACGTTCTGAGGTGCTTTGCGCCGGCTTTCGCGCAAACAGACCTTGTATGCAGCCCGGCCTTGCCTATTTCGCATTATAATTCAACAGGCAAGAGACGGCACGTGGGGAACGACGCAGCACAGGCTTCTGCGAAGGGCAATGGTATCATCGGCATTCTGCCGGTGGTCATCGCGTTGTCGTTGTTCGGGTGGTTTGTCAGCCTGACACCGCAACTGAGCGACGGTGCAACGGTCCGATGGGTGTGGGACTGGGTGCCGAGCCTTGGCATTTCCATGTCGTTCCTGCTGGACGGGCTGAGCCTGACCTTTGCGCTGCTCATCACGGGCATCGGCGCGTGCGTCTTTCTGTATTCCAACACTTATTTGGCCGGGCATCCGCAATTTGCCCGCTTTGCGCTGTTTCTGACCGCGTTCATGCTGGCGATGTTGGGGTTGGTTCTGGCCGACAACCTGATCGGGCTGTTCGTGTTCTGGGAACTGACGACAATCACGTCTTACCTGCTGATCGGGTTTGGGCACGCGACGGAAAACGGTCGCCGGTCTGCCCTGCAGGCGCTGTTTGTGACCGGTGCCGGCGCGTTGGCGTTGCTGGCCGGGTTCATCCTCATGGGCTTTTCCATGGGCACGTTCGAGTTGTCCGAGATCCTCGCGAACGGCGACGCGCTGACCCAGCACGCGATGTATCTGCCGATCCTGATCCTTGTTCTGGCAGGCAGCTTTACCAAATCGGCCCAGTTTCCCTTCCATTTCTGGCTGCCCAACGCGATGGCAGCCCCCACCCCGGTGTCGGCATTCCTGCATTCGGCCACGATGGTCAAGGCGGGCGTTTACCTGATGGCGCGGCTGCATCCAGCCATGTCAGGCACCGATGTGTGGTTTTGGACCCTGACGATTGCGGGCGCGTTTACAGCCGTGTTTGCGAGTGTTCTGGCGTTGCGGCAAACCGACCTGAAACAGGCGCTGGCCTACACGACACTGATGGCACTGGGCACGCTGACGCTGTTTCTGGGGCAAAGCTCTGGCTATGCGATGACCGCGTTCGCGACCTTCCTTGTGGTGCATTCGCTCTACAAGGCGGCCCTGTTTCTGGTGGTGGGGTGCATTGATTACAGCACCGGTACGCGCGATGCAGATACATTGGGCAGTCTGGGACGGGTGATGCCGGTTACGGCGATTGCTGCCGGGCTGGCGGCCCTGTCGATGGCGGGGTTTCCGCCGTTTCTTGGCTTTATCGGAAAAGAGCTGAAATACGCGGGCATTCTCGCCATCGGGTCCGAGCCGCTGTTGTTCGCCTCGGCCCTGCTCATCGCCAATGCGCTGATGTTCGCCGTAGCCGGGATCGTGGCACTGCGGCCGTTCTGGCTGAAGCAAGAGGGTGAGTACGCACGCACGCCCAAAGAGGCGCCGTGGCCGATGCTGGTGGGGCCGGTGATTTTGGCCGTCTTGGGCACGCTCTTTGGTGTCAATCCGGATCTGTTGCAAGTCACCCTGATCGATCCAACGGTTGCGTCCCTGTTGGGGTCTATCGAAGACGCCAAGGAGTTGAAGCTGTGGGCCGGGGTCAACATGCCGCTGATCCTGTCGATCGCAACCGTGGCGTTAGGCGCGGTGCTTTATTTTGGCCACCGTGGCCTGCGCGTGCGGTTGATCACGATCACCACTGTCGCCCCGAATTTCGACCGCGGCTGGGACAGTTTCCTGAATGGATTAAAGGGGTTTGCCGCCTGGCAGACGCGCGTGATCCAGCCGGGCGTGCTGCGGATCTACATCTTTGTCACCTTTCTGACCGTTCTGGCGGCCATTGCCGGGACCATGGCGCTGCGCGACGCGTGGCCCGCGATGCCCGATCTGCTGGCCGTGGCGTGGCAGGAGGCGGGCCTTGCCCTGCTGATCATCGCCGGCGCGGTCCTGACGGTCATAACCTCATCGCGCATCACCGCCATGGCTGCCTTGGGCGTCGTGGGCATCGGGGTCGCGCTGATCTTTATCGTCTACTCGGCACCTGATGTGGCGATCACGCAGTTGCTGGTGGAAACCCTTGTCGTCGTGCTTGTGGCCGTTGCGATGCTGCGCTTGCCCTTGCTGGATCGGGACGGCCGCGACCACCGGCCGCTTGACGCCGTGCTGGCGGGGGCCATTGGGCTGTCGGTCACTGCAGTCCTTCTTGCCGTGCTGGAAACCCCGATCAACCGGCGCCTGACCGATTATTTCGAGATCACGAGTTGGCCCGAAGCCTATGGCCGCAACATCGTGAACGTGATTCTCGTCGATTTCCGCGCGCTCGACACCTTTGGCGAAATTGCCGTGGTCGTGATCGCCGCGCTGTCGGCCTATGCGCTGTTGCGCATGACCGATCTGGGGAGAGATAAATGAATTCCATCATCCTGCGGGTGGGCACGCAGTACTTGTCCGGCATGCTGTTGCTGTTTTCGCTATACATGCTGATCCGCGGCCACAATGAGCCGGGCGGCGGGTTTATCGGCGGCCTGATCGGGTCCACGGGTTTTGTGCTGTACGCAATCGCCTGCGGCACCGAAGAGGCGCGGCGCGCCCTGCGCGTGATGCCGCAGAACATCGCGATGGCGGGGCTGGGCATAGCGCTGCTGGCGGGCATCGCCGCCGCGGCGTTTGGCGACGCGCTGTTCACCGGGCAATGGCTGTTCATCAACGAAACCGAAGACAGCAAGGGCATCCCGCTATCGACCGTTCTGGTCTTTGACATCGGGGTGTACCTTGTCGTCTTTGGATCAATCATCGCCCTGGTCTTTGCCATGGAGGAAGAGATCTGATGGAGCCTCTTCTGGCCATCACCATCGGCATTCTGGTCGCCGCCGCAGTTTACCTGATGCTGGCGCGCAATGTGCTGCGCTTCATCTTTGGGTTGGTCCTGATTTCGAACGCGGCCAACCTGACGATCTTTGTAGCCGGAGGCCTGACCGCCGGTGCACCGCCGCTGATCACGCCGGGGGCTGAGGCACCGGTGGGACTTGTGGCCAATGCCCTGCCACAAGCGCTGGTGCTCACGGCGATCGTGATCGGCTTTGGCCTGTTTGCGTTTGCGCTGGTGCTGATGTTCCGCGCCTACACGACGCTGGGCACGCTGTATTCCGACGACATGCGCGTGGCCGAACCCCGCCCCGAACCCAGGGACACACCATGAGCTGGATACTGGCCACACCGCTGGTGCTGCCATTTCTCGTGGCGGTGCTGGCCTTTCTGACGCGCGCGGGCCCTGCCGGGCGCTGGGTGTCGGTTGCGGGCAACGCGCTGCTTCTGGCGGCGTCTGTCGTGCTGATGGTGCGTGTGCTGGATCAGGGCGTCGTGGCCGCACAAATGGGCGGCTGGGGCGCGCCGTTTGGCATCACGCTGGTCGCCGACTACCTGAGCGCTGTTATGGTTGTGATCACCGCGATCACATCACTCGCCGTGTCGATCTATGCGCTCACGGATGTGGGTGGGCGCAAGGAGCATCTGGGTTATCACGCCCTGTTCAACGTGCTGATCGGCGGCGTTGTGGGCGCGTTCCTGACCGGTGACCTGTTCAACCTTTATGTCTGGTTCGAGGTCATGCTGATCTCGTCCTTTGGCCTGTTGGTCATGGGCGGCACGCGGGCACAGATCGATGGCGGCGTGAAATACGTCACGCTCAACCTGATCTCGACGATCCTGTTTCTGTCCGGCATCGGGCTGATCTACGGGATGACCGGCACGCTGAACATGGCCGACATCGCCCGGACGATGCCAGAGGTCGAGAACCAGGGGCTGGTGACTGTCATCGCGATGATGTTCATGGTGGCTTTTGGTGTCAAAGCCGCTGTTTTCCCACTGTTTTTCTGGCTGCCTGCGGCCTATCACACGCCTGCCTTTTCGGTGTCTGCGGTGTTTGCGGGCCTGCTGACCAAGGTCGGAGTGTACGCGCTGATCCGCATGTTCACTCTGGTCTTTGACGGTGACGTCGCCTTTACCCACACCATCCTGCTGTGGGTGGCGGCGCTGACCATGGTCACGGGCGTTCTGGGCGCTGCCGCCCAAAGCGACATGCGCAAGATCCTGTCGTTCCACATCGTCAGCCAGATCGGCTACATGATCATGGGGCTGGCGCTGATGACGCCGCTGGCGATGGCCGGGGCGGTGTTTTACCTTGTCCACCACATCGTGGTGAAGGCGAACCTGTTCCTGATTGCGGGCGTGGCCGAACGCATCACCGGATCAACCGAGCTGAGCCGGATCGGGGGGATGTACAAATCGGC
>JBCBAV010000097.1:0-14997 GCA_038532285.1 Pseudomonadota bacterium | reverse complement strand
GCCTACGGTCCTTTTGTCCTTGTCGCCGCCTTCGACAAACAATGGATAGCCTTCCTTCCCCTCGCCCCACCACGCGAGCGCCAACACATGAAAGATCGGCGCGTGCGGGCGTTCGGCATAGCTGACGTCGTAATGCGCCATCAGCCAGCGGCTGAGGTCGACGCCCGACGAGGGCAGGAGGGTGATCAGGAGGTTTTTGGCCATGCGGACCCTCAGGTGTCGAACTGGACGGTGAAATGTGCCGGAAAGCCCAGCGTGCCGGTGGTGATCTGGCCCGCATCGCCGGACGCACGGCGCAGGTTGGGTCGCGCAAGAAGTGGCTTCAGGATCGCGGGGATCACCGCCTGGTTTATTGCATCGCCAAAGCAGCGGTGCATGCCGTAGCCCCAGAGGATGTAGGTTTCCCACGGTCGGTCCGTGCGAAATTCGTTCGGCATCGGGATCTCGAACCGATCAAAACAGGCGGACGCGTTTGCAGCAAAAACGATCTGTCCCTTGCGCACCTTCAACTGCCGCAAGGTCGAGGCGGCGATGTGGCAATCGCGCGTGGCACGGCGGTAGATCACGGGATTGAACGGGTTGAACCGCAGCGCCTCCCAGATGTGCTGCGCCAGCAGGTCGTCATTGTCCGCCACCGCCGCCTTGTGCGCCGAGGCGAGGTCATCGGGGCGGTTCAACAGCTCGTCCAGCGCGAGGCAGCTGGCCTTCGAAATCGTCGGGATCGCGCCGATCAAAAGCCCGAGGATATTGTTGCGGATGCCCAGATCGCTCATCCCCGGTGTGTCCGAGGATTGCAGCGCAAGGCAGCGGTTCAGGATGTCAGGCGCATCAGTCGGGTTGGCCTTGCGATCGGCGATATGCGCGTCGAGGTATTCGCGCAACTCCGCCGCACAGCCAAGGGCGCGCGCGCCCTTTTGCTCATCCGCGCCGAGGTCCTGAAAAAGGTACCAGAACAGCGTCGTGGTCCATTCCTGCATCTGTGCGCGCGTGGCCCCACAGCCGAAATAGGTGTCGGTCATGTCCCATGGCACTTCGAGGGTCAGGGTTTTGACGATGTCGATCTCGCCGCTGCTGGCGGCCACGATCTCGGTTGCGCGTTTGGTCGCCCGCGGGCGCACGATCTGGTCCACGTCTGTCATCCGCGCGGCAAGGCGCATGGCGGACGTATCGCGGGTGTAATCCCAGCCGGGTTGCATTCCGAGAAAGAAATTATCCCCTTCGGTCAGCTGCCGCATCCGCGGGCCATAGACCACTTCGAAATCGTCGTTGCGGTTCAAGACATCCAGAACATCGACCCGCCGGGTCACCACCGCGGTGCCGGTGTTGTCGTAGCATTTCATGATCACGCGTTTCAGCGACAGGTTGGGCCAGAAACTGCGCATGACCGCAAAGATGTGTCTTTGCGTGGTGGCCGCAGTAAAAAAGCCGGCCAGGTTTTTGGCCAAGGCCGCGCGTATCCCGCCGACGACGGTCCAGCCAAAAGCGTAAAGCCCCTCGAGCCAGACCCATAGTCGGGCAAGGGTCGCGGTGAAAATGTTCATGCTTGCTGCAAACATGGGATCAGGTCGGGTCCACGATGCCCATCGACATCATCCGCAGCGCGGTCATCGACGGGGCAAAGAAATAGTCGCCGCCGCGGCATTCCACAAATGTCTTGAGCTTGTTCATCACATAAGGCGGCTTGCCTGATTTGGGATCAGACGGCACGGTGAACCGGGTGTGGTGTTCGTGATTGCCGAGCATCGGGCACGTGTTGTTGCCCTGATGGAAATCCAGCCCGTATTGTATCCATTGCTGCTGCACGAACTCGAACTGGCGGAACAGGCTCGCGCCCATGATGATCATGATAACCCCCTGTTCGCTGTCGTCGGTGTTGTCGTCTGACGACGCACCATAAGGCAGGCCGCGGCGCAGAATGCGCCGTCGTTTGTTCAGTGCGCTTGTGGCATCGGGGTTATCGGGTTGTGCGCCGGTGGCTTCGTCAACGCCACTCTGGTTCAATGGATCGAGGTAATCGCGCGTGTTCATGCGCCGCATATGGGCGCCGCCGGGGCATTTGAACCCTGACATGTCATCGGCGTAGCGGAAATCGCGTGCCTCCTTGGACCCGATATAGGCGAGGTGCTTTTTGAAACCTTCGAGCGGATTGATGTCGTCACCGCGCCAGCCCATCTTTTTGCCGAACGCGATCCATTCGGCATAGGTGGGCACCACGGAAAGCGGCACGCCATCGGACCACCGCCCGGCCATCTTGGCACGCAGGGTCTCGACCGCTTCTTCCTGCGGCACGTCCATGATCTTGGCATAGCGCGCGGCCTCTTCGTTCACTACGGCATCAAAGCTGCCCACGTTTTCATGCAGCTTGCGAAAGGCAAAGAACGTGCCGTTGTGCATGAACTCGGGCGGCGGCGCGGCAGGGGGCAGTTCCTGGCTTTCGTCCGGATGGCCGAGAATGAACTCGCCCGTTGCCAGCGGTTCCCAGCCATTGCCCATCAGTTTGCCGCGACCGATGACGGCCTCATCGACCTGATCGTCGGGCATCTGTCCCTCGAAGACCGGGTTGCCAATGCCGTCGGTGAAACCAAAGTGCTCCTTGGCCGTGGGCACGCGCATACCACCGATGTCCTTGAACACCGCGGAGCCTTCCTGATAGGCCTGCTTGCCGTCGCGGCCCACGCCGGTGAGGTGACGCACGCCACACGCCTTGGCCGTGTCGAGCACCCATTTCGTGCGTTCGTCAAGCGCCGGGTGGGGCGTGTCGAGCTGCATGTCCCCCGCGCTCTGCGCATTCAGCGTGATCATCACGTGTACGTCGTCCGGCCCGAACCCCTGGGTGCCTTTCAGCCGGCTTTTTTGCCAAATCGGATCCCAATGGCTGTCCCAATCGTCCTTTTGGGCCTGTTCTTCGGTCACGTTCTGGTCGCGGTCGCCGAGGATGAAGGCGCGTTGCTTCATCCCCTCGATGTATTCATCGGGAAAGGCTTGCAGCGTGCGCACCGGCAGTTGCAAAGCGAGCAGCCCCGGAAAGGTCAGCGCGACGTTGGTCGTCACCTTGGGCCGGGAGGCCTGATCCGGCCAACGGGCAGCAGTTGTCACCTTCTTGCGGATCTGATCGAGAAACTGGCGCCCTTTTTCCGGCGTTTTGTGCGGGATATGAAAGAAGATGTAGCGCGCGAAGGGAAAGGAATACCGGCCGTAGGCCCGCGTCACATTCCCCTGTATATCATCGAGGTTCAATTCACGTGTCATATCGGGCTCTTACGTGGTCACGTTGGCTGGATCCCGGGACGAGATCACCCCGGGTTTCTGGGTCATGGCATGTCGGTTCTGTGGCTTGTGTTTGGCGACAAATTCGCCAAAGGCGGCGTGCAAATGGTCCGGCGGCAACCCTTGGTTTTCAATGAAGAACTCGGAAAAGTTCTGTTGGATGTACAGCGCCTTGAGAACCGACGGCAGGTCATCGTATTTCGCGGGGGCGAGCGGCTTTTCCCCATTCCAAACGGCATATTTGACCGCAAGAAACCCAAGTCCGGCGGTTATCAGACCGCCGATGATAAAGGTCCAGAAGGTCGACCAACCCAAAAGCGGCATGTCGTCCACGCCGATCAACCGCAAAAGCAGCGCCAGAAGCGTGATCACCAACGGCACGCCCACCGCGATCAGCAAAGGCTTGAACGGCAGGATGTTGAACGCGGCCTTGTCCAGATCAAGGTAATAGTCATGGAACGGCATGGTCGTTTCGACATGGCACTTGTCCAGATAGTCGGCGAAATCATCTGCTGTCTTGACCCGGTCAAAGCCGTAGCAGTTGGAATAGAGCGCGCTCAGTTCCTCCTGCATCGTCTCCCACAGCTTGCGCGCATAGGCCCCGCGCGCCTGGCGCTGTTCCGCCGGGCTCAATTTCGATGGCAGGGGATCGCCGTCGGACACGATGGCATCCACGTCGGCGCAGAACACGAGGTAGGGCGCTTTCAACAGATCCACGTGCTGCGGCACCATCTGGTCATTGCCGGTCAGCTTGGCCAGCACCGGGTTCATCGTGGTGCGCCCGTTGTAGATCACGTCGTTCAGAACAAACATCCGCGCAAGATGGTTGCGGGTGTTGCGGGAAAATGGGCTGTTGAAATCCCCCTTGTCGGTGGCGGGCGACTGGTTCGCCGTCGGCAGCCGCGCAAGCGCGATGCGAACACGCTGCTCGTAGGATGCGTTGGTGGTGTCATCGTCATCGTCCGGTGCGCCGGGCAGGATCGGCGCCATGGTGGTCAGAAAGATGTGTCCACTGTCGAAATCAGGCATCGATGTCCTCCCGACCGGCTGCGGCACGTTCGGCGCGGAACTTTTCCTGCGCCTGTGCCACGTATGTTTCGCGATTGATGTCCGCGCGTTCGGTGTCGAGGCTCGCCACGGGGCCATAGCCCGGATCACCCAGCCCGACCTGCATGGCCAGCGCGGCCTTCTCATACGCTTTTGCGAATTCGTCGGGGCTCGTCTTGCCGTGCAACTCGGCCAGCTTCAGCACCTCGTCATAGACCAGCAAGCTGGTTTTGACGTCGCGCTGCGCCGACCCGGGGGTGGCGTTGTAATAGTAATCGGTGTTGACCTGATTAAAGGTGATGTAGTCCTTGAACGGCGTAATCGGGATCGATTTGGGATACTTGACCGAGCTGTACCAGAACAGGTCCAGCCCGCTGGGGATGCCATCGGAAAACGCGTCGATATACTGGTCCCACGTGCCGTTGAAATTCGAGCAGAACAGCACGTAGTCGTTGTCCAGCTCTTCCTTGCCCTGTCCCAGATCGGGCCAATCGGCGGGCTTGATGATCACCCATCGCGCAAAGTGGATGAGCGACAGTCCAAGCAGGCCGAGAAGATTTGAGGGCTGGCCCCGCGAGACCATGAAAAGCGCCCGGTTGATCCAGGTGATCTTGGGATTGCTGGGCGTCACGACGTTCATCGCATACGCCTTGCCCGCTATGTTCGACATTATCCGTGCCTTTGAAAATACTGGGTTCGAATCCCTTAAACGATGCACCAGCATCCGGTTTTCGCAAAGGAAAACCTCACTTGAGGTTGAAAAGCGTGCGCGCGCGTTGAAACATCGAGCGGGCAGTCGGTCGCAGGAAGTACGTTGAGGGTTTGCATGTAAGGGGCTGATAAAATTCGTTAAACGGTCGCTTTCGGTGGCATGTTCAGAACCTCAGCAGGGGGATCGCCGTATCCCGTCGCTGGCTGAACCGCGCGACGCGGACGCACTGTGGCAGCACCTCACGGCTGCGATTGCGCACCTTCGGGTCGTGTCGCTGGATGAACCGTGCGCGCACTGGCCAACGCAAAACCGCCACGTCAGTCACCAACCTGCCCGGATGACAGTGGTTGACGATCTGACAGGGGATGGCGCCCAAGATGGAAAACACGCATAGGAACTGCCCAGAAAAAAGGCGCAACGCCAGTGGGTTACACGCTGGTTTCGCCCGTTGCTTGCACCCCGGTTCGCCCGCGCGTTAGGCTGCACCGATGACAAGAGAACCGATTTTTGATGAAATGTGGGGCCGGGCGCAAGGTTTGCGCACCCCTTATCAAGAGCTTGGCAATTGGTTTGATGGCGAGGATCCCGCGCGCTTGCGCGCCAAAAAGCGCGAGGCAGAAGAGTTGTTTCGCCTCACGGGGATCACGTTCAACGTCTATGGCCGCGACGAAGCCGAGGAACGGCTGATCCCGTTCGATATCATTCCACGCATCATGTCCGGCACCGAATGGCGCAAGCTGTCGCGCGGCATCGAACAGCGCGTACGGGCGATCAATCAGTTTCTCTACGACATCTACCACCGGCAAGAGATTGTGCGCGCGGGCCGCATCCCCGCCGAGATGATCCAGAACAACGACGCCTTCTTGCCGCAGATGTGTGGTGTGAATCCGCCGGGGGGCGTCTACACACACATCGTGGGCATCGATCTGGTGCGCACCGCCGAAGATCAGTTTTACGTGCTCGAAGATAACGCGCGCACACCGTCGGGCGTCAGCTACATGCTCGAAAACCGCGAGACGATGTTGCAGATGTTTCCCGAGCTGTTCCAGCGCAACCGCGTGCGTCCGGTGCAGAGCTATCCAACGGATCTGTGCCGGTCGCTGGCTGCCTGTGCGCCTGCCGCAACCCAAGGCAAGCCAACCGTGGCGGTACTGACGCCCGGTATCTTCAACTCTGCCTACTTCGAACATGCGTTCCTTGCCGATGAGATGGGCGTGGAACTGGTCGAAGGGCATGACTTGCGCATCGTGGATGGCCGCGTCGCCATGCGCACCACCTGCGGGTATCGGCCCATCGACGTGCTGTACCGGCGCGTGGATGATGATTTCCTCGACCCGCTGAACTTTCGCCCCGACAGCCAGCTTGGCGTGCCGGGGATCATGGATGTCTACCGTGCGGGCGGCATCACGATCGCCAACGCGCCCGGCACCGGCATCGCCGATGACAAGGCGATCTATAGCTACATGCCCGACATCGTGGAATTTTACACCGGCGAGCGCCCGCTTTTGGAAAACGTGCCGACGTGGCGGTGTGCCGAGGAGGACGCTTTCAAATACGTTCGCGAACACCTGCACGAGCTTGTGGTCAAAGAGGTGCACGGCTCGGGCGGTTACGGCATGTTGGTCGGTCCCACGGCCACCAAAAAAGACATCGCCGCCTTCCGTGAAAAGTTTGAGGCCAAGCCCGCCAACTACATCGCGCAACCGACGCTCAGCCTGTCGACGGTGCCGATCTTCAACCGCACAGGGCTGACCCCGCGGCACGTCGATCTGCGCCCTTTCGTGCAGGTCTCGCCTCAGGGGATCAACATCACGCCGGGCGGGCTGACCCGTGTCGCGCTCAAGAAAGGGTCGCTGGTTGTGAATTCGTCCCAAGGTGGCGGGACCAAGGACACGTGGGTGCTGGAGGACTGATGCTCGGGCGGACGGCAAACGGACTTTTCTGGATGTACCGCTCTCTGGAACGGGCTGAAAATACCTCGCGATTGATCGAGACGGGCCAGCGTTTGGCGCTGACACGGCTCGGCGACAGCGATGATGAATGGCGCCCTGTGCTACAAGCGGCGGCGATGGATCAGGGGTTTGAGGCGGCGCATGACAGCCTGACCCGCGACGCCGCCATCGACTGGATGCTGCGTGCGCCGGGCAATCCGTCGTCGGTTATGTCTTCGGTCAACCTTGCGCGCCAGAATGCGCGGCAGGTGCGCACCGCCCTGACCGAAGAGGTCTGGGAAGCCACCAATGGCGCCTACATGGCCGTCAAGGCGCTGTTGGCGCGCAAGGTGTCGGACCGTGATCTGCCGCAGGTGCTGGCCGCCATCCGCCAACGCACGGCGCTGGTGCGTGGGGCGACCCATGGCACCATGATGCGCAACGACATCTACGACTTCATGCGCATCGGCACCTTTCTGGAACGCGCCGACAACACAGCGCGCATTCTGGATGTGAAATACTATGTGCTGCTGCCCTCGGCCATGTCCGTGGGGTCATCCATCGACAACGTGCAGTGGGAATCCATCCTGCGGTCCGTGTCGGCGCGGGGCGGGTTTCGCATGGCCTACGGCAACGCAGGCTCAGCCCGTGACATCGCGGCCTTCCTGATCCTCGACCGGCGCATGCCGCGCAGCCTTGCGTTCTGCGTAGGCAAGATTCTCGACAACCTCGGGTATCTGATCAATGACTACGGCATGCGCAACGAAGCGATAGACCACGCCGAGGCGCTCGCCGCCGATTGCCTGCACGCCGAAATTGACGAGATCTTTGATCAGGGCGTGCACGAGTTTTTGCAGGACGTGCTGACGCGGCTGGCGCTGTTGGGGCGCCAGATCGAAATCGACTACCGGTTTTCGGAGTAGCCCATGCGCCTGACCATCCGCCACCAGACTGCCTATCGCTTTGACGATCCGGTCAGCTACGGGCTGCAACAACTGCGCAAGACGCCGAAATCAACGCGTGGGCAAACCGTGATCGAATGGGAAACCAAGGTCGAAGGCGGCGCAAAACAGGTGGGGTTCGAGGATCACCACAACAACGTGGTGGAACTGATCGGCTTTGACCGCGACGTGGTGGATGTGCGGATCACGTCCGAAGGCGTGGTCGACATTGCCGACACCGCGGGCGTCTTGGGCAAGCATGTGGGGCCAAGCCCGCTGTGGCTGTACCAGCGGCCCACGACGCTGACCACTTCCGGGCAGGGGGTCAAGGCGCTGGCCCGCGGCGTGCGCGCAGCAGGCGCCGGCCTGGATCAGCTGCACGCGCTGATGAACGCGGTGCAGGACCTCGTGACCTACGAAACCGGCATATCGCACCCCGACTGGACCGCCGAACGGGCCATCGAAGAAGGGCGCGGCGTCTGTCAGGACCATGCCCACATCTTCATTGCCACCGCCCGCGAACTGGGCTTTCCGGCGCGCTATATCTCCGGCTACCTGATGCTCGAAGACCGCACGACCCAAGAGGCCATGCACGCGTGGGCCGAAGCATTTGTGCCTGACCTCGGTTGGGTCGGATTTGACGTCTCGAACCGCATCGCGCCGGACACACGTTACGTTCGTGTGGCCACCGGGCTGGACTATACCGACGCGGCTCCTGTAACCGGGTCGCGGATCGGCGGCGCGGGCGAGGCGCTGTCTGTCACGCTCGACGTCGTGCAGCAGTAAAGGAATGCGATGACATACTGCGTTGGTATGGTCCTTGATCGGGGCCTTGTCTTTATGTCTGACACCCGCACCAACGCGGGGCTCGACAATATCTCGACCTTTCAAAAGATGTTCCACTGGGAAGTGCCCGGCGAGCGCATGCTGACGCTGATGACGGCGGGCAATCTGGCCACGACCCAGGCCGTGGTCAGCCTGCTGGAAGAACGCGCCAAGGCGCCGGACGACCGCATGCCGGTTCTGCTGGGCGTTCCGTCGATGTTTCAGGCCGCCCGGCTGGTGGCCGACACCCTGCGCGAAGTGATCGCGGATCAGGCGGGCGTTGGCCCCTCGGCGGATGCGTTCAACGCCACAATCATTCTGGGTGGTCAGATTGCAGGCGGGCCGCCGCGGCTGTTCCTGATCTACCCCGAGGGCAATTTCATCGAGGCGGGCACCGACACCCCGTTTTTCCAGATCGGTGAAATGAAATACGGCCGCCCGATCCTTGTGCGCGCGTACGATCCGCAGATGGGATTCCAGGAGGCGATCAAACTACTGCTCGTCAGCTTTGACAGCACGATCAAGGCAAACCTGACCGTGGGCCTGCCGCTGGATTATCACGTCTACGAAGAAGGCAGCCTGTTGCGCGGACCCACAGGGCGGATCGATCAGGATGACGTTTATTTCTTTGAGATTTCCACCGGTTGGGGCGACGCGCTCAAAAACGCGCTGGACAGCCTGCCGGACTTTCACCTGGACTGAGCCGCCTGGTTCTTGCGCAGTGGCCACTGCAACAGCAGGGGTGCCGCGATGGCCAGACAGCAGATCATGATCGCGCCCTCGGACCCGAGATATGTGCTGACCTGACCAAAGACGACCGGCCCGGTCATCGCCCCCGCGATCACCATCAACGACAGAAACCGCATCGCGCGATTGGGCGCGCGTTGGCCGGTCATCCCCTGTGACTGCGCGCACAGGCAGTTCAGCGTGATCTCGTACAAAATGACGGCGATCACCAGCACCACAACCGTCTGCGTCAGCGATATCGCTAGTATGGTGCCAATCTCGGCCACGTAAAACCCGACCATCGGCAAGGACAGCAGCACAGCCCCCCGGCGCAACGACGCAAGGAGGATCACCGCTGCGCCAATGCGCGCCGCCGCCAGCGCGGGGGTCATGTCCGCCGAAAAATTTGCCGACGCCGCAGCGAGGTGAAAGGCGAAAAACCCGGTTTGCCCGACAAACAGCACAAAGATCAGAGCAAGGGGCCAGAAAGGCTCTGACGTTCGGGCGGCTTGAAGCTGCGGCTCTGCGACGTTGGTCGGCGGGGGCAAGAGCGCGGCGATCCCCAGATACACCGCGGCGATGAGACTGAGTATCCCGGTGCCGACCTCATCGGGCGGCATCAGGAAGAACGCGCCCGACAGCAGCCCGGCCAGCAGCAGCGAAAACGCCAGCCGCATCAAGAACGCCTGCGTCTTGACCGTGCTTTCCAGCGCGATTTGCGTGCCAAACAGAAACAAGCCGCCACTGGCGATCCCGATAGGAATGGCCGCCGCCCGCCACATGTCAAAGCCTGAGCCGACCACCGCACAGGCCAAAATGGCCGCCGCCGCCACGCACAGCAGCGTTCGCAGGTATCGCGCGACGGTCTGGCCTCCGTTCAGTATCGGCGCCACGAGCAGGACAGCCAGTTTCGTGCCCATGAGCAGCGCGGGAAAGCGCGCCGCTTCGACCGCCGACACATTGAGCGTTCCGATCGCATAGGCGATGACCACGGGGGCGCTGTAGAACGGCACCACGGCAAATGACGCCAGCAACAGGCGCTGGCGGGTGGCGCGATCAAGCATCGTTGGACCGCTGCGCCGCGCGCACCCGTTTTTTGTAGACACCCAGTTCGAGGCTGCTGGCATCGCCGCTAAAGATGCGCGTTGTCTCTTTCAGCCCGTCCCAGGGGAATTGCGATGCATCATCTTCACGCCCGGGGTGCACGGTCTTGGCCAACGCCTTGCGATACGCGTCTTTCTGCACAGGCTCGATTTGCAGGAACGGTGTGAACCGCTCAAAATCAAAGACCGCATCGATGCTCAGCGCCTTAATGTTGACGAACAGCGGCACCGGCTTGAACAGGTCCGCCTCGACAATCGCCTCGTAGATCAGGAACCGGCTGTTGCCGCGCACATTGGCGATTGGGCGCACCTTGATCGCCCATCCGGGGGCGGCCGTGACGAACAGACCGGTGAAAACCTGGATGGTGTCAGGAATGAAAAAGCGCTGCAGGAAGGGCGGCAGGCGGTCCTGGTGTTCGGGCGGCGCTGCCCTGTGCCACGATGCGAGGCTTTCCTCGCTCAGGGTGACCTGGGAAAACCGTTGCCAGCCGTCGGTCATTTGCATCTCGAACCGGTCACCATCCCACCGGATCGTCGCATCGCAAGGCGGAAAGACGTAATAGCCATGCGCGGATGCAGCAGTGAGCGCTTCGCAATACTGGAATCCGGCGGTGGGCAGGCCGCCCATGGCGGACTTGTCCGCGGGCATGGGATCAACGATGTCGGAAAAGAAGTTATGAAATTCAACGGGCTGTTGCATATGGCGTGCTCGTGATGGTGTGGGCTGCGGCGCATCCCGCCGCAGCCATTCGATCAGGATGTTTTGATCGCGTGGATCCGCGCGCTCGGTATGGTATAGCCGCCGCCCGTTTGCACCTTGGTGGCATGGATCCGTGCCGCCGGCGTGATGATCCCACCGCCGGTTTGCGTTTTGCTGCTCTTGCTCGCATGGATTCGTGCAGCGGGGGTGATGACCCCACCGCCGGTTTGCGTCTTGCTGCTTTTGCTCGCATGGATTCGTGCAGCAGGGGTGATCAAGCCGCCGCCGATCTGAGTGGTCTTGGACGTATTTGTCGTGGATTTCATCGCATGTCCTCATTGCCGAAATTATGTGCAGAAAATACACGCAGGAAGGGTATCAAGTTGTTCCTGCCAGTCAACACCGCTGCGCCGGCACCAGAAAAAAGCCGCTGTGAGCGAACGCGCGCCGATGCTACATCACCCCGGAAGGGAAGGCGGCACGGCAGCCGATCCTGAGACACAAACGGGGCGTCACGTGGTTACAAACAAACAGCTTTTCGATCTGCCCGAAGGGGTGATCTATCTCGACGGCAATTCGCTGGGCCCCCTGCCGAGGGGCGCGGCAGAGCGCGTCGGCGAGATGATGCGCGCCGAATGGGGCGGGCAGTTGATTGGCGGCTGGAACGGTGCAGGCTGGATGGATCAGCCAGCGCGCGTCGGCGACATGGTTGGCGCGCTCATCGGTGCGCCTGCGGGCACCGTGATGATGGGCGACACGCTGTCGGTAAAGGTTTTTCAGGCTTTGGCCGCCGCATTGGACATGGCCGGTGATCGCCGCGTGATCCTGAGCGACCGCGGCAACTTTCCCACCGATCTTTACATGGCGCAGGGGCTGGTGGACGCGCTGGGGCGCGGGCACGAACTGCGCCTCGTGGATCCCGAGGACGTCGCGCAGGCGATTACCGACGACGTCGCCGCGGTGATGTTGACCCATGTGGATTATCGCACCGGCCGTATGCACGACATGGCACGGATCAGCGCCCGCGCACACGACGCCGGTGCGGTGATGATCTGGGATCTGGCGCATTCGGCGGGCGCGGTGCCCGTGGACCTTGCGGGCTGCGGCTGCGCCTTTGCAGTGGGGTGCAGCTACAAATACCTCAACGGCGGCCCCGGCGCACCTGCGTTCATCTACGTGCGCGGCGATCTGGCGGACAGTGTCGAGCCGATCCTTGCCGGGTGGCTGGGTCACGCGGCACCGTTTGACTTTGACCTTGGCTATCGCCCCGCGCCGGGCGCCGGACGGTTGCGCGTCGGCACGCCGCCGGTGATGCAGATGACCGCGCTTGAGGCCGCATTGACCGTCTGGGAGGGTGTGGATATGTCGGATTTGCGGCGTGAATCCATGCGGTTGCAAGAGGTATTTATCGCAGAGATTGAAGCGCGCGTGCCGCAGTTGCAGCTTGCCAGCCCGCGCGACCCCGAGGCGCGGGGCAGTCAGGTCTCCTTTGCCTTTGGCCACGGCTATGCGGCAATTCAGGCGCTGATCGCGCGCGGTGTGGTCGGGGATTTCCGTGCCCCCGACCTCATGCGCTTTGGCTTTACGCCGCTCTACATCGACGAAACGGATGTCCGCGCGGCGGTCGATCATATTGAGGTAGTGATCACGGACAGGTTGTGGGATCGGCCGGAATTCCTTGCCCGCAAAGCGGTGACCTAGCTCTGCGGCAACACGCGTTTGAACAGGCGTGACGCGATCAGGCTGATCACGAACAGGCTGGCCGCGACGCACACGATGGACGGCCCGGTCGGCGTGTCGAAGGTGAACGAACTTATCAGCCCCCCCAGTGCGGACATCACCCCAACCACCGCCGTGACAAGCGCCATCGCCACCGGGGTCCGGACAAGCGGGCGGGCCGCTGCAGGCGGGATCACCAGCAGCGCGCCGATCAGCAGAGCGCCCACGGCCTTGATCGCCACCGCCACGGTGAGTGCCAGCGCGAGCATCAGGATCAACCCTTCGACCCGGGCCGAGATGCCGCTGGCCTGGGCCAGATCAGGGTTCAGCGTTGCGGTCAGCAGGCGTTGCCAGCGCCACGCCATCAGCCCCACGACAGCCAGCGCGCCGCCCCAGATCAGCGCCAGATCGGTGCGCGTGACGGCGAGGATGTCGCCAAAGAGATAGCCCATCAGGTCGACCCGCACGCCCGACAGGAACGACACGGCCACAAGGCCCGCGGCCAGCGCGGAATGGGCCAGCACGCCCAGCGACGTGTCCTGCGCCAGCCCGCTGCCGACGAGTGATTGCACGACAAATGCCATGATCAGTGCCGTAGCCAAAACACCAAGGATTATGGGCCCTTGCAGGGCCAGCGACAGGGCCACGCCAAGGATGGCGGCATGCGCCGTTGCGTCGCTGAAATAGGCCATGCGACGCCAGACCACGAAACAGCCCAAGGGGGCGGCGGCAAGAGCCGTGCCGATCCCGGCAAGCCCCGCGCGCACCAGAAAATCGTCAAGCATGGTCGTGGTCGCTGTGGTCGTGGTCGTGGTCGTGTTCGTGGCGGTAGAGGGCAAAAGCGCCGGCGGTGCCCGCGCCAAAGAGGGCGCGGTATTCCGGGGCGCTTTGCACCACTTCGGGTGTGCCCTGGCAACAGACATGCCCGTTCAGGCACAGCACCCGGTCCGAGGCGGCCATGACCACGTGCAGGTCGTGGCTGACCATCAGCACGGCGCAATTCAGATCGTCGCGCACCTGCGCGATCTGCTGGTAAAACGCGGCAGCGCCGGGTTGGTCGAGGCCCTGGGTCGGTTCGTCGAGGATCAGGATGTCGGGGCGCATCATGACCGCACGGGCGAGCATCACGCGTTGCAACTGCCCGCCCGACAGCGCGCTCAGCTGGCGCCGTTCGAGGCCGGGCACACCTGCGCTGTCGAGGGCTGCGGCGATGGCGGCCTTGGTCTGGCGCTGCGGCAGGCACAGAAAATCGCGCACCGTCAGCGGGAAAAAGCTATCGATCTGAAGGGTTTGCGGCACATAGCCAACCTTGAGCCCGTCGGCGCGTGTCACGGTCCCGCTGGTGGCGGGCAGCGCGCCGATCAGCCCCTTGACCAGCGTGGATTTACCCGAACCGTTGGGGCCGACGAGGGTCACGATCTCGCCGCGGTCGATGGCAAAGTCCACGTGACGCATGGCGGGGCGGCCGCCGTGGGCCAGCGTCAGGTCGTGCGCCTCGATCAGCATGTCAGGCGTCCTGGCAGGCCGGGCAGAGACCCAGCGCTTCGATCACGGTGCGTTCGATGGCAAAGCCGGTGGCGCGCGCCGCTTCGGCAAGGCGGCCTGTGTCGGTGCTGGTGTCGGCCTCGGCCACGGTCTTGCAGTTCGTGCAGATCAGAAAGGCGGGCGCGTGATCGGCGCCGAGATGGGCGCAGGCGATGTAGGCATTGAGCCCTTCGATCTTGTGGGCAAAGCCCGCCGAGGTCAGAAAATCGAGCGCGCGGTAGGCGACGGGCGGAGCCGTACCCAGCCCCTCCTTACCAAGAATTGCCAAGAGATCATAAGCCCCTAGCGCGCGATGCTCATCCAAAAGGATTTCCAGCGCGCGCCGCCGCACAGGTGTCAGGCGCAGCTTTTTCTTGGCGCACACGGCTTCTGCATGGGCCATGGTTGAGGCGATGCAGTCGGTGTGGTCGTGGGTGTGGAATCCGAGCGTGGGCATGGGACTGCTCCGGGCATTTTTGCGCTTGATATGTTATAGGGTAGC
>JBCBAV010000096.1:0-15134 GCA_038532285.1 Pseudomonadota bacterium | reverse complement strand
CTGACAGCATCATGGAGGCCGCCGACGCCGGTATCCGGTATTGCGTGTGCATCACCGACGGCATCCCGGCGCAGGACATGATCCGTGTGAAACGCTACATGTTCCGCTATCCCAAGGACCGGCGCATGGTTTTGACGGGGCCGAATTGCGCGGGCACGATCAGCCCGGGCAAGGCGCTCTTGGGCATCATGCCGGGGCATATTTACCTCAAGGGGCACGTGGGCATCGTCGGCCGGTCGGGCACGCTGGGCTACGAGGCGGCAAGCCAGCTCAAGGAACGGGGCATCGGGGTGTCGACCTCTGTCGGGATCGGCGGCGATCCCATCAATGGCTCGTCCTTTCGCGATATCCTCGAACGGTTTCAGCACGACGAAGAAACGCACGTGATCGCCCTGATTGGCGAGATCGGCGGCCCGCAAGAGGCCGAGGCCGCCGAATACATCCGCGATCACGTGACCAAGCCCGTGGTGGCCTATGTCGCGGGCCTGACCGCGCCCAAGGGCCGCACCATGGGGCATGCGGGCGCCATCATCTCGGCCTTTGGTGAAAGCGCGTCGGAAAAGGTGGAAATCCTGTCCGCCGCGGGCGTCACCGTCGCCGAACACCCCGCCGAAATCGGCGCCACAATCGCCAAGGTCATGGAGGCCGCGTGATGATCAAACCGTCTGTCCTTGTTACCCGCCGCTGGCCCGCCGCTGTCGAAGAAAAGCTGTCGGCCAATTACGACGTTCACCTCAACCGGTCGGACCGTCCATTGACGCCCGCAGAGTTTCGCGAGGCGATCCAGCGCTTTGACGCGGTGCTGCCGACGGTCACTGACAAGATCGGGGCCGAGGTGCTGGATGTGCCGAAGGCGAGCACCAAGATCTTTGCCAACTACGGGGTCGGTTATACCCACATCGACGTAGACGCCGCCAAGACACACGGGATTGCCATCACCAATACGCCCGATGTGCTGTCGGAATGCACCGCGGATCTGGCCATGACGCTGATGCTGATGGTGGCGCGGCGCGCAGGTGACGGAGAGCGTGAAGTGCGCGCGGGCAATTGGGATGGCTGGCGGCCCACGCATCTCGTCGGCACCAAGGTATCGGGCAAGACGCTGGGCATCGTCGGCTTTGGCCGCATCGGGCAGGAAATGGCGCGGCGCGCGCATTTCGGGTTCGGCATGGACATTCTGGTCTACAACCGATCGCCCATTGATCCCGAGGTGCTGGCGCAGTTTGGCGCGCGGCAGGTGGCGGCGCTGGACGACATGCTGCCTGATTGCGATTTCGTCTCGCTGCATTGCCCTGGCGGCGTCGAGAACACGCGCATGATCAACAGCCGCAGGCTCGATTTGATGAAAGAGGATGCCTTTTTGATCAATACGGCGCGCGGCGAGGTGGTGGACGAGGCGGCGCTGGCGCAGGCGCTGATGTTTGACACGATCGGGGGCGCGGCACTTGACGTGTTTGAAAGCGAACCGCGGATCAACCCGATGCTGGCGCAATGCGACAACCTCGTGATGCTGCCGCACATGGGCAGTGCCACCCGCGAGGCGCGGCAGGCCATGGGGTTCCGCGTGTTGGACAACCTCAACGACTTTTTCGACGGCAAGGCGCCGCGCGACCGGGTGGCTTAGTCGCCCACGTCCCCGCGCACGTGTGACCAGACGTCGGAGATGACAACCGACCCTTCGCCGACGGCAGAGGCCACGCGTTTGACCGATCCGGCACGCACGTCGCCCACGGCATAAATGCCGTGATGCGAGGTCTCGAACTGGCTGCGCCCGCCGACCTCTTCGCCGGTGATCACATAGCCGCGCGGATCCAGTTTGACGCAAGACGGCAGCCAATTGGTGTTTGGCGCGGCCCCGACCATGACGAACACGCCACGCGCCGGGCATTCATGTAGCCCTTCCGGCGTTCTGTAGCGTACGCATTCAAGCGTGCAGTCACCGTCCAGCGCCTCGATCTGCGTCTCGAAGTGCAGCGTGATAGCCGGGTCGGCAGCTAGGCGGCTGGACAGGTAGTCTGACATGGATGCGGCCAGTGACGTGCCACGGACAAAGACATGCACATGCTTGGCGGTTCGGCTGAGGAACATGGCGGCCTGTCCGGCTGAGTTGCCGCCGCCCACAACGATCACCTCATCGCCGGCGGTATAGCGCGCCTCGGTCTCTGTCGCGGCATAGTAGACGCCCGCACCTTCGAAATCCTCAAGCCGGCCCCAGGGCAGGCGGCGGTATTGCACGCCGGTGGCGATAACGACGGCGCGGGCCATGATCTTGTGGCCGTCCTCCAGATGCGCCTCGATCCGGCCATCGTCCTGTTCGATCAACGCGTCGATCCGGCGCGGGCGCACGAATTGCGTGCCGAATTTCATCGCCTGCACTTGCCCGCGCCAGACCAGATCTCCGCCGGATATGCCGGTGGGGAAACCCATGTAGTTCTCGATCCGCGAAGAGGTGCCTGCCTGTCCGCCCACTGCCAGTTCCTCGACCAGAACCGAGCGCAGCCCTTCTGCCCCGGCATAGACTGCTGCTGCCACGCCGCCCGGCCCACCGCCGACGATCAACACGTCGGTTTGCGCGCAATCGAGGGCGGTTTGATCCAGACCCAACCGCCGGGCCACTGCGCGCGGTGAAGGATCGGACATTAACCCGTCGTCACCGAAAACAACGCCAGGCGCCGCGGTGCCGCCGCACAGCTGGGGCGCATCCGGATCATCCAGCGTCAGGGCGCGAAAGGGCAGTTTGTTGCGGCTCAGAAACGCCTCGATCTGACGGACATCGCGCGACGCCTCGGCTCCGATCAGGCACAGGTTGCTGTCGCCCATTTCGACCTGCCGCCGCCGCCGCGCGGCCAGTACCGAAATGATGATATCACTCATCTCCGGGATCTTTGACATCAGCTTGAGCAGGTCTTGCCGATCTGCCACCAGAACCTTTGTGACCTCCCGCGTGCGCAGACTCAGCGCTGCGGCCGATCCGGTGAGCAGCGCAATTTCTCCGGCAAATTGCTGTGGCCCGAGGAACGCCTCAAGGTACGCCTCGCCAGTGCGGTCGTCAAAAACCTCGATGGCACCCGAAAGCACATAAACGAACCGCGTCATCGGCGCACCGGCGCGGGTTACCACGTGCCCGGGGTCCCACACATGTTCCGTCGCTATGGAGCGCAGCGCCTCGACGTGGCTTTCGCTCAGCGGTGTTCGGCGCATGATTTGAAGATTGTCCGCAAAGCTTTCCATGGCACACCCGTGTCATCCGCCTTTCGGTACAGTGGCGTCAATTGGACCGTCACAGTCAACCGGTGATTTGCTGCTGTGCAGCACAGGGGCGTCTTCGCACTTGACCGGCACGGACTGGCGCGTTTACCTGCCAAGGATGGTTCTCGCCGGCGCTGAGTCGGCTGGATGAAATGGGAACACGGTGCGGCCTTGGCCAAGTCCGTGACTGCCCCCGCAACTGTAAGCGGTGAGCGACCCCGACAAGACCACTGGGACAGGCCGGTTGGCCAACCTGGGAAGGTTCGGGAGAGCGGCGATCCGCAAGTCAGGAGACCTGCCATCATGCGGCACCTTGAGGTGTCGTAAAACGATGCTGATCCGGGCGGGGTGTCCTGGAGGGAGAGTTTAATGTCGAACGCGCGTTGCGCCGTCACACATTCAGGTTCTGCCATGCCCCCACCGGTACGGAGGTGGCCATGGACACTGACGCCAATAAGCGAATTGCGCGACATCTGAATGGCGTGTTGAGCCGAAGTGCGCGCGGATGAGCCGCGCGGCCAGGCGTGGTGCCGGTGGCTTTTGCCTTACCGGTGTGGGCACGCGGACGCTGATTGTCAGCGCGGTCGCGGTATCGGCGATCCTGTGGCTGATCATTCTGGCGGTTCTGTGATGCCTGCGCTGCTCGAGATCCGCAATGTGGCGCTCGGCCATCCCGGCTTGACGCTCTTTCGTGGCCTTTCCATGGACATTGAACGCGGCGAGACACTGGCGGTGTTGGGCGCAAATGGCGCGGGAAAAAGTACATTTGTCAAGCTGTTGCTCGGTTTGATTGATCCATTGTCGGGGCGCCTGGCATGGCCCGATGGCCCACCGCGAGAGATCGGGTATCTGGCGCAGATGACCGAATTCGACCGCCGCTTTCCATTGCGGGTGCGCGACCTGGCTGCAATGGGCGCTTGGAAGGGGTTTGGTTTGCAAGGGCGGCTGGACGCCGCAACGCGGAATCGGGTGGATGCAGCATTGGATGCTGCGGGTGTCCTGGACATTGCAGATCAGTCTTTGCACACACTGTCGGGGGGCCAGCTTCAGCGCGCGCTCTTTGCCCGGGTGATCATGCAGGACGCCGATCTCATCCTGCTGGACGAACCCTTTGCGGCGGTGGATCAGAGCACCGAAGCGCATCTGTTGTCGATCATCGACCGCTGGCGGGATGAGGGTCGGGCTGTGGTGCTGGTTGTGCATGATTTGTCGTCGGTGCTGGATCATTGCAGTCATGCGCTGCTTTTGGGCGCGGAAACCGCCAGTTTTGGCACCGTGGATGCCGTGCTGACGCCCGAACGTCTTGTGGCGCAGAAATATCTGTCAGCCAGTCAGGCTGCATGGATGTTTCGCACATCTTTACCGGAGACAGCGCATGTTTGAACTGTTTGCCGAGATGTGGAGTTTTGCCTTCATGCGTCGCGCATTTGTCGTGACGACGGTGTTGTCGGCATCGGTTGCGCCTGTTGGCGCGTTTCTCGTGCTGCGGCGGCTGTCGCTGGCCGGTGAGGCGATGGCCCATGCAATCACGCCCGGCGTCGTGATCGGATTTGTCACTGCGGGCCTTTCTGTCGCTTCATTGCTGATCGGTGGATTGATCGCCGGTGTTGGCGTGGCGATCCTCACCGCGCTTTTGGCGCGCAAGACCATCCTGCGTTCGGATGCGAGCCTTGCATCGCTCTACCTTATTGCGCTGGCGGTGGGGATTTTCATCTTGTCGGCGGCGGGTTCCGCAGTGCCGCTGAAAAGTTTTCTGTTCGGCTCGATTCTGGGAATAGATGATGGGTCGCTGATCCTCGTCGGCACGGTGGCGACGATCACGCTTGTGTCCTTTGCTGTGCTGCTGCGACCGTTGATCGTGAGCACCTGCGATCCGGTATTTTTCGAGGCTCAAACGCGACGGCCGTGGTTGATCGAACAGGCGTTCATGCTGCTCCTTGTCCTGAATTTGCTTGCGGCGTTCAAGACGTTGGGCACGCTGATGGCCGTGGGACTGATGATCCTGCCGGCGACGTCAGCGCGCTATTGGTCCAGCACGATCACGGGGCAGTTGGGCCTCGGTTTCCTTTTGGCGCTGGCCAGTTGCTGGATTGGTCTCACGCTGTCTTACTTTCTTCCGGAAACCCCGTCCGGCCCTGCGATAGTGCTGACCGCAGGTGGCTTTTTCGCGATGTCAGCCATTCTTGGCCCGCTTGGATTTGGCAGAGGCCTGCGCAGGCAGGACCGCCAGGACACAACAACCATCCCCCAAACACAACACAAAGAGAGACCTCAATGACATTCACAAAGTCTATCGCTGCCGGGCTGTCCGCGGCGTACATCGCGCTTGGTGCCCTGCCTGCAATGGCGCATGACCTCAAGGTTGTCGCCAGCTTTTCGATCTTGGGCGACATGGTCGAACAAGTGGTCGGCGAACATGCAAGCGTGACCACGATCGTCGGTCCGGATGCGGACGCGCATGTATATCAACCTTCTGTCGCAGATGCCAAAGCGGTGGCCGAAGCGGATTTGATCTTTGTCAACGGCATGGGATTTGAAACCTGGTCTGATACGCTGATCGCGGAATCCGGCACAGACGGGGCCGTGTTTGTCGCAACGCAGGGCGTCACACCCGTGATGGTCGACGGCGAGGTCGACCCGCATGCATGGAATGCACTGACAAACGGCGTGATTTATGTTCAGAACATCGCCGCCGCGATGACTGAGGTGCTGCCGGATCATGCGGATCATTTCAATTCAAACGCCGATGCTTACATTGCGGAGCTGATGGAGCTGGATGCCGAAACCAAGGCCAAGCTGGCAGAGCTGCCTGAGGACCGCCGCACGGTGGTGACCGCTCATGATGCCTTTGGCTATCTCGCGGATGCCTATGGGCTGAACTTCCTCGCCCCCGTTGGCATCGACACCGAAGCAGAACCGTCGGCACAGGAACTTGCAACGCTGATCGCGCAACTGCGCGAGGAAAAGGTGGCCGGTCTCTTTGTTGAAAACATCACCAGCCCCGCCCTGGTGCAGCAGATCTCGGAAGAGACCGGGATCGAGATCGGGGGACGGCTGTTTTCTGATGCACTGTCCGAGCGCGGTGGGCCAGCGACCAGCTATCTGGCGATGTTCCAGCACAATCTCGGCACTTTGCTGGATGCGCTGTCGACCGGTGGCGCAAGCTAGGTTGACGTGAGCGGGGCGGGCATATGCCGGCCCCGCTGTTTCGATTGGGTATCAGGTGAATTCATGCTTTTGACACGTACGATTGCACAGCTGGACATTGGGCACGTTGATCCGGCCAAGGCCAAGGTACTTGGGCATCTGGGGTATCTGCAGTGGCTGGGCGCGCTGCGTGGCAATGCGAGCTATGCGCGTGAAGCATCGCTCGCCCACGAAACCGCGCGTCCGTTCATACAGGCGTCGCCCGCGGTTGCCGTGTTTTGCGACCTCTTGCAGCGTTCATTGGACAGGCCGCTTGAACCGCTTGACCTGCAAGTGCCGCGTCCCACCCGCCGCGGTGGTGCCCGTGCGCGGCGCGGCGCCCTGTAATCGGCGGTTTGCCGACAAGGCACGCGTGGCGTAGGTATCGCTGAACAGCGGGACTTTTGCGGGACAGCGGCGTGCTCAACCTCAGAGACATGGAATTCCTGACAGCACTTGCGCGACGCAAGCATTTTGCCCGTGCAGCAGAGGATTGCGGCGTCTCGCAGCCCGCGTTCTCGATGCGCCTGCGCAAGATCGAAGAGGGGCTGGGGGTGGCGCTGGTCAAGCGCGGCAACCGGTTTCAGGGCTTTACCTCCGAAGGCGAAGCGATGCTGCGCCACGCGCACAAGATCATGGATGACCTGAAGATCATGGAACAGGACATCCGTTCAGCCACCGGGGAAATCACCGGTTCGCTGTCCGTCGGAATTGTGCCGACGGCGGTGATCTATGCGGCGCGCGCGGTCGACCGGCTGCGGCGCAAGCATCCGGGCATAACCGTCCGCCTGCACACCGGGTCATCGCTCGCGGTGCAGCAGGGGGTCGATAGCGGGCAGTTCGAGGCGGGTTTTACCTATGGCGAAGGGTTGGCAACGCAGCTGCATCAGATCGATCCGGTTTACGACGAACGTTACCTGCTTCTTGTGCCGCACGAGATGTGCCAGAGCGCGGATGAAACCATAACATGGGAAGAGGCGGCAGAACTGCCGCTGTGCCTGCTGGAACCCTCGATGCAAAACCGGCGGATCATCGACAAGGTATTCCGGGATCAGGGCCTTGCACCGCAGATCATAGCGGCGTCCAGCGGGTTTCTGGCCTCGATCGTGCTGGCGGGCGAGGGGGCAGCGGCAACCATTGTGCCCGAGCATCTTTTGGATCTCTTTGAACCGATGCACCGTGTTCGCGCGCTCAGGCTTGTGGAGCCAGAGTTGGAGATGCCCGTATGCCTGTTTACGCGGTCGCGCGATTTGACATTGCCGACCGTAGATGCGCTGCGTCGCGTTTGCGGTGATTTACAATAAGTAAAAATTATCGTAACATCAATTTTATGGATTTGACGGTCAGCTTTGCTGATGTCACCGTTGCGGCAGGAACGACAGTGCGCAAGGTGGTGACATGGCCCCGCTGGATACCCAAAACGGCGTTTGGAAGAAAAAGGGAACTGGCAAGTCCCGCAAGCAGCCCAAGGGCCGGCAATTTACCGATACGGCGCTGAAAGAGGTCTGCGATCTGCTGGGCGATCAGCCGCGGCGCCGCGATCTGCTGATCGAATTTCTGCACCTCATTCAGGATGCGCACGGCCATCTGTCCGCTGACCACATCGCAGCCTTGGCGCATGAGATGCGGCTGGCGCAGGCCGAGGTGTACGAGGTCGCGACGTTCTACGCCCATTTCGACGTGGTGAGGTCCGAGGAAATGCCGCCGCCTGCACTGACCATCCGGGTGTGCGACTCGCTGTCGTGTGAATTGGCCGGGGCTGAGCAGTTGCGTCAGGCGCTGATCGATGGTCTGGACCCCAGCCAAGTGCGCGTGTTGCGCGCGCCGTGCATGGGGCGGTGTGACACGGCGCCGGTTCTGGAACTGGGCCACAACCACATTGACCACGCGACGCCGGAACTGGTGACGGCCGCGATCATGCATGACGACACGCACACGCATGTTCCGGACTACGAGGAGTTGGCGGCCTATCGCGCCGCGGGCGGTTACGAGACGATGACGCAGATGCGCGCCAATGGCGACTGGGAGGCGGTACAGGAAACGGTGCTGGCCAGCGGCTTGCGCGGGCTTGGTGGGGCAGGGTTTCCGTCAGGAAAGAAGTGGGGCTTTGTGCGCGCAAACCCCGGGCCGCGGTACCTGGCCGTGAACGGCGACGAGGGTGAGCCGGGGACGTTCAAGGACCGCTACTACCTCGAACGCACGCCGCATCTGTTTCTCGAAGGGATGCTGATCGCGTCCTGGGCGGTCGAGGCGGACAAGGCCTTTATCTACCTGCGCGACGAATACCCGGCGGTGCGCGAGATCCTGCTGCGCGAGATTGCGGCGCTGGAAGAGGCGGGGATAGTGGCACCCGGCTACATCGACCTGCGGCGCGGCGCAGGCGCTTATATCTGCGGCGAAGAAAGCGCGATGATCGAGTCGATCGAAGGCAAGCGCGGCCTGCCGCGCCACCGTCCGCCCTTTGTGGCGCAAGTCGGTATCTTTGACCGGCCGACGCTGGTGCACAACATCGAAACCCTGCACTGGGTGGCGCGGGTGTGCCGCGAGGGGCCGGAGGTGCTGAACAGCGTCGAAAAGAACGGACGCACTGGGCTGCGCAGCTATTCGGTGTCGGGCCGGGTCAAGGCGCCGGGCGTTTACCTGTTGCCTGCCGGGTCCACCATCCTCGACATTATCGAAGCGGCGGGCGGCATGCTGGACGGGCATGTCTTCAAAGCTTATCAGCCGGGCGGTCCCTCCTCGGGCCTTTTGCCCGCGACCATCGACGATGTGCCGCTGGATTTCGACACGCTGCAGCCCTTGGGCACCTTCATCGGGTCCGCAGCGGTCGTGGTGTTGTCGGATCAGGACAGCGCGCGGGGGGCTGCGCTGAACATGTTGCGGTTCTTCGAGGATGAAAGCTGTGGCCAGTGCACGCCGTGCCGGGCGGGCTGCGAAAAGGCGGTGCAGTTGATGCAGGCCGACAGCTGGGATCAGGATCTGCTTACCGACCTGTGCCAGGTCATGGGCGACGCGTCCATTTGCGGGCTGGGGCAGGCAGCACCCAATCCAATCCGGTCGGTGATGAAACACTTTGGCGAGGAGATCTGAGATGCCAGACGGTGCGCAGGTCAACATGATCACCTTCAGCCTCAACGGCGAAGACGTCACGGTCCCCGAGAGCTACACAATCTGGGAGGCCGCCCATGGCCGCGGGCTGAAGATCCCGCATCTGTGCCACAAGCCTGCCAAGGGCTACACGCCGGACGGAAACTGCCGCGCCTGCATGGTCGAGGTCGAGGGGGAGCGCACGCTGGTGGCGTCCTGCATCCGGCCCGTCGCCGACGGCATGGTTGTGCAAACTGAAACTGCGCGCGCGCAGAAATCGCGCGAGATGGTGATCGAACTTCTCGCCGCCGACCAGCCCGAGGTGCGCCACGACGCGTCGTCGCATTTCTGGGACATGGCCGATTTGAGCGGCGTGTGCGACAGCCGCTTTCCGCCCAAGGCACCCGAGCATGTGCCGCTGTTGGATGACAGCCACGTGGCGATGCGGGTCAATCTGGATGCCTGCATCAACTGCAACCTCTGTGTCCGCGCGTGCCGCGATGTGCAGGTCAACGACGTGATCGGGATGGCGGGCCGCGGGGCCGGGTCCAAGATCGTGTTTGATCAGGACGACCCGATGGGCGCGTCATCGTGTGTGGCGTGCGGCGAATGCGTGCAGGCCTGCCCCACGGGCGCGCTGATGCCCGCCACGGTTCTGGATGACGATCAAGCGGGCGACAGCAAGGATTTCGACCGCGAGGTCAAAAGCGTCTGCCCCTATTGCGGGGTGGGGTGCCAGATCAGCTTCAAGGTCAAGGATGACAAGATCAAATATGTCGAGGGCATTGACGGCCCGGCCAATGAAAACCGGCTGTGTGTCAAGGGGCGGTTCGGGTTTGACTATATCCACCATCCGCATCGCCTGACCAAGCCGCTGATCCGTCGCGAGGACGCTCCGGAAAAGGGGCTGAATGTCGATCCGGCCAACTGGCGCACGCATTTCCGCGAAGCCAGCTGGGATGAGGCGCTGGATGTTGCCGCGGGCGGCATGGCACGGCTGCGCGATCAAAAGCCGACCTATATCGCGGGCTTTGGGTCCGCGAAGTGCTCGAACGAAGAGGCGTATCTGTTCCAGAAACTGATCCGTCAGGGTTTTGGCCACAACAACGTCGATCACTGCACCCGGCTGTGCCACGCGTCGTCGGTGGCCGCCCTGTTGGAAAACGTCGGGTCGGGGGCCGTGTCCGCCACCTTCAACGAGATCGAGAATGCAGACGTGGCCATCGCCATCGGCTGCAACCCGATGGAAAACCATCCGGTTGCTGCGACCTATTTCAAGCAGTTCGTGAAACGCGGCGGCAAGCTCATCGTGATGGATCCGCGCGGGCACGGGCTGAAACGCTTTGCCAGCCACATGCTGCAGTTCAAGCCCGGCGCGGATGTGTCGATGCTGAACGCGATCATGCACACCATCGTCGAAGAAGAGCTGTATGACCGGCAGTACATCCAGGCGATGACCGAAAACTGGGATGCGATGAAAGAGCATCTCAAGGGCTTCCCGCCCGAGAAAATGGCACCGATCTGCGGCATCGACGCCGAGGTGCTGCGCGACGTGGCACGCACCTTTGCGGGTGCCAAGGCGGCGATGATCTTTTGGGGGATGGGCGTCAGCCAGCACATCCATGGCACTGACAACTCGCGCTGCCTGATTAGCCTGGCGCTAATGTGCGGGCAGGTGGGGAGGCCCGGTGCGGGCCTGCACCCGCTGCGGGGGCAGAACAACGTGCAAGGCGCGTCGGATGCGGGCCTGATCCCGATGTTTTTGCCGGATTATCAGTCGGTGACGGATGATGGCGTTCGCTCGGCCTTTACCGACGTTTGGGCGTCGCAGGATTTCTCGGACCAGAAGGGCCTGACCGTGGTCGAGATCATGGATGCGATCCACGTCGGTGACATTCGCAGCATGTACATCCTCGGGGAAAACCCGGCGATGTCGGACCCGGATTCCGATCATGCGCGTGCGGCGCTGGCCAAGCTCGAACATCTGGTGGTTCAGGATATCTTTCTGACCGAGACGGCGAACTATGCCGACGTGATCCTGCCCTCGTCGGCGTGGTACGAGAAATCCGGCACCGTGACCAACACCAACCGGCAGGTGCAGATGGGCCGGCCCGTCACACCGCCCCCCGGTGAGGCAAAGGAAGACTGGTGGATCGAGGTGGAACTGGCGAAACGGCTGGGTCTTGATTGGACGTATAAGCACCCCTCCGAGATATTTGCCGAGATGAAGCTGAACATGCGGTCACTCGACAATATCACGTGGGAACGGCTGGAAGAAACGGCGGTGACCTACCCGTCGCTCAGCCCCGATGATCCCGGTCAGTCGATTGTCTTTGCCGAAGGGTTCCCGCGGCCCGACGGGCGCGCACGGTTTACGCCTGCCAGCGTTCTGCCGCCTGACGAGGTGCCGGATGCGGAGTACCCGTTTGTCCTGATCACCGGGCGGCAGCTGGAACACTGGCACACCGGGTCGATGACGCGGCGGTCCAAGGTTCTGGACGCGGTGGAGCCCGAGGCGAACTGTTCGCTGCACCCGCGTAGCTTGCGCGAACTGGGGGTGCAGCCGGGCGACTATATCCGCCTGACTACGCGGCGCGGCAGCGTCACCGTGCTGGCCCGGTCTGACCGTGCGGTGTCCGAAGGCAACGTGTTCCTGCCCTTCGCCTATGTTGAGGCGGCGGCCAACATCCTGACCAATCCGGCGCTGGATCCCTACGGCAAGATCCCGGAGTTCAAATTCTCCGCCGTGCGGGTGGAAAAAGCCGAAGACAGCACATCGGTGGCGGCAGAGTAGGGGGCAAGCCCCCTGCCTATCGGCCGCCAAACAGCGCGCTTATATCATTGTCGAAGAACAGTCCGATCCCCACACCGACGAGCAGCGCAAGGATCAGTTTGAGGCGGCGATCCATTGTGCCGCCGCTCAGGTGTTCTTGCGCGTTTGGACCAATGTGGGGTCCGGCACGCGGCTGGATTTGAACCGCGCCTTGATGTTTTCCCACAGTTTGGCCATGCCCAGCGGTTCGTAGATCATGAACACGATGATTAGCACTCCGAACACAACCAGTTCGATGGACGAGATGATGGTGGCATCAATCATGCCGTGGAAGATCTCGTTGCCCAGCGTGTTGAGGACCACAGGGAACAGAAGAATGAACGCCGCCCCGATGAACGCGCCGTTGATCGTGCCCAGACCGCCCAAAATCACCATAAACAAAATGCGGAACGACAGTTTGATGTCGAACGCGACCGGCTCCATCGATTTGAGATATGTGAAGGCAAACAGTGCACCCGCGACGCCACAGAAAAACGCGGAGATTGCAAACGCCTGAAGCTTGGTGCGCAGGAGCGAGATGCCCATGCTTTCGGCCGCGATGTCCATGTCGCGCACAGCCATCCAATTTCGGCCCGTGCTGCCCCGTGTCATGTTGATGGCGAGGATGGTCAGGACTGCGACCACAACAAGAACCACAAAGTACATTTCCATGGGCGTGGTGAATTCGCGTCCAAAGATGACGATGTCCTGTGCGGTGATGATGCCCGAGGTGTCGTAGTTTTTGAACCAGCCGAACTTGTCGATCATCCAGATGATAAAGAACTGGGACGCCAGTGTGGCGACCATCAGGTAGATGCCGCGCACGCGCAATGACGGCAGGCCAAAGAGGATGCCAAAGAACGCGGCTACAAGCCCGGCGAGGATCAGGTTGATCGGGAACGGGATGAATTCGAGCCGAAGTTCAAGGTTGAACAAGGCAAACGCCCCGGCGGCCATGAAACCTGCCGCCCCGAGGGCGAGTTGACCGGCATAGCCCATCACGATCTGTTGACCGATGGCAGCCAATGACAGGCAAAGCCATGGGATCAGGATGGACGAGTACCAGTAATCCGTTTGTACAAGGAACGGGATCACAGCGAGGCCAAGGCCCATCAGCACCACGAAATTGGTCAGGTCACTGCGGGTGTAGCTGAGAAATACGGGTTTGTTGGACATGTTGCTGTCTCCCTACACGCGCCGGATGATCTTTTCGCCGAAGAGGCCTTCGGGCCGCCACAGCAGGAAGAAGATAGCCAGGACAAAGGGCGCCCAGCCTTCGATGGCCCCGCCGAAATAAGGGCCAATGTAAACCTCAAGCACCTTTTCAGTGGCACCGATGATCAGCCCGCCGACAATGGCGCCAGGGATAGAGGAAAACCCGCCGATAATAAGCACGGGCAGCGCTTTCAGGGCGAGGTCTACAAGGGCAAACTGCACGCCTGCACGCGCGCCCCACATCATGCCCGCCACAAGTGCCACGATGCCCGCGGCGGTCCACACCATCAGCATGATGCTGCCCAGCGGAATGCCAATCGAACTTGCCGCACCCGGATCGTCAGCAACCGCACGCAAACCCAGGCCCATCTTGGTGTACTTGAACAGCAGGGCCAACGCGATGATCAGGCCCGCTGCAACAAGTCCCGCAGTCACATCCAGCGCCGAGATAAAGAGCCCGGTGGATTCGATGATCCATTGGATCGGGAAATCCGGGATACCCAAATCCAGGCGCCGCACCTCGACCCCCCAGGCCGCCTGTGCCAACCCTTCGAGCACGAAGCCAAGGCCGATGGTGGCCATGAGCAGCGTGTCCTCGCTTTGATTTCGCAGCGGTTTCAGTACCAGCTTTTCGGTTGCAAGGCCGACCAGTGCCATCAAGAGGATGGTAACGAAAAACGCGAGGACAAAGGGTATGCCCAGTTCCATGAAACCCACAAAGGACAGCACGGCAAAGAACACCATCGCGCCTTGGGCAAAGTTGAACGTGGACGACGCCTTGTAGATCAGCACGAACCCCAACGCGACGAGCGAATACATCGTCCCGGCAAGCAAGCCGGCGACAACGACTTCGATGAAAAAGAGAAATTCAGTCATGTGCCACTCCGAGGTAGGCGTCGATAACTTCCTGGTTGGCGCGCACTTCGTCGGGCGGGCCATCGCCGATGATCTTGCCGTAATCCAGCACGACCACGTTGTCCGAGATGTCCATGACCACGCCCATGTCGTGTTCGATCAGCACGATTGTGGTGCCCAGCTCATCATTAACCTTGAGGATGAAGCGGCACATTTCGCGCTTTTCCTCAACGTTCATGCCGGCCATCGGCTCGTCCAGCAGCAGCACGTCCGCTTCGGTCGCCAGCGCGCGGCCCAGTTCGACCTTTTTCTGCAGGCCGTAGGGCAGCTTGCCGACTGGCGTGTCACGGATATTGCGGATTTCGAGGAAGTCGATGATCTCCTCGCACCTGTCGCGGTTCGCTTCCTCTTCGCGGCGGGCGCTGGGCAGTTGCAGGGCCACGGGCAGGAAGCCTGCCGACATGTGCAGCTTGCGCCCCACCAGGATGTTGTCCAGCACGGACATCCGTTTGAACAGCGCGAGGTTCTGGAACGTGCGCGAGATACCGATCTGGGCCACGATGTTCGGGCTGATTTTGTCCAGCACGCGGCCCTTGAAGGAAATGGTGCCCTCCTGTGGCTTGTAGATGCCGTTGATGCAGTTCAGGAGAGAGCTTTTGCCAGCGCCGTTCGGGCCGATGATTGCGCGGATTTCGTGTTCATGCACGCTGAATGACGTATCAGTAATGGC
>JBCBAV010000095.1:0-15678 GCA_038532285.1 Pseudomonadota bacterium | reverse complement strand
GGAGTTGAAGCTGACCTTGTCGGCGCCTGCGAGCAGCAGGGCGCGCACGTCTGCCACGGTGCGCACGCCGCCGCCCACGGTGAGCGGGATAAAGCACTGTTCGGCGGTGCGTTGGACCAGATCGAACATGGTGCCGCGGTTTTCGTGCGTCGCGTGGATGTCGAGAAAGCACAGCTCGTCCGCGCCGGCGGCGTCATAGGCGCGCGCGGCCGCGACCGGGTCGCCGGCGTCGATCAGGTCGACGAAGTTCACGCCTTTGACCACGCGGCCATCGGCGACATCGAGACAGGGGATGATGCGGGTCTTGAGCATGCCTTGGCGTAGCGGGCTGCGGTCGCGGCGGCAAGCCCCCTTGCCACCGGGCGCGCGCAGGCAAAGACACGCCGATCACGCAAGCGTTGGGTGCAACGACGGCTGCGCGCATTAGCCTGTTGGGCGACAGCCAAGGAGACAGACCATGCGTTTCATCATGATTATCCTGCTCGCCGCCTGTGCGAGCGCCAGTTGGGCCGGGGACAACGGCGTCATCCGCAAGGAAGCAGCGGCGGGTGTGGCAGAGACCGCCGACGCGCTGGTGAGCGCGATGGAGGCGGCGGGGATCACGGTTTTTGCCCGCGTGGATCATGGGGCCGGGGCGCAGAGCATCGGGGAGGATGTCGGGGCGTCGCAATTGCTGATCTTTGGCAATCCCAAGGTGGGCACACCTGCGATCAAGGACGATCCGGTGGCAGGGTTGTTCCTGCCGATGAAGGTGCTGGTGTTCGAGGACACCAACGGGATGGCGATGATCGCCTATGAGGATCCCGCGGCGATGTTGGGCAAGCTGGGCGGTGTGTCGGAAGATGCGGCGTATCTGCAGACCATGGCGGGAGCGTTGGCGAAATTCACCGGTGATGTGGCGCAGTAAGCGCGGGCGCGACGCATTGGGCGGATCCGGTTTGACACATGTGCTGGCGGGTCCGCGGCAGGGCTGCATGAAAGCGTTGTCGCACGTGCTGCCGGGCAGCGGTCGGTTGCCGGACGGTGGGAAGACCCCCAGGTCGAAAACCTGTCACATCGGCGCGGTTCACCGCGCATCATTGCGTCAGTGGGAACGGCATCCCGCCTGACGCAACCTTAACAGTGCGCGCCAAATCGCTGACATGGCGCGGTTTTTACGTCTGGGCGGCGGGATGGATAGATTTGAGCCTAGCCCAACGCCTTGAGTGCTGCGGCAAGATCAATCGCGCCGTCATAGAGCGCGCGGCCCGAGATGGCGCCAGCAATGGTGCCCTTGGCCTTGAGTGCTATGAGATCATCCAGAGACGACACGCCGCCCGACGCGATCACCGGGATCGACACGGCGCGGGCCAGCGCGTCGGTCGCCTGCACATTCGGCCCGCCCATGGCACCGTCGCGGTTGATGTCGGTGTAGATGATGGCGGCGACGCCCGCATCCTCGAAGGATTTGGCGAGGTCTGTGGCGTCGACGTCGGTTTCTTCGGCCCAGCCCTTGGTCGCGACCTTGCCGTCCCGCGCGTCGATCCCGACCGCGACCTGCCCGGGAAAGGCGCGCGCCGCTTCGCGCACGAGGGCGGGATTTTCCACCGCCACGGTGCCGAGGATCACGCGGGCGAGGCCCTTGTCCAGCCAGCCCTCGATCGTGGCGATGTCGCGGATACCGCCGCCCAGTTGCGCGGGCACATCGCAAGCGGCAAGGATCGCCTCGACCGGGGCGGCGTTGACGGGTGTGCCTGCAAAGGCGCCGTTGAGATCCACGAGATGCAGCCACGCGCAGCCCGCGTCGACAAAGGCGCGCGCCTGGGCTGCGGGGTCGTCGTTGAACACTGTCGCGCTGTCCATCTCGCCATGCACCAGCCGCACGGCAGCCCCGTCCTTGAGGTCGATGGCGGGATAGAGGATCATCGTGCGCTCCTGTGGCTGCTGTGCCGCCTGATGTCACCTGTGCCCGGGATTTGCAACGCGACCCGAGGTCATTCTTGCCATGACTGGTCCGCTTGACGCAGTGTCTCGGCACAAACGGGAGGAAATGACATGAAAAAGCTCTTGGCAGCAGCCGTGATGAGCGTGGTGGCGACGGGTGCCGCGATGGCCGATCCGGTGCTGGGCACGTGGAAGACGCAGCCCGATGACGGGTCTTTTGCGCATATCACGATGGCCACCTGTGGTGCAGCGATTTGCGGAAAGATCGCCCGCACGTTCAACGATGCAGGCGAATACCAGTCGGAAAACATCGGTAAAACGCTGGTGATCGACATGACGCCCGCAGGCAGCGGCAAGTATGAAGGCCAGGTCTGGCGGCCGTCGAACAACAAGATCTACATCGGCAAGATGACCCTGAACGGCAATTCGCTGGCGCTGCGCGGCTGCGTGGCAGGCGGATTGATCTGTTCCAAGCAGACGTGGAGCCGGGTGAACTGATCGCCGGCGCCTTTTGGCCGAGAAATCAACGCCGCGTTGCCAGATCGTCAACGCGGCGTTACTGTATGCGCCTCATTGTGGTGATAAGACAATGGTGCGCTGCCTCGCATTATTCCTTTTGTTCGCGTCTTCGGCGTGGGCGGAATCGCCTGCCGGAACGTGGCTGACCGAAGCTGACAAGAAGGGCCAGGTGGCCCATGTGGAAGCGCGCGCCTGCGGGTCCGCGTGGTGTGGCACGATCGTGCGCGTCTATGACGCCAGCGGCGCGCAGGTGAATGCGCCCACCGTGGGCAAGCGGGTGTTCTGGGACATGACCGGGGGCGGCAACCTCTACAAGGGCCGCGCCTATGTGCCCGCCCACAACCGCAGCTATGCCGCACGGATGGAGATGCAGGGGGACCGGATGCGTGTTTCGGGATGCGCGGGGCCGCTGTGCCTGAGCCAGATGTGGCGGCGCGTACGCTGAAGCGCGACCTAATCCAGACGCGATGAGATGACGCCGGTGGCAAAGCCGCCCATGCGCAATTCGCCAAAGAGGCGCTGATATTCAATCTTGGGGCAGCGATTCTGGATCACGGTGATGCCGCGCGCCTCGGCCTTGGCGGCGGCTTCGCCATGTTCCACGCCGATCTGCATCCAGATGGTTTGCAGATCGGGCAGCGTCGCGAGCGCCTCGTCCACGATGTCCGGGACCGCGTCCGAGCGGCGGAAGATGTCGAGCATGTCGACCGGGCCATCAAGTGACGCAAGATCGGGCACGATCTGCCGCCCCAACAGGGTTTGACCGCCATAGGCCGGATTGACCGGCAGCACGCTGAACCCCTTGAGATCGAGATAGCGGGCGACAAAGTAGCTGGGCCGCACCGGATTGGTGGACACACCAACCATGGCCACGGTTTTGGTCCGTTTCAGCACGTCGCGCAAAAGACTGTCGGGGTAGGATGTCATACCCTTCCCTATCCCACGGGGCGCCCAGAAAAAAGCGCCCCATCACAACGGAGGGGGCGCCAAGTGCGGAACGAGGGACAGTGAGTGTTGCAGATGTTCCAAACCCGCAACTCATGAAGCAAAGATAGGAACATCCTTGGCTCGCAAAAGAGGCTCTCGCAAATCTGTGAACAGCCGGTTAATGCCCGCGCTGCGGCAGTCGGTTCAGTCGAGAATATCTTCGATAAGATCAAACGCATCTTCGACGAAATCGAAAAAGCGCCGGGGCTTGTTCTTTTTCTTCTTGGGCTTTTTCTGCGCTGTGCGCACGACGGACGGACGCACAAGTTCGCGGTCGCCCTTGGCCTTTCTGGGCAGCATCTTGAGATTGTGCAGCGGCGCGCCGCAGTTGGAACAGGCCAGTTCGTGCCGGTCGCGCCCGGTCAGTGTCAGCGCCGCGCGGGTGCCGCAATAACAGCATGTCGCAATTTTGGACGGTCCTGCCATCTGATCCTCCTGCGGCGCGGGGTCTCAGCCCGACGCTTGCGATGCATATAAGGCGACCGCAGCCGCATTTGAAACGTTGAGCGACCCAAACTGGCCTGCTGCGTCGATCCGCACCAGCGCGTCCACGGTTTCGCGTGTCTTTTGCCGCAGACCCGGTCCTTCGGCCCCCAGCACCAACGCCACCGCCCGGTCACGTTTGCCGTCCAGCGTCTGGGCTATGGTCTGGTCCGCGTCGCCATCGAGACCCAGCACCAGATACCCCATGCCCTGCAGCTGCACGATCGCATCGGCGAGGTTGCGCACGCGCAGGTATGGCTGGCGTTCCAGTGCACCGGACGCCGTTTTGGCAAGCGCTCCGGTTTCAGGGGCGGAATGGTGCCGCGTGCCGACCACGGCAGAGGCGCCGAAGACCTCGGCCGAGCGCAGGATCGCGCCCACATTGTGCGGGTCGGTGACCCGGTCGAGCAGAACCAGCCGCGGGGCCGCCGGACCGATGGCGACATCCTCAAGACGCCCCCAGTCGAGCGGTTTGACTTCGAGTGCGGCACCCTGATGTACCGACCCGGGATCCAGCGGCGCCGGAAAGCGGCGCGGATCGGCAATCTCGGGTGTCATGCCAGAGGCGGCGATGGCACCTGCCAGCTTGGCCTGCGCGTTCTGGGTGACGATCAACCGCAGCCGTTCGCGGGCGGGGTTCTGCAGCGCATCGCGCACCGCGTGCAGGCCGAAAAGCCATACGGTTGCCGCAGCGTCGGCACGTTTGGCTTTCTCCTTTTCGACCACCCATTTGGGCTTTTTGCCTATCATCGCATCTGCATCCTGCTGCCATGGCCTTGCGGCCTCATTTCGCCCTTGACCCACCTTTGGCCGCCCGCTAATCACGCGCTCACGCCGAGGTTTGGGGTTGCCCCTACTTGGCGCAGTGGGCGACAGGCCGCAAGGTGTGGCAGGGGACTGTAACTCCCTCGCGGAGACGCACGCCTGGTTCGATTCCAGGGTCGCCCACCACTTTCTCTTTACTTTCTGAGTTGGCTTGCACCAAGCCGATGCCGTCGGTTTGACGCGCGTGCGTGTTGCCCAAGCTGTGACCACAGGTGCTCTGACCGTTGTCAGGCCGACTCGGATCAGCATCAGGTTTGGCGAAAGACGCACGGCCCAACGGTGATTTCCGGGGCCCGACCCGCGTGAATTCCTGTTCTGCCGCCGGCAAAAACGCGCGCCTCCAGACCGCTCTTCCGGCGTTTTTCAGGATTTGTTCACCGGCTGAAACCCCATGAAATGCCATGAATTCAGTGCGCTAGGTCACGCAGCTCGTGTGAATTTTTGCGCTATAGTGCATGGCAATGCATAGTAAAGCCAAATTTACAATTGATATTGTACACAAAATCTGACACTTTCAAAAACACAGTGTGCGTCAACGTCCATCGGACCATCGTGGTGATCTTTATCCGCCATGGTCCACGCCTATCACGGAGGATTCAACGTGGCGGACAATGAAGACAAGGTGTGGCCCACCGGGTTGACCCTGGAAGAGGCTGAAGAGGTGCATAGCTACCTCATTGATGGCACGAGGGTCTTTGGCCTGATTGCCCTATTGGCACACATTCTGGTGGCGTTCTCGACGCCCTGGCTCGGATAAGCGGAGGTCCATGTCATGAACAATGCAAAGATGTGGCTCGTCGTGAAGCCGACCGTCGGGGTTCCGCTGTTTCTCAGCGCTGTGGCGGTTGGCTCTTTTGCCGTCCACGTGGCGGTGCTCAGCAATACGTCGTGGGTGTCTGATTTCCTTTCCGGCCAAGAGCTGGGATCGGGTGATCAGGCGGCACTGGAACTCAAGCAAAACCAGACCGCGCAAGCAGGATACGTGATGCCCGGCACCGATGAGGTGACGATCATCCTGTCCGACGGCACGCCGGTCAAGGCGATCCTGCGCCCTGCCGAACAGCACGCGAGTGCAGGCACCGGGACGGCGCTGATCACGCAATAGACATGCCGGCCCGCGGATCCTTTTCGCGGGCCGTGCGCCCTGTCGCGGGCAAGGGGCGGTGATCATGGATTACCGCACCTATGTCGCGCACAGGCTGGCTCGGATCGGGCCGAAATACCTTCCTTTTGCAGATGTGGCGAGCGACGAGGTCCCGTTGGGACAGTTGCTGCGGTTGTCGCTGTTTCAGGTGACCGTGGGCATGGCGCTGGTGCTTCTGGCGGGCACGCTGAACCGTGTGATGATCGTGGAACTGGGCGTGCCAGCGAGCCTTGTGGCGCTGATGCTGGCGCTGCCGCTGCTTTTCGCGCCGCTCAGGGCGCTGATCGGGTTCAAATCCGATACCTACGTGTCGGCGCTTGGGCTGCGGCGGGCACCGTTTATCTGGAAAGGCACGCTGTATCAATTCGGTGGCTTTGCCATCATGCCGTTCGCGCTGCTGGTGCTGTCGGGCTACGGCGATGCGGCGGATGCGCCGCGCTGGGTCGGATATTCCTCGGCCGCGCTGGCGTTTTTGCTGGTGGGGGCGGGCGTGCACATCGTGCAGACCGTCGGGCTGGCGCTGGCCACCGATCTGGTCGCCGAAGAGGACCAGCCCAAGGTCGTGGGCCTGATGTATGTCATGCTGCTGTTCGGCATGGTGATCAGCGCGTTGATCCTTGGCGCGCTGTTGCAGCCCTATACCCCCGGTCGCCTGATACAGGTCATCCAGGGTGCGGCGGTGGTGACCGTGACGCTGAACCTTGCCGCGCTGTGGAAGCAGGAGGCCCGCAGCCGCGAGCGTGCAGCACAGATGAAGGCACGTGCGCCCGTGCGCTTTGCCGATGCGTGGGCGGCGTTGATGCAGGTGCCGGGCACCGTGCGGATGCTTGCGGTGATTGCGCTGGGGACGTTTGGGTTCGGCATGGCTGATGTTCTGCTGGAACCCTATGGCGGGCAGGTGCTGGGTCTGTCGGTGGCCAGCACGACGAAGCTGACGGCTTTGTTGGCGACCGGCACGCTGGCCGGGTTTGCCATCGCGTCGCGCTGGTTGGGACAGGGTGCGGCGGCGGCGGGGTTTGCCCGAGCGGGTGCGCTGATCGGGTTGCCCGGCTTTGCCGCGATTATCCTGTCCGCGCAGTGGATTGGGTCGGGCGTTGGCCTTGTGCTGTTCCTGATTGGCACGCTCGCCACGGGTCTGGGCGCGGGACTGTTTGGCCATGCGACGCTCACCGGTGTGATCCGCGCAGCACCCAAGGACGGGATCGGCCTGGCGCTGGGTGCATGGGGTGCGGTGCAGGCAACAGCCGCGGGGCTGGGCATTGCCGGGGCTGGCGTGCTGCGCGACGTGGTGCTGGCGGCCCAAGGCGGCGCCGCCCTGCCCTATATCGCCGTCTTCTCGGTCGAGTTGGTGATGCTGGCGCTGGCCGTTTTCACGCTCGGCCCCCTGATCCGGCGCAAAACGCCGCGGAACGTGGCAGCGCGACCCTCCTGACCGGCAGGAAAATGCGCGTGGGCGCGCTTCGCGCTTGGCGGGTGCGCGTGTGGGTTGCTAGGCTTGGTTAACAGGCCAGCGTTCAGGGACATCTCATGCCAGTTGCCGAATTTATTGTGACCGCCGCGCAGGCGTGGCTGTGGATTGGCGCCGCAGTGGCCGTGGTGTTCCTGACCTTCGGGATGGACCGCATTGATGAGGACGCGCGCGGCGCCTATGTCT
Source organism: Pseudomonadota bacterium (assembly GCA_038532285.1). Taxonomy (GTDB): domain Bacteria; phylum Pseudomonadota; class Alphaproteobacteria; order Rhodobacterales; family Rhodobacteraceae; genus Tateyamaria. The sequence goes on along the minus strand of JBCBAV010000095.1, from coordinate 8,143 downwards.
TTCGTCCGCTGCTGGTGCCCGGCGTGCTGCTGATCTGGCCGCTGGTGCTGTGGCGCTGGTGGCAGATTGAGGCAGAGGCCGCGCCGTGGGCGGCGCGCTACCGCCCGGTGCGGGCGCCTTATGGCGTTGCGGTGATTGCCATGAGCGCGGGCATCATCCTGATCGTCGCCCTGGGCCTGAACGCCCGCCAAAGCTGGCCCACGGACACCGCCCCCGTGCAACTGAGCGCAGGTACAGACGGATGAGCGTCAAATACGTCCCAGTTCAGTGGAACCCGAACAAGTGGCTTTACGACGCGATCATGCTGGCCGCGGTGGCGGCGTTCCTGTGGGTGTTCCTGTACCTCGCGCCGCGACATGACCCGGCCATCAGCGCACAGATCCACAACGCGCGCGCCTTCGGGGCCTGCGCGTTCATGATGCTGACGGTGATCCTGTGTATCGGCCCACTTGCGCGGCTGGACCAGCGGTTTCTGCCGCTGCTCTATAACCGGCGGCATTTCGGGGTGATGACGGCGCTGGTGGCGCTGACCCACGCGGGGTTCATCGTGAACTGGTATTTCGCGTTTTCCAGCACGAACAAATACGTGGGCCTGCTGGGTGCGAATACGAGCCTCGGACAAGTTGCGGGCTTTCCCTTTGAGCTGTTTGGACTTTTTGCGCTGGTCTGTCTGCTGATCCTGGCCGCGACCAGCCATGACTTCTGGCTCAAATTCCTGACACCGCCGGTGTGGAAGCGGCTGCACTACCTGATCTATGCCGCCTATTTCGCCGTTGTGGGCCATGTGGCGTTGGGGATCCTCCAAGACCAGCGGGACCACACGGTGACGGCGCTGTTTCTGGGTGGGGCGGCGGTGGTGGTGGCGCTGCATCTGGGCGCGTGGTGGTCCGAGAGCAAGGACATACCAGACACCGCAGGCGCATGGGCCAAGGTCGCGCCCACCGCAGCCTTTCGCGAAGGCTATGCCCGCATCGCGCGGCTGCCAAGTGGCGACCGCGTGGCGGTGTTCCTGATGGAGGGGCAGCTGTCGGCCATCTCGAACGCTTGTGCGCATCAGAACGGGCCGCTGGGCGAGGGCAAGATCATCGATTGCCTTGTCACCTGCCCGTGGCACGGGTTTCAGTATGACGTGCGATCGGGCCGGTCGCCCGCGCCCTTTACCGAAAAGGTGCCGACCTACCGCCTGCGCATCACCGATGGCGTCGTCGAAGTGCACACCGATGCTAATCCGCCGGGCACCTATGTCGACCCGCTGCCCCTGCCGCAAAAGGAGGCCGTGGCATGAGCGAGAAACCGTTTTTCGTGGGCTATCTGTCTGCCCCGGGCGCGCTGCGCGGGTTCCTGATCGGGGTGGCCGTGCTGCTGATCGCCGGGCTGGGCGGCGCGGGGTACATTCTGAGCGCAGGACAGGACGATCCCGGGCCGGGCGCGTTGCGTTTCGATTATGGCCGCCAGACGGTGACCGGCGTGGTCGAGCTGACCCCCTACCCCATCTTGCACGTGACCGAGGGCAATGACCGGATCAAACCCGGTGACAGTTTCATGATGACGGCCGGAAACAAGTCCGGCGTCGACAGCCGCGCCGAACCGTTGGCGGGGCAGCTGGCGCAGGCGTCGGGCGTCGTGCTGGAGCGGGGGGACCTGTACATGCTGCAGCTGCGCGGCGGGCGCAACGGGCTGCAGGCCGCCGACGGGGATGTGCCCGAGATCGTGGCCACACCGCAGGGCCGCTGGCGCCTGACCGGTGAGATTTGCGATGGCAAGTGCCTGGCCGGTGCGATGCGCCCGGGCACGGGGCTGGCGCACAAGGCCTGCGCCAACATGTGTCTGCTGGGTGATGTGCCGCCCGTGTTCGTGTCGTCCCAGCCTGTGCTGGGAGAGGAGTTTCTGCTGGTCACCGGCCCTGGCGGCACCCGCCTGCCTGCGGGCGCCTATGACTGGATCGGGCAATATGTCACTGCCGACGGGGCCATCACCAAGCGCGGTGATCTGCTAGTCTGGGAGATCGAGCCCGAGACCATCCGACTGGCGACCGGAGACGGGTCATGAGCCGGGTGGTCTGGACGCTGATCGCCGCACTGAGCGTGGCGGTGCTGTTCTATGTCTCACGGTTCTGGACATTTCGGCTGTGGCCGCGCGACGGGCTGTTCGGGATCGACGCGCTGCGCCCGCAAGGCAAACTGACGGGCCAATGGCTGCGCGGGACGGATTTCGCCCCGTTCGAATTGCTGATCTGGGGCATCGGCGCATTCATCGCGCTGTCGATCCTGCAGAAACTCTATGACCTGCTGAACCCACCGCCGAAATAATCCTTTCCCCTTTTGCGCGTGGCCTTGCCGCCCTATAGTACCGCGCAAAAGACCAAGAGCAGCGCATGGCACGCAAACCCAAAGCGGCGAAAAAGCCTTTCAACATCGCCATCGTCGGCCAGTCCGGGCGGCTTGCGTTCGAGGCGTTGCTGTTTGCCGCGTCGCTGCGCGCCAAAAGCCCAAAGTTCAAGGGCCGCCTGCTGATTGCAGAGCCACAACCGGGCGGCGCATGGCCCGGCGATCCGCGCATCGCGCGGCAGGATATCCGCGAGGCGCTGGCCGATCTGGACGCCGAGATCGTGCCGTTCGAAGCCAAGCATTTCGGCCAAAGCTATCCGCACGGGAACAAGATCGAGATGCTGACCGCCCTGCCCAAGGGCGAGCCGTTCGTGTTTTTCGACAGTGACACGTTGATATTGGACGAGATCACCGATCTGAATTTCAATTTCAAGAAACCCTCGGCCTCGCTGCGCCGCACCGGCACGTGGCCCAAGCCCGAGCTTTATGGTCCGGGTTACGCGGGCATCTGGAAATCGCTCTACGACAAATTTGGGCTGGATTTCGACAGCAGTCTCGATTTGAGCGAGCCGGACGAATACTGGGCGCGCTATCTGTACTTCAACGCCGGGTATTTCTTTGGCGCTTGTCCGCACACGTTCGGGGCAAAGTTCCTCGAATACGCGCTGGCGATCCGCGATGACCCGCCCGAGGCGCTGGTGTGCCAGACCATGGACCCCTGGCTGGATCAGGTGGCGCTGCCGCTGGTGATCCACGCGCTCGGCGGTGGGCGCGACAGCGACGTGCACGCGGCCCTCGATCACACGCACAGCTGTCACTACCGCTATTTCCCGCTGCTCTACGCGCGCGAAGACATGGCCGTGATCGACACGCTGCAAGAGGTGGCCGCGCCGAACAAACTGAAAAAAGTGCTCAAGACTTACGATCCGATCAAGCGGATGGTCTACCAGAACCGCGGCGACAAGGTCCGCGCGCTGTTTGATCAGGTTGACATGCCGCGCCGCGAACAGGCGATCCGCAACCGGATCAAATCCAACGGGTTCTGGATGCGCTAAGCCGCCCTGCCCTTGCCGCGCTTGGCCCCCTGCCGTAGGACAAGGGCAACCTTTTGCATGACCAAGGATACCAGCCATGAACGACGGCCCCCAGTACGGTTTTGACACGTTGCAAATTCACGCAGGCGCCCGGCCCGACCCGGCGACCGGCGCGCGGCAGACGCCAATTTATCAGTCGACCGCGTTTGTGTTCCGCGATGCCGAACACGCGGCAGCGCTGTTCAACTTGCAAGAGGTCGGCTACATCTATTCGCGCTTGACCAACCCGACCGTGGCGGTGCTGCAAGAGCGTCTGGCCACACTCGAAGGCGGCGTGGGCGCGGTGTGCTGTTCGTCGGGGCACGCGGCACAGATCATGGCGCTGTTCCCGCTGATGAGCCCGGGGATGAACATCGTCGTGTCGACGCGTCTCTATGGCGGCACGGTCACGCAGTTCAGCCAGACGATCAAGCGGTTCGGCTGGGAGGCGACATTTGTCGACTTTGACGATCTGGATGCCGTGAAGGCCGCGATTGATGACAACACCCGCGCGGTCTTCTGCGAGGCGATTGCCAACCCCGGCGGTTATATCACGGACCTCGACGCCATTGCGAAGATTGCCGACAAAGCGGGCATCCCGATGATCGTCGACAACACCAGCGCCACGCCGTACCTGTGCCGCCCCATCGAACATGGGGCCACGCTGGTGGTGCATTCGACGACCAAGTACCTGACCGGCAACGGCACCGTCACCGGCGGCTGCGTCATCGACAGCGGCAAATTCGACTGGTCCGCCAATGACAAGTTCCCGTCGCTGAGCGCACCCGAGCCTGCCTATCACGGCCTGAAGTTCCACGAAACGTTTGGCCCGCTGGCCTTCACCTTTCACGGCATCGCCATCGGCCTGCGCGATCTGGGCATGACGATGAACCCGCAGGCGGCGCACTACACGCTGATGGGCATCGAAACGCTATCGCTGCGCATGGACCGGCACGTGGAAAACGCAATGCGCCTTGCCGAATGGCTCGAGAAGGACGACCGTGTCGACTACGTCACCTATGCCGGGTTGAAATCGTCGCCCTACAACAAGCGGGTCAAGAAGATCTGCCCGCGGGGCGCGGGTGGGCTGTTCACCTTTGCGGTCAAGGGCGGCTATGACGCCTGCGTGAAACTGGTGAACGCGCTCGAGATTTTCAGCCACGTGGCGAACCTCGGCGATGCGCGGTCGCTGATCATTCACTCGGCCTCGACCACGCACCGGCAGCTGACCGCGGATCAGCAGCGCGCCGCAGGTGCCGCGCCCGAAGTGGTGCGGGTGTCCATCGGGATCGAGGATGCCGATGACCTGATTGCAGACCTTGATCAGGCGCTGTCCAAGGCCGTCAGCTAGGCTTTGGGACGTCCCTGCGCCAATCGGCCCGCCGCTGTGGCGGGCCTTTTACTTTTATTAACAGCGCGCATGCATTAGGTTCTGAACGTGAATGCTCGGTTCGAGCGGTTGAGGAGACCACGACAAACCCGTGCCATGAAACCACAATTCGCCCTTTCACTGTCCTTTCAGGGGATCCGATTGCTGCGCCGTGCGGCGGGTGGATGGCGGCGTGTGGGCGATGTGGCGGTTTCGGTGACCGATCTGCCCGCGGCGCTGGACGCGCTCCGCGATGCTGCCGCGGACCTGTCTGACGGCGCCCTGCGCACCATGATCATCCTGCCCGATGACCAGATCAAATACCTGACTATCCACACTGGCGACATCAGTGACGACGCCCGCCGGATCGCTGCCAAACAGGCGCTGGACGGTGCGACGCCGTATCCGGTCGATGCGCTGGTCTTTGACATCAGCCCCGATGGTAACGCCACCCACGTGGCCGCTGTTGCCCGTGAAACCCTCGCCGAGGCCGAAGCTTTCGCCAGCGAACACCATTTTAATCCGGTCTGTTTCGTCGCCGCTCCTACGGACGAAGATTTCCTTGGCGCGCCGTGGTTTGGACCGTCGGCAGCCGCCGGAACGCTGCTTGGACCGGATGAGCAGGTCGAACCGGACCCGGTGCGCGTTGTGATGGTTGGTGATGCCGACGCGGGCGAAGACCCGCCACAGCACCTCGCAGACAACGCACCGTCGCTTGGCGACACCGACACGCCTGATGCGCACTTGGCAGAACCGGCCAACGAAGACACCATTGAAGATGACACAGCCGAGCCGGACGCGACACCCGCCCTGGGCTTTGCCAGCCGCCGCAGCGGCAGCGCTCCAAACGCCGCGCCGTCATTGGGTGGCGTGACGCGCGACCTTGCAGAGACAAGTCCGGTGCAAGCGCCAACATTCGCCCCGGCGACCGACGCGCCCGACGGCATAGACCGGGACGCGGCAGTTCCACGGTTCAAATCGAGGTTGAAGCGCGCCACGGGCGGCTTTGCCTCACGCCGCACAAAGTCATCCGCGCCGGCGCGCGAGCCCCGCCTGCATGCCCGCCCGAGCGAGGCGGAGCGCATGACCGTGTTTGGCGCTCGCGGGAGCGATACGGTCGGGGGCAAACCGAAATATCTCGGTCTTGCGCTGACCGCGACGCTGGTTCTTGGCCTGATCGGTGCCGGCGCTTATGCGTCCTTTGGCCTTGGCGATCGGGTTTCTGATCTGGTGCAGCGTGAACGCACACTCGCCTCAACGTTGCCTGACGATGTCGAAGCGGATCTTGCCGAAGACGTGGGCGTGACCATCTCGACCGAGCCGGAAGAAGACGAAGGCGTTGCGGTTGCCGCCCTGAACGAAGGGTTGAGTGATGGGCTTACAGCCGAGGATGCCGCCGTCCTTGACGCGCTGCGCGACCCGTTGCCGGAACCGCAGCCACAGCAGGAACTGGACGCCGCGCAGCTTGATGCGCGCTATGCGGTGACCGGCATCTGGCCGAAAGCGCCTGCGGAACTCAGCCTGCCGCCCTCGGTATCACTGGACGGTCTTTACCGGACAAGCATCGACCCGCGGACACCCGCTCTCGACGCCGTTGACCTGCCCTCTACAATCAGCCTGCGGACAGACGCCGCAGTGCCGCGCCGCGTGAGCCCGGCAGCCCCCGGCACATCCTTTCCGCGCGATGATGCAGGCCGCATTCTTGCAACCCCCGAAGGCACACTGTCGCCCGAAGGCTACACCGTCTATGCTGGCCGCCCGCCGCTGACCCCGCCCGACACGCCAACACGTTTCGACACCGACCCGCGTGACGCGGATGAAACCCTGATCCTGGCAGGGACGCGCCCGCGCGCACGCCCTGACGACCTGCTGGAACAGAATGAACGCGCCAGCCTTGGCGGCTTGTCACGCGCCGAGCTTGCCCTGTTCCGGCCCCGCCTGCGCCCGCAGGCCCCACAGGAACTGCTGGCCGAGCCCGAGACCGAGATCGAGGAGGATGCGGCCACGGAGGTCGCCGTTGCCCTGCCGCCCGCTGACCCGGTCCTGCGGCCCGCATCGCGCCCGCGGAATTTCGACAGGATCGTGGCCCGCGCCGAACGGCGGCAGACCCGGTCATCCGCCGGTTCGACTGTCGGCACAGAAGTGGCAAGCGTTGCACCGCGGGCGGTCACCCCGTCGATTCCGTCTTCGGCCTCTGTCACGCGCGAAGCAACCGTACGCAACGCCATCAACCTGCGCCGCGTGAACCTGATCGGGGTCTACGGCACCCCGTCGGACCGCCGCGCGCTCGTCCGGCTTGCCAATGGGCGCTACAAAAAGGTGCAGGTGGGCGACCGGTTTGACGGCGGACGGGTGTCCGCCATCGGGGACAGCGAATTGCGCTACCAGAAAGGCGGGCGCAACGTGGTGCTGAAAATGCCCAGCGGCTGACTGCGGGACCGGAATTCGCAACGAATTCCGGTCGGTCTCCGGGTCGGAGACCGGTTACTCCGCGGCAATCTCACCGTTGTTGATCTGCTCCTGTTCGATGCTTTCGAACAGCGCCTTGAAGTTCCCCTCGCCAAAGCCGTCATCGCCCTTGCGCTGGATGAACTCGAAAAAGATCGGCCCGATCACGGTCTTTGAGAAGATCTGCAACAGGATCTTGGTCTCGCCGCCGTCCACGACCCCCTCACCGTCGATCAGGATGCCGTGCTTTTTCATCCGCTCGATCGGCTCTTCGTGGCCGACCACGCGGTCCTTGGACAGGTCGTAATATGCGTCCGGCGGGCCGGGCATGAATTTAAGCCCGTTTTCCGCAATCGTGTCCGTGCTGTCATAAAGGTTGTCCGACCCGACCGCGATGTGCTGGATCCCTTCGCCCTTGTACTTTTTCAGATAGGCGACGATCTGCCCGGTCTCGCCACGATCCTCGTTGATCGGGATGCGGATGCGCCCGCAGGGTGAGGTCAGCGCACGGGAAAGCAGGCCCGTGAACTTGCCTTCGATGTCGAAAAACCGGATTTCCTTGAAGTTGAACAGGTCACCGTAGAAACGGAACCACGTGTCCATGTTGCCCTTGTGCACATTGTGCGTCAGGTGATCGAGGTAGAAGAAACCGACCCCGCGCGGCTTGGACTGGGCCAGCCATTGGTATTCGTCGTTGTATGGCGAGGTGTCATGGTACTGGTCGACAAAATAGATCAGCGACCCGCCAATGCCGTATATCGCCGGCACGTTCAGCACCTTGCCGCCGCCCTCGTAGGGTGTCGCCCCCAACTGCACGGCTCGTTCGAACGCGTGCTGCGCGTCCACCACGCGCCAGCCCATCGACGGGGCACAGGGGCCATGTTCGTCAACGAACTTGGCGGCAAAGCTGTCGGGGTCGGCGTTCA
>JBCBAV010000094.1:0-15802 GCA_038532285.1 Pseudomonadota bacterium | reverse complement strand
CACAAACGCAGCATCCGACACAAGGAATACCGACCGCGCCAGCGGCTCGGACATGGTGGCGTCAAACCGTTCATGGCGAAAGGTGAACTCGTCCACGGCAAAGAACCCGGCATAGGCCTGCGCGTGGGCCTCTACCTCGACCCGCCCCTGAAAGGTCCCCTCCCCGTGCCGCCCGCGCTGCGCCAGCACCTTGCTCCAGGCGCGCGCCCGGATGCGCGGATACCACCGTGCGATCTGTGCCGCGGGCACCCGGCCATAGACGCCCATTACCTCGCGCGCTGCATGTTCCGTCATCTCGCCCCAACGCGCGACCCACGCCTCCAGATCCCACGCGCCATCCGGCGTCCACGCGGTCCCTTGGGGGAAAAACACCTGCACCTGCGTGCCATCGCGGGTCACATGCGGCACCAGATCGAAATCATAGCCCGCCTCGTAATACTCCAGCCGCGCAATGTCGGCATCCGACAGGTCGGCAACCACGATGCCCGCCGCTGCGGCGCCCGGCGCGACCACAATCATCGGAAACGGACCTTCGGCGGCCGCATGTACCCGGTGGTCGGGCAACACATCGGCGCGGATGTCCAGTTCCGCCGCCGCGCGCCCCAGCACGATCTCGAGCACCGGCACATATTGCAACGTGCCAAAGAAAAACAGCGCTGTCATGGCGCGATCACTTCCAGACGCGCCAGGCCATTTCGGCGCATATCCCGACCAACGCACCGCCAATCACCGCCGTTGCCCAGAACGGTATGGTCGACATCAAAAGCGCCCATTCGGCCATGATCTCCATCACTTCGGTCAGCGCCTCGGACACGCTGTCGATCCGGCCCTTCATCGACAGGTCGAACATCTTGTAACAGGCCTGCAGAAACAGCCCCCACAGAATCAACAGAACCGCGCCGGTGAACCCGACATTGATTGCGGATGTCGTGCCGCGCCCCGCGCGCCTGCCGATAAAAGTCCAGCCGACAGCCAGGCCCAATGCGACATTGACCTGCACGAACCAGCCAAAGTTGGTGTCCTCTTCGAACCGGCCCATCACGATCACCGACAATGCCACACCCAGCACGGCAAGCCCGACGGCCGCGATCAGCTTGGCGGCGTTAGGCATGGCGCTGGTCTTTCATGGATTTATCCGGGGCGTTTGATCGTGATCTGCGTTACGTCGCAGTTGGCACTTTCAAACGTCGCCGCGCAAGAGGTGAGGTAAAAATTCCACATCCGCCGGAACCGCGCGTCAAAGCCCATTTCGGCGATCTGGTCCCAGCGGTCATTGAACGTCTCGTGCCAGCGGCGCAGGGACAGGTTGTAGCTCTGGCCGAACTCGATGGATTTCTCCACCGCCAGCCCCGCCTTGGCCACCTGCTGGCGCAGCACGGTGGGGCTGGGCAGCATGCCGCCGGGAAAGATGTATTTCTGAATGAAATCAACGCCGCGGCGATAGACCTTCCAGCGCCGGTCGGTGACGGTGATGATCTGCAACGTGGCATTCTTGCCAGGCTTCAACCGGTCGCGCACGGTGTTGAAATAGGTGGGCCAGTATTTCTCGCCCACGGCCTCGAACATCTCGATGCTGGCGATTCCGTCATAGGTGCCGCGCTCGTCACGGTAATCCTGCAGCTTGAACTCGACCATGTCGGAAAGCCCAGCGTTCTGAATGCGTTGCTGGGCATACTTGAACTGTTCTTCGCTGATGGTCAGCCCCGTGACCTTCAGCCCGCGCTCGCGCGCCGCATATTCGGCAAAGCCACCCCAGCCACAGCCGATCTCGAGGATATGATCCCCGGGCTGCGCGCCCATCTGGTCGATCATGCTGGCGTATTTGGCGATTTGCGCGGCTTCGTGGCTTTCCTGCCCGGTCTCGAACAGGGCGCTGGAATAGGTCATGGTGTCATCCAGCCACAACCCGTAGAACTCGTTGCCGAGATCATAGTGATAACTGATGTTCTTGCGCGCCTGCTCGCGGTGGTTGCGCTGCAGCCAGAACCGAAACTTTTCGAACCGCCGCACAAGACCCAGACCGGGAAAGCCGTCATAGATCGTCTCGTTGTCCGCATGCACCCAGTCCATGAAGGCCTGCAGATCCGGTGTGCTCCACCATTCGTCGAGATATGCATCGCAAAACCCCAAATCACCCTCGCGGATCAGACGGGCAAAGATGTCGGGGTTGTGGATGTGCACCTCGGCCACCGGACCGGGGCGCGGCCCTTCGGCGCGAAAGGTACGCCCGTCCGGCAGAACAAAATCCACCCGGCCTGTATTCATCCCCTGCGCCATGGAAAACACGCGCGCAAAATAACGCGGCAGGCCCGTTTGCCCGTCGGTCGTGGTCAGGATCATGTGGTCTCCCCTACTCTTCTTGTCAACTTAGGTTGACATTGCTCTTGCGGCAAGCAGTTCTGCATGGCCGATCTCAGAAATCCCGGTTTTCATAGGCGGTTAGCGCGCGTTTGCGTCCTTGATCGGCAGGTACGATGGGGGATGGATAGGTGTCGTCGGGGGACATGTTCCAACTGCGCGGGATCGCATCAAAGTAAGACAGCGCGTCCTTGTGCGGGCGCGACCGCCCCTCGGCGATCCAGCGGCTGACGTAGTCGCGGTTCTTGTCGAACTTGTCGAGCTGCGTGACCGGGTTGAACACCCGGAAATAGGGGGTGGCGTCGGGGCCAGAGCCAGCCGACCACTGCCAGCCCGTGGCATTGCTCGCGGGATCCCAGTCGATCAGACAGTCCTCGAACCATTTCTGGCCGATGCGCCAATGGGTCAGCAGGTGTTTGGTGAGGTAACTGGCGACGATCATCCGTCCGCGATTGTGCATGCGGCCGGTGACGTACATCTCGCGCAAGGCGGCATCGACGAACTGGATGCCCGTGCGCCCGCGCAGCCACGCGGTGGCCTCTTCGCTGCGCGCATCGGCACTCCATGGGAAAGCGTCCCAATCGGGTTTCCAGTTTTCGGTCGTGATATGCGGCGTGTGGTGCATCAGGTGATAGGCAAACTCGCGCCACACCAGTTCCTTCAGGAACGTCTCCGCCCCCGCCTTGCCCTCTTGCCACGCAGCGTATCCTGCATGCCAGCACTGGTGCGGGCTGATCTCGCCCACGGCCAGGTTCTCGCTCAGGTTCGATGTGCGGTCCTCGGCGGGCAGATCGCGCCCGGCATCATAGCTGGCCACCAGATTGTCGCAGAAATAATGCAGCCGGTTCATCGCCGCATCCGCGCCCAGCCGCACAAACGGACGCACCACCCCGGCCCCGCGATCCATCGCGGCCCCCAGGTGCCAGTCGGCGATGTCCTCGGACGCAGGCCAGTTTTCGGGCGCGGGGATCTTTGCCGGGGCCCGGATCGGCTCATCGACACCCCGGTCCTTCACCGACCGCCAAAAGGGCGTGTAAACCTTGTAGAACCCGCCGGTCTTGGTCTCGGCGGTCCACGGCTCGAACATCAGATGCCCGCCATAGCTGCGCGCGTTAATGCCCGCGCCCTTCAGCGTGGACTTGACCACCGCATCCCGCGCCACCGCCTGCGGATCATAAAGCCGCGACCAGTACACCGCATCCGCGCCGGTCTCGGCAATCAGGTCCTGCAACACCGACAGCGCATCACCCGACCGGTAGATGATCCGCGACCCCTTGTCGGCCAGCGCCTCCGCAAGGTGTTCCACCCCCAGCCCCCAGCGCCATTTCGGCGCGGCGCCGAGATCGTCAACGCTGTCATCGCGGATCACGACCGGGATCACGGGCCCGCCCGCATCACAGGCCGCCGCCAGCGCGGGATGATCAGACAACCGCAGGTCGCGGCGGAGCCAGAGAATGGTGGGGGAGCTGCTCAAGGGCCGTATTCCTTATTGTATCGCAGATACGTAGGGCGCGCTGCGCCGGATCAAGAAAGGATTAACACCAGCAACGCACACCCCGCCCCAAACCGATTGCACGCCGCGCCAAAGACCACGGCAGTGCCACGCAACACCACAAGGTCCACCAGCCCGATGCACCCCAATTCACCCTACACTGGCCACGACCTCCGACGCGCCGTCAACCTGGCCGCCTGCCTCGGCTGGCTTGGCTTTTGCGCGCCATGGATGGTGGATAACCCCGCCCTGCTGCCGTGGCTCGCGTTCTTTGGCTTGCCCATCGCACTGCTCGCGTGCTGGGTCATCGGCGCCCCGATCCTGCGCTACGTCATGCGGCGGCAGGTCACGTGGCGGGCGGCAGGCCTCTGGGGTGCTGTGATCGCCGCGATCATTGCCAGCCTCTGGATCGCGTTTTCACGCTGGCGCGGGCTGCAGCAATCGCGCGACCCGAACTCGTTTTCACAGATCGGCGGACGCGACAACATCCAGTCCATCGACGGCATCCTGACACCGTACGGGTGGTGGGTCCTTGGCCTCGATACGGCGGCCTTTGTGCTGTGTGGCGCGGCTGTCGGCCTGCTCGTGCGCTGGCGCATCGGTCCCGGTGCACCGCCCACGCCCCGCTGACACGACAAAAAAAGGGCCCCGCGCTTTCACACGGGGCCCCTGCGCACTGTAACCCTACCGTTTGTTACTCGGCAGGTGCCGCGATGCTTTCGTCAGACGTTGTCTGCACGCCCTTCTTCTCGCGTCGGCTGTCGTTGTAGATCGCCTTGACCAGCGCAAAACACTGCAACACCATCACGATCGAGAACGGGAAGGCGCCGATGACCATGGCGGTCTGGATCGCCTTCAGGCCACCGCCGCCCTGCCCACCGGCAATCAGCAGCGCAGCCACCACCCCCCCCAGGGCAATACCCCAGAAATAGATATGTGGCTTGGCCTTGGGTCCTTCGTCGCCGGCGGCATTGATCGTGTTCACGATCAGCACAGCCGAGTCTGCGGTGGTCACCAGATAAGTCATCAGCAGCACCACGATGACAATCGACATAGCCCATCCCAGCGCCGCGCCAAGCATGTGCACCACGGCGGCAAAGATCTTGTCTCCGTCCGGTGCACCCAGGATCGCGCCATTGGCGCCACCGTTCAGCTCCAGATCGATGGCCGTGCCACCGGCCCATGTGAACCAGACAAAGCACATCAGCGACGGCACAAGGATCGCACCGATCACGAACTCGCGGATCGTGCGCCCCTTGGAAATGCGCGCCAGAAACAGGCCCACGAAAGGCGCAAATGCGATCCACCATGCCCAGTAGAACACCGACCAGCCGCCCTGCCATCCGGCAAGCTGCGAGGCGGTCGATCCCTCGACCCCGTCCGTGGTCCACACGGTGAACAGCATCGACGGCAGCGCGATCAGGTAATCCCACAGGCCGACAAACAGCGCCTGCAGCCCAAAGAACGTGGACCCAAAGAGCAGGAAGAAACCGAGCAGGAAGATCGACAGCCCCATGTTCAGGTTCGACAACCACTTGATGCCCTTGCCGACACCAGACAGAGCCGACGCCGTCGACGCCGCCATGATCACGAAGATGGCCACCAGAATACCGGTGGTGTTGGCCGTGCCGCCCTCATTGGTCAGACCGCCAATGCCGATCCGCGTGAGGCCCGCAACAAACTGTTCCACGCCAAAGCCCAGCGTTTGCGCCACACCCAGAATGGTGGCGACAACCGCCACGATGTCGATCAGGTGCCCCAGCGGGCCTGACAGCGCCTTGCCAAAGAGCGGCGTCAGCGACGACCGCATGGTCAGCGGCAGCCCCCGGCGATAGCAGAAGAACCCAAGCGCAAGGCCCGCAATCGCATAGCTTGCCCACGCGCCAAAGCCCCAGTGCAGGAACGACCACTTGTAGGCGCTGCGGATGGTCTCGGCGCTTTCACCGGGCACCAACCCCATGATCACGTCCGGGTTGTTCTGGTAGTGATACACCGGTTCGGCCACGGCCCAGGTCAGCATGCCAACCCCGATCCCCGCACCGAACATCATGGAAAACCACGAAAAATTTGAAAACTCGGGCGTATCGCTTTCCAGCCCCAGCTTTAGCCGCCCGGCCGCGGGCCAGATCGCCAGCACCGCGCACAACATCACAAAAAGGGCCACGATATACACGTACCAGAAGGCCGTATTGGCCAGGATGAAACTGTTGATCGTGTTGAGTACCGCCCCTGCTTGCTCTGGGAACACAACGGCCCAGATCACCAGCATCGCCACGATGATCTTGGACACGACGGCCACGTTGACCGAAAAGCCGGAATAAAATCCGGCATCGGCCGTTTTGATGGGCAAATCCATCAATGGGGGTTTATCAGACATCTGCTTCCTTCCTTGTTGGCGCGCCTTGGCTGGGGCACGTTTGTTCCCTGTGACGCGCGGCTTATTGTTTTTGATGCGCGTCCGGGCTGTGACTACGTGTTCAGCAAAACATGACCACGGCGCTGGCGCGAAACACAAAAGCGGTTTGACGGGTGTTTTCTACCACCTGGGCGTGAATTTACACGTTAAGCGGTATGTACGATACCGCATTTCCCGCAGTAGGGGTGATTTCAGAGCGCGGACCGAATCTTTTCGGCAATCGCCGCGATCTGGTCCATGTCGCCCATCTGCCCGGGCGGGCGCAGGCTGACGCCTTCGTGACGCGGCAGGATGTGCATGTGCAAGTGGAACACTTCCTGCCCGCCCGGCGCCTCGTTGAACTGCTGCAGCGTGATGCCATCGGCCCCGAGCCCCGCCATCGCCGCCTGCGCCACACGGCGCGTGGTGCGCATCACCGCGGCCAGTTGCGCGTCCGTGGCATCCAGCACGTTGCGGCACGGGGTTTTCGGGATCACCAGGCAATGCCCGTCCGCACGCGGCATGATATCCATGAAACACAGCGTCTCTTCATCCTCGAACACCCGCGTGGACGGGATTTCGCCCCGCAGGATCCTAGCAAAGATGTTCTGGTCGTCATAGGCGGTCATGCAGCTCTCCTTTACGGGCGCCATGGGTGCCGCCCCGCAGCCGCGATGTCAACCAGATCGCCCTACGGCACGCGACCGCCCGGCATCCCCCCCAACCAAACCGGGTGCAAAATCACCCGCTTTGGTGTATGGTGCGCCCAAATGGTGGGTCCGAGGGAACCAAAAGCGGGTCGCCATTTCGGGAGTAGCACATGGAAGACGTTCTGATTGTCGCCATTCCGGTTACCGTTGCCACCGTCGCGGGCGTATTCGGCTGGTTCAGCCTGCACCGCTTCGCAACACCGATCTTTGCGCTGGCACTGATGCTGGTGCTCGCCGGAGCCGCACTGCTGTATCTCGCCGCCATTTCGGCCAGCGGCTGGGACGGCATCGGCTATGCCATCCTGATGAGCCTGGGGGCACTGCCCGCCATCGCGGGCATGATCGTGGGCGGCATGATCGGCCGGATCACACGGCCGCAACTGATGTTGCCATCCTGAGGGAACCGGGGATGCCATAAGGGGGGAGACGGGTGCGCGCCGCTGGTGCGCGCCCGAACTCAACGCACGCGGCAGGCCGCGACCAAGGGCCGTGGCCCGCAGCCGCGCCCACCCATCCGGCACGAAAAAGCGCGCCATGCCCCGCACGGCGCGCCTCACCTCGTAGCAAGCGGCTTCAGGCGTTCACATCCACCACGACGCGGCCCTTGACCTGACCTTTCAGGATGTCCGCGCCAAGACTCGGCAGATCCGACAGGGTCGCGGGCTGTACCATCGCCTCCAGCTTGTCCATCGGCAGGTCCTTGGCAATCCGCTGCCATGCGCGCACGCGGTTGTCATAAGGCTGCATCACGCTGTCGATCCCGAGCAGGTTCACACCGCGCAGCAGGAACGGAATGACCGTCGCAGGCAGGCCAGCACCACCGGCCAGACCCACCGCAGCCACCGACGCGCCGTATTGCATCTGCCCCAGCACGCGCGCCAGCATCGCGCCGCCCACCGCATCGACGCAGCCGCCCCATGTCTCGCTCTCCAGCGGGCGTTTCACCGTCTCGCTCACCTCTTCTCGCGCCACGATCTGCGTGGCCCCCAGCGATTTCAGGTACTCCGCCGTCTCGGGCCGGCCCGTCACGCCGGCCACGTCGTGACCCAGATTGGCGAGGATCGCGGTCGCCACCGACCCCACACCGCCCGCGGCACCGGTCACAAGCACCGGCCCGCCGGTCAGCCCACGATCCTCCAGCGCCATCACCGCCAGCATCGCGGTGAACCCGGCGGTGCCCACGGCCATCGCGGCCCGGGTGTCCAGCCCCTCGGGCAGCGGCACCAGCCAGTCGGCCTTGATCCGCGCCTTCTGGGCATAGCCGCCCCAATGCGCCTCGCCCACGCGCCACCCGGTCAGCACGACCTTGTCACCGGGGGCATAGCGCGCGTCATCCGACGCCTCGACCGTGCCCGCAAAATCAATGCCCGGCACATGCGGATAATTTCGCACCAGCCCGCCACCGGGCCCGATGCACAACCCGTCCTTGTAGTTCACCGTGGAATACTCCACCGCTACCGTGACTTCGCCTGCGGGCAGATCATCGACACCGATCTCCTGCACGCCCGCCGCGGTCTTGCCGCTCTCTTCGTCCTTGGTCACCACCAGCGCGTTGAACATCATCATTCCTTCCCGAAGGATCCACCTTCATTTCGCCAAATAAACCGCGGGGTGTCTGAGGGGCTGGCCCCTCAGTCCCGCACTCACAGCCAGAACGCCTCCTGAACATGCGCGGTGCGCATGCCGTCCGGCGTCTCGACCTCCAGTTCCGTGCCCGCATCCCAATGGGTCATGCGCACCATGCCGATGGCCACGTTGACATGGTAATCCGGGCTCCACGCGGCCGAGGTCACCTGCCCGACCCGCTTGCCCCCGGCATAGATCGGCCACACCCGGTCGCACGGCGGCACTGCATCGCCGTGAATGGCAATGGGGCGCACCTGCTGCACTGGCCCTTCCTTGGACACGCGCAACAGCGCATCCCGCCCGACACAGCCAATCGCCGTCTCGGTGTCGCAAAACCGCTGCAACCCGCATTCATGGGGCGTGTTGTCGTCGGTCATGTCATTGCCATAGCTCAGCAATCCGCCCTCGATCCGCTCGATCAGATTCGGGCACCCCGCCCGCACCTCGAGGTCCGCGCCATGGGCCATCAGGTCGTTCCACAGCGTCATGCCCTTGGCGCTGTCGGTCAGGTATATCTCGAACCCGCCCTGTTTCGAATAGCCCGACCGCGCGATGGGCAAATCCATGCCTTCGTACTGGAACATGTCGAAGCGGAAAAATCGGATGTCGCGCACCCGCGGGCCAAAGACGCGCTCCAGCAGGTCGTCTGCCTTGGGCCCCTGCACCGCCAGGGGCGACACGTCCGGCTCGTCCACCAGCACATCCAGCCGGTAGCCGCTGGCAATCCCCTTGACCCAGAGCAGCAGGTCCGAATCCGCAATTGAAATCCACCACCGGTCATCGGCCAGCTTGACCGCCACCGGGTCGTTCAACATGCCCCCCGTTTCGTCCACGATGGGCACATAGTAACACTGCCCCGGCAGCATCGACCGCAAATCGCGCGGCGTCAGCATCTGCATCAGGCGGCTCGCATCGGGTCCGCGCAGTTCCACCTGCCGCTCGGCAGAGACGTCCCACAGCTGCACATGGGTCTTGAGATGCCGGTAATCGGCCTCCACGCTCTCGAACACGGTGGGCAAAAGCATGCGGTTATAGACCGTGTAGGCCTTTACCCCCGCCCGCTCTACCCCTTCGGAAAAGGGGGTCCGCCGCAACCTGCGCGACGGGGAAATCATTGCGTTCACGTCGCGTCCTCCGGCATGAATGGAATGTCTGTCACGGGGGCCTTCAGCCCCGCCGCGGTCATCATCGCGTGCACCTGCCCGCGGTGATGGGTCTGGTGGTTGAAGAGCTGCATCACGCACAGCGCCACCGGTTTTTCGTTGTGCGTCTCCAACAGCCCCGAATACCAGCGCAACTGCCCCTGCAACTCCACCGCGCGCAGCTTGTCCGCCCAGCGGGTGATCGCGCCGTCCATGCGGAACCGCTCGGCGCTCCAGACCGCAAAGGTGGGCGTCAGGGTCCGATGCTGGTCCGCGGGCACCGCAGGCGGGGCCACCGCGTCGGTAAACCGGCTCATCCACAGCGTGTCGCCCCAGAGCAGATGGTTGAGCGTCTCGAAGATCGACCCGAAGAACGCGCCGCGATCGGCGCGCAGCACGTCGTCGCTGACCCCCGTCAGCATCTCGGTCAACTGCCGGTTCTGCCACGCATTATAACGGGCCATGGTCCGGACATAGTCGGGATCAATCACCGCAGCCTCCCGTCACGGTTTTGGGCCTTTCCAGTCGATCGGGCAGATCTCGGCCGACTTGCCGCCGAAATCCCAGATCCGACCGTAATCGCGCACCTTCGACTTGGTGCCGCGCGCGGCGATGATGTCGGGGCCCATCCAGTATTTCGAATTGGTGATCATCACCGGGTGATCCTCGGACTTGCCGGTGATCATCTCGATTTCGCCCTGGATCTTGCGCCCGATATAGAGGCCGCGCTTGGTGCCCTCGCGCACGATCTCGACCTTTTCGCGTTCCGCGCCCACGATGTCGCTCACCAGCATGGTGAACAGCCCCGTGGTCCCGCCAGCCGCCCCCGAGAAGATCTGGAGGATGCCGTTATACGCCTTGCCACTAGCGCGTTCGTCCACATAGGCCGCCACTTTCCAGCCGCCCTCGCCCATCCGGCCCGGAATCTCGACCATCAGGCCCACGTTCAGACCCGACAGGTCCTCACCTTCGAAATGCCCCTCATCAATGGCAATCGCCATCCAGGCATAGCAATGCCCCTCGGTCGGCGGGTGCGCGCCGAGGCTGACCACGCAGGGGCAGAACACCGTGCACGAGCAGTTCAGGAACAGCTCGCCCTTGATCGCCCATTCGGTGGGCCGCATCTGGCGCCGCCCGGGATTGGCCATCCGGCTGTCGATGCGCTGGCTGATCGGCAGCTTGTCGGAATTGGGACGTCGTTTCAAAGCCATGTCAGCCTCCTGTCAAAAACGGATACACGATCACCGCGATCCCGGCGGCGGTCAGGATGACCCCCATCGGTCTGGTCACACGATGCCCGATCTGCGGCAGTTTTTCGAGAACCATGAACAGGGTCGCCAGACCCATCCACGCCAGGTTCATCACCCCGCCCGCGAACCCCAGCGCCATGAACCCCCAGCAGCAGCCCACGCAAAACGCGCCCAGCCCCAGCCCCATGCGCACACCGCCCGCAAAGCCGGTGCGCCAGTGGCCAAGGTAATAGGTCATCGGGGAATGGCACACGCCGTGGCAGACCTCCTTGGCGCGGGTGAACTGGAACAGGCCAACGACGATCAGCAGACCGCCCGACACCCACCACGATTTCGCAATGCCCAGCATGTCCACGACACCGCCAAACAGCAGCGCCAGCTGCACGCCGGTGATCAGCGCCGCAAACGCGACCCACACGATGAAATAGCCCAAGAGCACACCCAACCACCCGGCGCGCGTGCCATTGGCGCTGACCATCAGGTCCTCGTAGCTGCGCAAGGTCGGTACCATCGTGGGCAGCATCATCGCCGCCATCATGATCGCCCACATCCAGAACAGCGGGCCGAAATTCGCCATCGGCATGTACATCGGCATGCGCGGGTCCATCGCCGCCATGCGCGCGCCCATCTCACCGGGCCGCCCCAGCAGATCGACATCCATGTCGACGCTCATGACATACATCCACGCCCACGCCAGCAGAATGGCGGCAAAAAACCCCAGCCATAGCGTGGACCGGATCAGATGCGGCATGGTGCCTCCCCTTGTTGCGCGGTGACGTCTTGGCGTCGACTCGTGCAGATATAGCTTGGCAGATTAATTGTCAGACATTAAAATGCCAGACAATTAAAAAAGTGCGCATATGAAAATCGATCCAACCAGTTCCAAGGACCTCTCCGCCCAGATCGCCGACGCGATCCGCGAGGAAATCGTGGCAGGCCGGTTGATCGTCGATCAGCGCCTGCCGTCGGAATCCGAACTGGCCGACTACTTCGACGTCTCCCGCCCTACGGTGCGCGAGGCGCTGAAACGGCTCGCAGCCCAATCGCTCATTCGCACCCAGCGCGGGGCGACCGGCGGCGCCTTCGTCAACCGCTTGCGGTTCGAGGACGCCTATGACCAGCAGGTCACCACCGCGTCGCTCTTGCTGTCGATGAACGCCGTCAGCTTTGATGTCGCCTGCGAGGCGCGTTACGCGCTCGAACGCGCCTGCGCGCCGCTGTCGGCGGCACGCCGCACGCCCGATCACCTCGCCACCATGCGCGCCGAGATCCACCGCGAGGGCCAGCCCGGCCTCACGGACGAGGCGTTCTGCGCCTCCGACGTCACCTTTCACCGCGCGCTGGTCGATGGCGCTGGCAACAAAGTGCTCAGCTACCAGCTCGCCGGCGCGGTCGAGGCCATGCAACCCCTTATGAACATGATCACGTTCACCGCGCGCTCGCGCGAAGAGATCATCGCCCTGCACACAATGATTGCCGATGCAATCGAAGCGGGTAATGCTGACGCCACCGAATCCGCATTGAACGCCCTCGAAACCTATACCCGCGAGCTGGCCCATTCCGTGGTCACCGCGCGCGCATCCAAGAGTAAGGAAAAAACCGCCTGACCCCGCACCAGACCCGCAAAGGGCATCCGGGGACAATCATACCAAGCACGTCCAAGGGAGAACGTCATGAATTTAAGACCAGACAACACATTTTACCCCTCGCCCAATGATGCGATCAACGCACCGGTCGAGACCCTCGCCTTTACCCTCATGCTCAGCCCCGATGGCTCCAAACCCGACGGCCTCGCCGTGGTGGACGTGGACCCGTCCTCGGGCACCTACGGCCAGATCATCTCGGAACTCTATGTCCCGCATCTGGGCGACGAATTTCACCACTTTGGCTGGAACGCCTGTTCCTCGGCGCTCTCGCCGCTCACCGGTCACGCGTTCCTCGAACGCCGCTACCTGATCATCCCGGGCATCCGGTCGTCGCGCATCTACATCATCGACGTGAAGGACCCGAAAAACCCCGCGATCCACAAAACCATCGAGCCCGAAGAGCTGATGGCCAAGACCGGCTATTCACGCCCCCACACGATCCACTGCGGCCCCGAAGGCATCTATGTCTCGACCCTCGGCGGCGGCGGCGAAGACGGCACCGACGGCCCTCCCGGCATCTTCATCATGGATTGCCAAAGTTTCGAGATCCTCGGCCGCTATGAAATGGACCGCGGCATTCAGGACAAGCACTATGATTTCTGGTGGAACCTGCCGCGCGACTACATGGTCAGCTCCGAATGGGGCCTGCCGCCGCAGTTCGAAAACGGCGTGGTGCCGGACGACCTGCTGTCCAACAAATACGGCCACACGATCCACTTCTGGGACCTGCGTGCGCGCAAAGTGACGAAGTCCATCGACCTCGGTGAAAACCACCAGATGGCGCTCGAAATCCGCCCCGCCCACGACCCGGTTAAGGAATACGGCTTCTGCGGCGTGGTGGTCGACACCACCAACCTCCAAGGGTCGATCTTCACCTGGTGGCGGGATGAGAACGGCGAATGGCAGGCCAAAAAGACGATCACCATCGACCCGGTCCCGGCCGAGGCCGACGACCTGCCCGACCTCTTGAAAGGGTTCGGCGCCGTGCCCCCGCTGGTCACCGACATCGACCTCAGCCTCGATGACAAGTACCTCTACGTCTCGTGCTGGGGCCTCGGCGAGATGCACCAATACGACGTGTCCGACCCGATGAACCCCGTTCTCGCCGGCAAGGTCGAGATCGGCGGCATCGTCGCGGGTCACAAGCACCCCAATGGCAAGACCTTTGGCTACGGCCCCCAGATGGTCGAGATCAGCCGCGACGGCAAACGCGTCTACTGGACCAACTCGCTCTATTCGACCTGGGACGACCAGTTCTATCCGGGCGACCGCGGGGCGGCGATGGTCATGGCGCGCGTGGGCGATGATGGCAGCTTTGCGCTCGATCCCGATTTCTGGGTCGAGTTCCCCGAAGGCTACCGGTCCCACCAGATCCGCCTCGAAGGCGGCGATTGCTCCACCGATAGCTTCTGCTATCCCAACGTCGGCTAGACCGAATGGACCTGACAACGACCGCGGCGGGCCTCTGGCTCGCCGTGATCCTTTCCGGCCTCTACCACGGCCTCAACCCCGGTATGGGCTGGCCCCTTGCGGTCTCCTCCGCTCTGTTCGAGCGTCGTCGAAGCGCCCTGTGGCCCGCGCTGGGCGCGCTGTCGCTGGGCCATTTCGCGGCGATGCTGGGGATCCTGTTGCCGTTTTCCATGATGACCCTGCTGATCGACTACGAACGCGAGATCCGCCTTGGCGCAGGGATCATCGTGCTCGCCATGGGCAGCTACCTGGTCATCACCCGCAAACACCCCCGCTTCCTCGCCCGCATCCCGCCGCACAAGCTGACGCTGTGGAGCTTTCTCGTGGCCCTCGCCCACGGCGCCGCCCTGATGCTGGTCCCGATCTACCTCGGCCTTTGCGCCATCGAAGAGCTCGACGCAGGCCACCGCGCCGCCTCCGCCCTGATGGCCACCACCGCCTTGGCCCTCGCCGTAGCCCTCCTGCACACCGCCGCCATGATCGGGTCGGGCGGCGCTCTGGCCTACGCCACCCACCGCTGGCTCGGCCTGAACTTTCTGAAAAAAGGCTGGTTCGACCTGGAGCTGATCTGGGCCCTCAGCCTCGTGATCGTCGGCATCCTCGGCATCTGGTCGGCACTCTAGCCGCGTATCGACGGGCCAGGTTTCCACTCAGTCCTGCGCGGAATCAAGGGCGCAGCCCGCCGCGCATCCACTGCCCGGCAGGCGATTTTGTTTCTCAAAATCTGCCGAGAGGGGCCAGGCCGCCCCCCGGCACGGCGATACTTTGACCACTTGCACTCAGCTCACCGCGAGGATGTACATGACCGCCATAAAGCGCATCAGCGGATCAGAAGGATCGCCGCACCGCGGCCCGACGACGCGCTCCCTTAGGCGTCCGCCCTCACTTCCGGCTCAACACCATCTCATTCGCCTCCAGCGCCTCGCGCGGCCCCGTCCACGCATAAGCCAAGAGCGCAGGCTCACTATCCGACACCGTGATCCGATGCTTCGCGCCCGCCGGGTTAAAGATCATCGACCCCGGCGCATAAACCCCTTGGTTGTTCTGCGATACCGCCCCCGACAGGCACACGTAACTCTCCGTGATCCCCGCATGGGAATGTGCCGGATAAATGCAGCCGGGTGCAAACAGCACCACACCCACGATCAACTCGGACGTGATCACCGGCCCCCGCGGCCCCGCAATCTCGGCATAGCCATAGGCCCGCGCCAACCCGCGCGGCATCTTCTCATACCCGTATTCCCAGTCCAGATGTCCGGCGACCAGTTCCAGCGCCCGCACCGCAGGCGCGGTGGCCCCCTGCACGCCCTCGCTCAACGCACGCGGCAAATGCGCCACCACCGGCAACCGCCGCGGCACCGGAAACACCACGTCCGGCTGCGCCCGCAAAGCCCGGTTGATCGCCTCGCGCACCGCCCGCTGATGCGCCCGAATGGGTTTTGATCCGCCCGACGAGGTAAAGCGATACAGCTCGTACACCTCGCGCAAAAGATACCGCCAATCCGGCACCTCCGAAATCGGCACCCGCGTCACACTCTGTTCGGTCATGAAACTACTCCAATCTTTCGGCGCCATATGAGATGCCACGGGTCACTGGCAAGAGTGGGCGGCGTACGCGGGGTGAAATTTTACAACACTTCGAATGTCTGCTTCGAGCCGATGTTGTTGAAAAACTCGGCTTGAGAGTTGTTGTTGTTTGCGGGTTTATTGTGG
>JBCBAV010000093.1:0-15935 GCA_038532285.1 Pseudomonadota bacterium | reverse complement strand
GTCAGCGCGAATTTCAATGGCGGCTCCAATGCAACGGCGCTTGGCATGGTCACCAATGACCTCATAGGCGGCACAGTCAGCAACAGCGGCGACATCACTGTGGTTGCCGGAACCGAGGATACCGAAGCGCCGGGCGCAGCCAGCGCATTTGCGCTGGGGATCGAAGTCGACGATTTCTCTGGCGCGCCGCTGGTAGGAACCCGCAATCAGCTGATACCAACCATTGCCACGGGCACGGTTGAAAACACCGGTACAATCACCGTGTCCGCCTTTGGCGCGTTCGAAGCCGGTGCCATCGGCATCGAAGCCGATGAAATGGAAGGCAGCCTGACCAATTCCGGCGACATCACCGTGTCATCGGCCCTCACCGGCACCGGTCTTCTCCCACTGATCAATAACGCACCACGCCAGACAATCGGGTTTACCGGCGCGGGCAGCCTTGGCGGCGTGGGTCTCGGCATCGGAGAAATCGATGGCGATGTCACCAATTCCGGCACCATCACCGTCAACGTCGAGGGCGATCACTCCAGCGGCATCTTGGGTGCGGCCGGGATCGGCAGCTTCTCGATGGGGTCGGGCAGCACGCTCGAAAACAGTGGCGTCATTCAGGTGACCGCGGACGCCCCCAATTTCGGCGGCTTCAATTTCCTGCTCAACGAAGGCCCCGAAGCAATGGGGCCATCCATCGGCGTCGGCACCATCGGGTCCACACCCAATGCGGTTGCTGGCATCCTGATCTCGGGCGAAATATCCGCCGGTGCGACGCTCACCCACTCGGGCACCATCGACGTGTCGACCACGGCCGAAGGCGGGTTTCCCGTGATCTGCGGCAACTGCATCACACAACAGCAAAACGGATATCTCGGCCCCAACACCCTGCTCACGGTCGGCATTGGCGCACTGTCCTTTAACGGCGTCATGAACGTGACCGGCGATATTCTCGTCGATGGACCGGCGTTCACGAATCTCGTGCTTGCTGGCGCCGAACCACAGTCGAACCTGTTCGCCGGCCCGTCCTTTGGCGGCACATACGGCATCTACCTGCCCTCGGGCACCGGCACACTGAACATCACCACCGAAGCGACGATCAACGCGCCGATCCTGGTGAACGAACATGACGTGAACCTCGACGCGGTGGGCGGCAGCCAGGTCTACTTCTTCCAGGACCTCGACTCTGGCGCCGGCGTGTTCGAGGCCACTGTTTCCGACGGTCGTTCGGCCTGGTTTGTCGAGGATGAGGGCGGAAACTTCCCGATCTACGCCACCGTTGACGGCGGCGAGGTGTCGGGCGGTTTCACCGGTCAGGAACTGGCGGATCTGGGCCGCGTCTTTGACGGCATCGACGCGATCTTCAACCCGCCGGGCTTTAACCGTGCCAAGCGCGCCGCGCACGAAGACGACGGCTTCAGCACCTTCGTGCTGGGTGACGCGGTGCACCGCAGCTATGACGCCGACGGCAGCCGACCCGAAGTGCGCACCAACGTGGGCGCATTGCTGGTCGGCACCACAACCGAGCTTTCGACAGGCACCAAGCTGGCCTTTTCGATGGGTATCCTCAGCGCAAGCGCGGATGACGGTGTGACCGATGTCGATACCGACGCAGTCGTATTCGGCGCCAATGTCGGCTTTTCCAGCGGGCCCTGGACGCTCAGCGCAGGGCTCGGGTTTGGCCTTGCCTCCAACAATTCGGCCCGCCGGATCACCGGCAGCACCGATGCAAACGGTGACTTTGACAGCCGGTTTATCTCGGCCTCGCTGGCGGCAAGCCGCGACATGACGCTGGGCGGGCTGGATGTCAAAGCCTTCGGCCGCCTGCGCCACACCCATCAGAACGCGGACGGCTACACCGAAACCGGTTCCACCTCCAACGCCACCGTCGGGGAACGGTCGACCTCGGTCACCGAACTCCGCCTCGGCGCGGAACTGGAACGCATGGTCAGCACCAACACGACCGTGCGCGCGGGCCTTGCCGGCTTGCACCGTGCCGTCAGCGGCGACGACGTGGTCGACATCAGCCTCTTTGGCAGCACCCAGACGCTGGCAACCGGTGCCGATGACTTTACCGGCGCTGAGGTCACGCTGGGCTTTGAACATGACATGGGCGGCGGCGCCGTGTTCGACTTCGAAGCCGTGCAGAACTTTGGCAGCGGTCAAACCGACCTGAGCCTGTCAGCAGGCGTCAAGATCAACTTCTGATCCGCTACAGACACGCAAAAAACCGACCGCCTTCGCGCGGTCGGTTTTTTCATGGGCTCTACCCCATCTGCGCGGCGGTAAAGGCCAGCAGATCGGCGTTTTGTTCCAGCAGATCGCGCTTGGTCAGCCGGTGCACGACATGGGCCGGCACCCCCAGATCCTCGATCGGCAATCCCACGCTTGGCCCCGTGCGATAGGCGCGCCGCATCGAAAGGTTCAGGTCGTAGCCGCCCGGCAGCATCTCGGGCCCGCTGATCCCCTCGTATTTGGCAAAATTCACCAGCACCGACCACGGCCACACATTGGCCCCGCCCGCACCCGTGGTGGCATCCGTGCCCACGATCACGCCCACGTCGTTGTCGACAAAATCGGCGGCAAAGAAATCTGTGGTGGAATAGCACAAGGCATCAATGATCAACGCCACCTTGCCCGGATAGCGATAGGCCGGCACCGCGTCATAATAGGCCGAGATCGGAAAGGCCTGTGCCCACACGTTTGACGTCGCACTCTGCAATTGCAGCGACCGCTGCCATTCCTCGAACAGCGGGTTGCGCGCCAGCCGCAAGGTCGAAGGCGTGGCGCGAAACGCGATGGGGGCGGGCTGCAATGGCTTGGTGGTCAGCATCCGCACCAGCCCCTGCCCCGCCGGGATCTGCCCACCGGGATTGCCGCGCACATCGATGATCAACCGGTTCTGCGGCAGGTTCGGCAGGATCGTCGCCAGCTTTTGCAGGAACGCGTCCACATCCGGCACCTCAAAGCTGAAAATGCGCAGATACCCGCACCGCCCCGTGGGCGTGTGCACAACGCCGTAGCGCAGGATGCCGTCGGTGGTCAGCACGTCCTTTGCGGCCTCCGGTGCCTCGGTGGCCTCGGCACGGAACTTGTTGATGACATGGGTCTGCTCGTCCAGCCCCAGCATGTATCCTGCCGCCGTGGCCCCACCGCTGGCCGCCCCGTGGGCGGCAGGCGGCGGCGCGTTGGTGTAAAACCGCCACGGCGTGGTCACCGCCTGCGCGGTGCCCTCCGGGTCGATGTAATTCAGCGTCACCCAGTCCTCGCCCGGCATCAGAACGTAGGCCAGCGGGCGAATGGTCAGGTTGGCGACCCCCAATCGCACGCAGGCCGCCCAGTTCGCGCCCTGCGTCTCGCGCGCAATGGCGTTCATGTAAAGATGGATGGGCGTTCCGTTCCAATGGGTCACCACCGACCCCACCGGGATCTCGTCAAAGCCATATAGCTGCTGGGTCACCACATAGACCGGCAGATCGTTCTCATAGACCTGCTCGATCACAAACGGCACATAGGCCACCAGGTTCGTCCACGGCTGCGGCAGCCGCAGCGTCGTATGCCGGTCCTTCAGCGCGGTGATCGTGCGGATCAGCTGGCGGGTGAAATTCTGCTCAGGGTTCGCCTTCAACCGCCGCAACTGTGCAATCGGATCAATGCCAAAGGCCGACATCTTCTGCGGCAGGTGCGTGTAAAACGCGCTCAGCCCCAGTTCCAGTTGGTCACACAGCGCGCGCTTAACGTTATTGTCCGGCCCCGGAATGCGATACCGAAGAGAGGCAAGAAGCGGGCTTTGCGTATAGGACACCATGTCAATTTCCTCCCCGGTGGTACGGCGCCGCTACAACGGGCGCCCGATCATGAATTCGCCGATGGACCCCTCGGTCTCGTAATCAAGGCCGGTCATCGCCGCGAACCTGTCCGCGTTGCCCAGACCCAGACCACAGCCCCCCAACCCCATGGCCGTCGCAACCAGATACATGGTCTGATAAATCACGCCGACGTTCTTCAACTGTGCGGCGTAACACATTGAAGAATATTTCCAATTGAACGCACCAAAGCGGCTGGCGATGGTGAACAGGATCTGTGGCCGCCCCAACCCGGCGGTGGCACTGACCGCCTCGTCGATCAGCCGCGCCATGTTGTCATCGGGGTTCGACACGTGGCGCAGCGCGTGCGCGACGGGGTCATAGTAATAGAACCCGCGCGGCAGGTCGGCGCAGGCCTCGATGGTCACATACAGCTCCTGCTCATAGATGCCGCCGCCATTGGGATAGGGGCGCGCGGCCATCTCGAACCCCTCTTGGGTGTTCAGCGACCGCACTCGCATGGTGCGCCACAAAAACTCGCCCAGTTCCCAGCCCGCCACGGGTGCCGGGCTGTAGGCCCGCACCGACCGGCGCGTTTCCATCGCCTCGAACAGCGGCAGGTCACGCGATAGGTGCATGGGACGATAAAGCGGGATGGTTGGCCTTTCGGCCCATTTGTCGATGTCCAGAACGGGTGGTTTCGGGATGTCGCCCTGAAACTCCCACGTCGCCCCGATACGAAGGCCATTGCGGCCCATCCGGCTTTGGCTGTGATAGAGCAGCTCATGAAAATCCCACATGCGCCGGTCATCGTTCAGATCATCCGCCGTCTGCCCGTCGGCGTCGCACGGCAAGATGATTTCGGCCCGCGCGAGCATATCGACAAACCCCGCCGCCCGGTTGCCCAGATCGCCATGGGACAGCGCGCGTTTCACCGTGGTGGGTTCCGAAAACCGACCCAGCAGAGACAGCGCCTCGGGCGCCGTCACCTTGACCTTCGACGCCCCCAGCGGCGAGCGCACGGTGGGTGTCCCGTCTTCGACCTGAACATACTGAAACTTCGACAATTTCCAGGTGGATCGCCCATTCAGATCGTGATCCGCCCCCAGCGCAAAGCTTTCCGACACCGGCTCCAGCCGCGCTGTGCCGCCATCATCCGCCAGCGCCACCAGACCCACGCGCCCCAGATGCTCCACCGTGTCAAACACGGGCGGCGCCAGCCCGTCCACGCCGATGCCATCCCCGTCCAGATCGGCATGCAGCGCCTTGCTTTGCCGGTCGCTCAGCAACCCGCGCGCGGCGATGGCGCCAGGCACGTTGCCCTCGTACCCTTCCCGCCGCAGAACGGCACGCAGGCCCGCGCCGCTCAAATGAACATGGCGACCGGGTTCAGGTCGTCCTCTGTCAGCGCTTCGTCCAACCAGCCCATCCTGACCGGCACATCATACAGCCGCCCGGGCGCATGGCGCGCCCAGAAATGGCGCATGCCGGGCACAACGACCTTGGCCACCGGCAGCCCGATGTCGGGCCGCGACTGGTCAAGGATCAGCACCTCGTGCCCCAGATCCTCGAACCGGCCAAACACATGGCGCACATTGTCCGACACCGACCCTTCGGCCCGGAAATCATAGTCACAGGGCGTCTTTGCCGGTGCCTCCGACGGCGCGATATAGGGCTGGTTCTCCAACGTCGCCGTGCGCCACCAATTCAGCGTGTCCGGATCGTCAAAGGCGTAATGCGTCACGCCATCCTCGCCCACATGCAGCACCGCAGGCATGAACTGGTTCATCTCTGTGATGCAGCGCGACAGCGCGATGCGCGGGTCCAGATGCGCGCCAAAGCCCATGACGATGTCCTCGGTCGGCCCGGACGTGCGCCGGTTCACCGCCGCCATGCACGGGATGCCCACGTCATTGGTCAGATCCAGCACCCAGAACGCGCGCCCCCGCGCGCCATAGAACGCACGCATTTCGTCGATATAAGGGTCCTCGAAACTGTCCAGATCGACCGCAGGCCGTGACAGCCGGTTCATCCACCAGATCGCCACCCCGTCCCGCTCGATCACCTCCAGCGCGCCCTGCAACAGCGCATCCTCAAGGTTGCCGCCCGCCGCGGCGCCGTTCGAGTCGCCCCAGCAGTAAAACGCCCCGTCCACGTCCGTGACGTTGTAATAGGCCAGCGACGTCGGGATCAGACGCCGCCGCTCCTGGGTCCACGACCACACCGGCGACCACATGATCTTCGCATCCGGATCAAAGGCTTGCGGCACGACCGAAAACCGCGACCCGGTCGCGTTCCACTCGTCCCGCGCCGCGTATTGCCGCTCGGAATAGAGCATCACCGTCGTCGGATCGACCGCCTCGTCCCCCAACTCGTTCAGGCTCGCCTCAATCACCTCCTCCTCGCGCCGGAAGGTGCCCGAATACCGCTCCAGCGCCTCGCACAGGGCCGAGGTACGCGCCT
Organism: Pseudomonadota bacterium; assembly: GCA_038532285.1. Taxonomy (GTDB): domain Bacteria; phylum Pseudomonadota; class Alphaproteobacteria; order Rhodobacterales; family Rhodobacteraceae; genus Tateyamaria. The sequence goes on along the minus strand of JBCBAV010000093.1, from coordinate 9,678 downwards.
GCGCGTCCGTCTTGCCCTTGCCCGAAGAATTCGACCGCAACCCGTCCTTCAGAAAGGCGATGTGATCGTTCTTCAGCGCGAAATTGTGCCCTGCCATGTACGACCGGATCGGCGTCTCGGCCAGCATCGGCACCGGGTAGACGCCCTTGATCACCCCCGTGAGTGGCGACACCAGGTGCTGGTACCGGGCAAAGGTGGTCTCGGGCGTCTCGGGGCGGAACCCGTTTTCGTTGGCCACGCGGCCAAGCGCTTCGTTCAGCACCACTGGGCGTCCGGCCACCCGCGCCAGTGCCGGGTCGCCGCAGTCCGGACATTGCGGCCGCCGCGGAACAAAGTGATAGGTCTGTTCGCCGCTCAGCGTGTCGATGGCGACCAACCGGCTGTCCATCAGCGGGCTTTCGGCGCGCACCAGCATCCGCGCCATCTGCAACAGCGCCAGCGATACCGCTTGCGTCTCGCCCAGCGGCACATGCGCGCGCGAGGTCTGGAACGGCGTCGGCTGTTGGGTGCGCCGACGCACATAGCCTTCGACCTCGCGGTTGTGCCGCAGCCACGTGGCCAGACAGGACCAGCACGGCCCCGCATGCGGACGAAAGATCGGCCCGGCCAGCGGCAGCAGGCCCCCCGGTTTGATCAGCATCCACGCCGCACCTGACGCCAGCATGTGCCGGTTGATCTGCGCCAGCTCCGGGTTCTCGTAATCGTCGGTCAGCACGACGGTGAAACTGGCCACCCGCCCTGGATCCGACCGCAATCCCAGCGATGCCAGCCCCTGATACGCGATGCGCGGATCCACCTGCCCAAGGGTCAGCACGTGGATATTCGTCTGCGCCAGAAACGCCGCCGTGGCCTGCGCCGACAACCCCAACTCGGTCCAGAAAATCTGCGACGCCTTGCGCTCTTCGGGCACCGCTTCCTCGACATGGGCATGGGCCAGCAGGATGTTGATCCCCTCGCCCACGGCGTCCGCGCCCAGCGACGGGGCCAGTGCGGCATGGATCTCCTGCCAGCCGCGTTGGCCATCAAGCAGCGGCACCATCTGCATCATGGTGTTGCCTTCAAGCACGTGCTTTTCGTTTTCACCCAGCAGGTAAATCCCCTCGCCCGCCACCGGCACGACAAGGTATTTCGACTTGATCACAGGGCGCTCGATCGACGGCATGTTCACGGGGGATCACCTCGCATGTGGGATGCGCTGGAAACGGCACGACAGGACGGCAACCCCGATGGGGGCGCGCCGTCCCTGATGTGCGTGGCTGGGGCCTAGCTCTTTGATCCTGCGGTGCCCGCGGTGCCAATCGACCCTGCGGTGCCGCAGAACGTGCCGACCGATCCCGCGCTTGCAGCACTGCCCCATGTGGCCCCTGATTCCGTCGATCCCATCGACCCGCTCAGCGGCGTCGAGGCCGCCCCGGCGGACCCGACAGACCCGGCACAGGCAAAGGTGCCCGCACAGCCGCAGAAACAACCCACGCTGCCCACGCTGCCAGCCGATCCGGCGGTGCCACCCGCATTGGTCATCGACCCGCCGGGTGCGCCACCGCTCAGCGGTGTGGATGCGGCCCCCGCAGATCCAACCGATCCCACGGTGAACGCCGACCCGGCCGTGCCGCACACCGATCCCAGACACCCGCCGGTGCCCACCGATCCCGCCGTGCCGCCCGCCTGCGTGCTGCCCGCATTGCCGCCCGCCATGTTCGCCGTCAGGCAGGGGGGCGGAATGCAGGGGATCGACGCCACGGTGACCTGCGTCGCCTGCGTTGCGATTGTGCCCATCGTCGCAGGCCCGGCGGTTGGACCACCGCCCAGCGGCGTCGACACCGCGCCCGCCGATCCGGCGGTCCCTGCCGTGGCAAATGTCGCCGCGGTCCCGCACACGCTGCCAACGCAGCCGACAGTCCCAACAGACGCCGCCGTGCCACCTGCCGAAGTGGATTGTGTCATAGCCATATCAATCGCTCCCAGTTGATCTATCGTTGAATGAAGTCTTTCCTTGAACTCGGCGACCTTCAGATCGCCCAGTCCCAACTCTTTCAGGTCGGCTGCCTTTGCCGCGTCCAGCTTTTCCAGGTACGCGGGGTCCTGCCGCGCGCGCAGGGCCAGATCGGCAATGATGACCGCCGTTTCATCCGGCGCGGTCTGGTCGCCGTTGTCCTGGTCATTGGTCTCGTCTGTGGTCGGTATTTTCGCGCACATAATGTCACCAATCAAAAGTTGCTTGTCTGGAATCTTTCGCCACCCGTGGTAGAAATGCTACTCTCGATTGAACCATTCTGCAAAAGAATTTCTAGCAAAACGGGTATTGACCCGCGCCAAGCCATTGACGCGCAACCCGAAAAAGCCGGCGTGAACATACGCAAGGGCACGGGGACAGCCACGGCCAGCGCACAAACAGCACGCAGGCCCGGACAGCGCCCCGACACAGGGTCAGCTTAACTGCCGCAAGGGAAAGCACCGGCGCTTCGGTTCACGGACCCCGGCTGGCGCTGGCACCCATCCGGTCTGATCGCAGACCGCCCGCCCTACGGCGTGGCGACAACCGCGCCGTTCTCCAGCGTGAACCGCTCCACCCCACCCGAGGCAAAGTTGGCAGCTATCGGCAGGGTCTGCCCGTCGACCTCCAGCTCAAGGGTCCTGAGATCAACCGAAACAAGCGCGCGCGCAGTGCCGGTGGCATCGATCTGCACCCCGTTGGACCCAAGGATACGGTCCGATGCATAGCGGAAGGACACCGGCGCATCGCGCATGTTGTCCGGCAACGCCACCGCGATCAGCGTGGCGTCGAGCGTCGCGGCCAGGGTGCCGCCCTCGTCGTCGCCCAGTGACAGCGTCGCCACCACCGGCTCCGCGCCCAACACCTCGAACCGCGCCTCATAGGCACCCGGCACCGCCGGTGACACCGTGTCGATCCCGGGGCCAAGCCATGATCCATCCCGTTCAACAAACCACGTGACCTTGTCGGTCACATCGATGCCACTGCCCGCCAAATTGGCCTGCAGGCGCATCTGCGCGGGCGGTGCCGCCGGTGAAAGGGCCCAAAACGCAGCCGCAGCGGCCACAGCCAGAACGGCGAGCAAGGCGACATTTTTCTTCATTATATCGAAACCTTACAACGCGTTCCTCAGATTCACTGCACCACCATCGGCGCGGCCTCGTCCGCAGGCATCACGATGCGCAGGGTGGTCAGCGTGCCCGGCGCGATGGTGATCGGCTGCGACAGCTTGCGCCGCGTGATCCCCCAGTCCTCGGCCACCATCACATAGTCTCCGGGCAGCGCCAGCAGCACATCGCGCGTGCCATTCAACCCTACGATCATGCGGTCGACACTGCCATCGTCCTTGGCGCTCCACAGCGCAAAGCGGATAAAGGAATCGGGCAGCCGCGCGCCCGTCTCCGACACGTTGTCGATGCGCAGCCCGCCATGCGGCATGTCGACCGTGCCGGTGACCACCTCGCCCGCGACGATCTGCACGATCTGCGGCGGCGGTGCGATGCGGTCCTTGCGGCCCGGGATCGCGATCACCTCGTAGGTGCCCGCCCGAAACACCGACCGCAGTTCCGGCACATAGCGTTCCTGCCGCGCCCCGGTTTCGACATTGGTGACCCGCCACGACAAGATGTCCGGGCGCACCAGATCGGGCGCCAGCGGCGCGGCGGTGAAATTCACCACGCCCGCATCCAGCACCAGCGTGGCATGGGCGGTGTAGAATTGCTCGATCTCCACCGGCACCGCGACCTCGCCGCCCGCGTACTTGGCCCGCAGCGTATAGCTGCCCGCCTCGGCCTTGATCGCCATCACCGGCGAATAGCCGATGTTCTTCGCGCGCCCCTCGGCGTTGACCAGATCCAGCGCCAGCTTGTCGATCTCACCGTTTTCCAGCGGCGGGCTGTCGGGCGACAGCTGCACGTTGATCTGCAGGTTGTGCTTGGGCTCGACTTGCGGCGGCTCTTCGATCACCGTCTCGGGCGTGATCTCCCGCGCCACCGCCAGCGACAGCGCCGCGGCCAGCTCACCCTGATTGTCCGCCTCGAAATACCGCCCGCCCGTCTCGGACGCGAGGCACGACACCGCCGCACCATCCTGCCGCGACAGGCCAAAGCCCACCACATGCGCCGTGAAATCCACGCCCGAAGCCTCCAGCGCCCGGGCCAGCGCGCACGGATCGGCCCCGCAGGTCTCCAGCCCGTCGGTGACCAGCACCACGGTGGCCTTGTTCTCCTCATGCCCCATCGCTTGCGCGGCACGCTGCACCGCATCGCTCAGCGGGGTCTTGCCCTTGGGGTTGATCGCATCCACCGACGCCGCAATCGCCCCCGCCGTGCCTGCGCCGGGCGGCACCAGAACCTCGATATCGCTGCAATCGCCCTTGCGGTTGTGCCCGTAGGACACCAGCCCCAGCGGCCCCTGCGCCGCCGCCGACAGCGTCTCGCGCACCACGTCGCGGGCAATGACGATCTTGTTCACACCGTCAATCTGGCCCCACATCGACCCCGACGCATCCAGCACGATCATCGTCGCCTCTTCGGCCTGCGCGCTCAGCGCGCCGCACACCGCCAGAACCGCGCCCCAGCCAAACCGCATGCTACTGCGCCGGAAACAGCGCCAGCATCGCGGCGCAATCGGCATCACTGGGGTTCTCCGACATGACCTCGGCACGCGCCTGCGCTTCGGTCACCGTCTCGCCCGATCGCTTGGCGATCTCGATGAACAGCGCGATCAGCTTGTCACAATTCGGCAAACCGGTGCCCTGCGCCGCCGCAGGCCCCGCCAACGCCAGCGCCACAACGCCCGCCACACTCACAGCTTTCATGTCGCCCTCTCTCCGGTCAGACGGGCGCACAACGGCCCTGTCAGTTGAAATCCGACGCCAGCCCGCAGGACACATCGCCGCTGGCGTAAACCTGTACCTCATGCATCCCGTCGCCGGGCATGGTCACCACCACCTGCCGCGCAGGCGCATCCACCAGCATCTCGCCCGCGCCCTCGACGCTGCAGCGCTGCCGGCCATTTGCCGCATCCTCGGCACAGCGGATCTTGCCCCCGGTGGCCCGCAGGATGATGTCGCCATATTGCATCAGCAAAATCGATTGTTCGGCCCGCGCCTGATAAAAGGCGGCGTCCGACGAAACCGCGCACGCATTGGCTGCGCGCAGCTCGCCAGACGCCGTAATCGTCATAAAAACAACGGAAAATGCACCAAACGCTGCGGTCAATGGACGGACACCCATCATATACCAAAACAGATCACGGACATGATCCCTACCCTTCTGGCGCCCACACGGCGCATTCCCAAGCCGCAAGGAACCTTAACCCCCTCACAACTGCCTTCGACTATCCGGCAAGGGGCATACCCGCTCCATACCCCACATGCGGTATAGACAGACAAAAACAGTCAATTTCCGATAATTTTTCTGCACCTGCAAACACATCTCACGCACCGGTTGAGACCAGCGTTTCAAAGCCGGAAACACACCGTTTCAGGCGGCGCGACGCCGACAGGCGATTCGCTTGGTTGCCGTTGGGTCATTCACGCGTTAAACAGGAAAAAACGTGCGGATATGTGATCTTACCTGTGCCGTGGTGCAGAATTTCGGGCACCCGATGAACCCGTTTGCCGCCTCATCAACGATCAGGAGCCAAGGCAAAACACTTTTCCATGAAAAACGGACATTCCGATTATCCGCGCCTGCGCAGCCTGATTTTTGAATCAATCGCGCGGTCCGACACGTTCGGCGATTTGATCGAACAAACCGATACCGCCATGCGCCATGAAACCAGCCAGGGGTTGCAAACGCTTGCGTCCGAATTCGACGATGCGTCGGATGCGATGATGCGCACCGGCGCCTATGGCAAGGGCGAAACGGATATCCGGTTCGAATTCGATGCCAAGGGGCGGGTGACCGACGGCACCGCGTCCTCGGTGTCGGTGTTCGGGCTCGAACCGGGGCAAAGCCTGCTCGACCGGCTCGGCGAAAGCGGTCACACCGTGCTGCGGGATCTGCTGGGCGGGCGGCGCTCGCAGGCGTCGTTCACATTGTTCACCTATCCGCAACTGCGCCCGGTCCCGGTTCTGGCACAGGCGGTTGCGGGGGGCGTGTTTCAGGCCATCGCCATCAGCCTGCGCTGGAGCAGTGCCATCGCGCCGCTTCTGCGTGCGGGCTACGATCTGACCGATGCCGAAATTGACGTGCTCGAACTGCTGTTTCGCGGCCACCAGCCCAAGGATATCGCCACCAGCCGTGGCCGGTCGTTGGAAACCGTGCGCACGCAGGTGCGCAACATCTGTCGCAAGACCGACACGCACGGACAGGTCGACATCGTGCACCTGGTCTACGGGTTGATTGCCACGACGCAGGCCATCCAGGCCGACCAGATCGCCGCCGCTCAGGGCAGCTTCAACCTGACCCTGCCCAGCGGGCGACGCATGGACGTCGAATGCACCGGGCCGGACACGGGCAAACCGCTGCTCTTTCTGCACGGCTGTCTTGCCGGGCGGCGCTTGCCCGACGCCGCCCTCAAACGCTTTGCCAATCGTCGCATCATCGCGCCGGGCCGCCCGGGCCACGGCCAGACGCCGGCGGGTGACAGCCTCGATCTGAGCGACGTGGTGGCCGACCTCTTTGCCGTGCTCGACTATTTCGGCGTCGGCGCCGTGGATGTGCTGACCTATGACCTCGGCGCGCCCTACGGGCTGTGGATGGCAGCCCTCGGGCCCGACCGGGTGACCTCGCTCAACTGTCTTGCCCCGGTGCCGCCGCTGGTGGATTGGAAGGACATCTGGACCCTGCCGGTGGAAACCCGCGTGTTCTCGGTCCTGTCCCGCGTGAACCCGTCGGCGGCCCGCTATCTCGCCCTTCTGGGCGGCCAGCGCATCCTGCGACAGGGGCCCGGCGGCTTTGGCAAGATCGTGTTTGCCAACTCGCATTTCGACCGCATGCAGGTCGACGATGACAAGGCAGCGCAACGCATGTTCTGGCACGGCCACGCCTGGCATGTCGAACGCGGCCCGCACGGGTTTCTGGCTGACGCAACCCTGTCCTCGACCGGCTGGCACGACCGCCTGCCGCCCCTGCGCACCACGCCGCGTTTCCTGATGGGTGCGCAGGATCGCAACACGCCACGGGCCGGGGTCAAGCGTCTGGCCTCACAGGTTGCCGCAGATCTCCAGGATGTGCCCGACGCCGGTCACAGCCTGCTGCACGCAGCGCCAAACCGCTGGTTGGACAAATTGAACCTCTAGCCGCGCGTTTTGTACAAAAGGCGGCCCGTTTTCATCAAAACGGGGTTACGGGTCAGGGGCGGGCCAAGAATTTTGTACAAAACGGCCCCGATATTGATCAATTCGGCCCGTCAGCCGCGGAAAACATGCACCGAACAGTCCGCGTGCCGCACCACCCGCGCCGCCGTCGACCCGATGAAATAATCCGCCAGCCCCGGCTTGTGCGACCCCATCACGATGCAATCCACACCGCGGTCCGCAGCGGTCTCAAGGATCACCCGCGACGGATGCCCATGCGCCATGATCGGCTCCACATGCGGAAAGTCCGTCAGCTTGTCCTTGAACAGCGCCGCCGCCCGCGACGACCCTTCGGCCAGCAGATCCTCGCGCAATCGCGCGCTGGCCGTGCCGCTCGGTTCTTCCATCACGTGCAGCGCCATGATGGTGCCACCTTCGGCACAGATCCGATTGGCAAAGGCCAGCGTGTTTTTCGAAACTTCGTGGTCCAACGCCATGGCAACCAACAGTTTTTTGTACATCCCCTACCCCCTGGCCATTCGTTTGTTATGCCGGATCGACGACACCAGCGCATAGCCGATCAGGCACACGCCGATGGTGCCGGTCAGCGTCTCCGGTACGTGAAACAGCGATTGCAGGAACATGATCACGGCCAGCGCAAAGATCGAATAAAACGCCCCATGTTCCAGATATCTGAACTCCTGCAAGGTGCCCTTTTCCACCAGCATGATCGTCATCGACCGCACATACATCGCCCCGATCCCCAGACCAATCGCGATCAGAATGATGTTCGTGGTCAACGCAAACGCGCCAATCACCCCGTCAAAACTGAAGCTTGCGTCCAGCACTTCAAGGTACAGGAACGCACCCAACCCGCCCTTGGCCCCGACCTGCGCCATCGCCTTGGACGATTGATCCAGAAACGTGCCCAGCCCATCGACCATGATGAACACCAGCATGCCCATGATCGCCGAAAACAAGAAGGACGACCTGTAACCCTCTGCAATGTATTGCGAAATCACTACCACGATCAGCAGGACAAAGGCGATCTCAAACCCGCGGATCGACCCGCATTTGGTCAACCGGCATTCCAGCCAGTTCAGCCAGTGGATCGACTTGTCCTCGTCCACGAAAAACTTCAGCGCCACCATCATCAGGAACGTCCCGCCAAAGGCCGCGATCGGCCCGTGCGCCCCCGAGATGATGCGCGAATACTCATCCGGTTCCGCCAGCGCCAGCCGCATCGCCTCAATCGGGTTAACCCACGCAAATATCGCGACAATTGCCAGCGGAAACACGATGCGCATCCCGAACACGGCGATCAGAATGCCCCATGTCAGGAACCGCCGCTGCCACAGCGGCGTCATCTCTTCGAGCTTGTTGGCATTGACGATGGCGTTGTCGAAACTCAGCGAAATCTCGAGCACCGCCAGCACCGCGCCCACAAGAAAGAAGGAGAAGACGGCCCGCGCCGTCTGCTCCGTTTCCCAGCCCAGCCAGGCCGACAGGCCCAGCCCCACGACCGTCACGACGAGCGGCCATTTCAGGTAGGATAGCGTGGAACGCGTCATGCCTAGTTGCTCGACAGGAACGAGGGCAGCCACAGCGCCAGTTGCGGAAAGCTGAAGATCAGCGCCAGACCCACCAGCTGGATCAACATGAACTGCATCATGCCCAGGTAGATGTCCTTGAGATCCCACTCCGGCACCACCCCCTTGAGGAAGTAGGCCGACAGCGCCACAGGTGGCGACAGCCACGCCGTCTGCAGGTTCACCGCCACAAGGATCCCGAACCACACCAGCATGTCATAGGTGCGCTCAAACCCGAGATCGAGCGCAATGACCGTCGGCAGCAGGATCGGCACCACGATCAGCACGATCGGCACCCATTCCAGCGGCCAGCCCAGCAGGAAGATCAGCGCCATCACCATGAACAGGATCATGTAGGGCGACATGTCGAGGCTTAGCAGCACGTCGGTCATCATCTTGGGCGTGCCCAGCGACGAGAACTGCGCCCCAAAGAAGTTCGAGGCCGCCACGAGGAACATGATCAACACGGTCAGTTCCAGCGTTTTGACAAGGCTGTCGGCAAAGCTCGGCAGCGTGAACTTGCGATAGGCAATCGACAGCAGGATCGCGCCAAAGGCGCCCATGGCCGCCGCCTCTGCCGGTGTGGCAAAGCCCAGCAGGATCGACCCAAGCGCAAAGCTGATCAGGATCGTGGGCGGCATCAAACCTGCAAAGAACTCATCCCAAAGGTCGGAAAAGTGGAAGTTTTCCTGCGCATCCGCCCGATACAGCGGCAGGATCAAATAGCCCGCCACCGCCATCAGCAGCAGCCAGCCGATGCTGACGCCTACGCCGATGCTCGACATGGTGCCGCCCAGAATGGCCATGGCCGAGATCGCCATTTGCCCGAGGATCACGATGGGTGCCACGAT
>JBCBAV010000092.1:0-15966 GCA_038532285.1 Pseudomonadota bacterium | reverse complement strand
GTCACCACAAAAAGTGACGCGGTCAACCGCTCTGCGTCACTCGCACGTCACCCTCAATTAACCCCCATACCTGCCCGACCGGTTCCCTTTTCAGGTGAACCTTAGGGTTACCCCTTACGAGAGGACTTCTTCATGGAAGCAATCACCCCGCAGGCTGACCCGCTTCTCCAGCAGCATGAACTCGAAGACGAGATGACCCAGATGGGCATCGAAGCATTCCGTGACCGGATGAAAGGTGCAGCCGAGAAGGGCGTTAACGCAACAGGCGGTCGAGCGTACTGTGGTCAAAGCCGCCGAGTGTATGGCTTGGCTCAAGGACACGGCTTCGGTCGTGACTTCCGAGGGTCTGCCCGTCCGTTGGACGACACCCGATGGTTTCCCTGTGGTGCAGCATTACGTTGCCTGACCTTCATCATCGGCGCTGTGCTGGTGACCTCGGGGACATTCGTCGCCAACCTTTTCGGCTGGGTCTGAACCTTGACCCTCGACCCCTAACGTGATTTTGGTCAACGCGTTCCTATGGGGGTTCTCACCAATGACGACGCAACACTGGCTCTTCCTTGGCATCTTGGCGCTCGGCGCTGGGGCTTTGGCCGCGCTGGTATCGCCCGTCATCGGCACCATATCGGTGGCCTTCTTCGTGTTCTGCTGCGTCAAAGCGTCTGGCCGCGTCTAACCCACCCTTGACCACCTCACCCTAAGACCATACACCGCGCCCTGTGCCCGAGTGGTGGAATGGTAGACACGCGGCATTCAAAATGCTGTGCCTCACGGCGTGCCGGTTCGAGTCCGGCCTCGGGTACCACCTCCAAGGAAAATCTATGCCAACTGGATACAACGCGGGCGACAGCCTGCGCGAACGATTGCTGCATGAAGCTCGCGAGTGGGTCTATAACAACGTGCCCAAGCACACGCAGGCAGCGATGGACACGCTTCTGGCGACCAACCAAGACCTCGCCATCGAACTCATCAACAAGTGGCGCGAACTCGAAGACCTAAGGGCAGCATACTATGCGCTGCAAGACGAGGTAGCCAAGGACGTGGCCCCGCTTCCGCCGGTCGAACCGAACGCTGAGATGTATCGGGACGTCAGGTGCATGGAGACCGTCATGCGTGTCGAGTGGGCCATCCCCCGCTTCTACGCCAGCTTCGCCGTGTCCGATATCGACCGGATGCGAGACGCTGGTCCAGCGCGCCGCGCGGCCTTCAAGCGGATGTTCATGGAGCAATACGTGCCGGAACTCTGGAAGCAGACCGAGTACACGCTGTTCAGCACAGAGCATCAGGTGGCAGCATGAGGTTCTTCTACCACAATGAAGGCAACCCCCGCATGGACTTCCTCAATGAAAACCTGAGGCAGCCCCTGCTGTTCGCACCGGCAAATGCAGTAAAGGCAATGACTTACGCCAATTTCTACGGCGCGGGGCCTGTCCCCCTCGCTAAGATGATGGCGCGGGAGGACACCTGTCCCCTGACACCAAGTCACTCCCCACCAGTGACGCGACCGGTGACGTGACCGGTGACGCAGTGACGGGAGAAACCGTTACATATCAAGTGCGTAGCATGGGCGCACGTGTTTCAAAATCCCCCGCCTTCGCGGGCGTGCCGGTTCGAGTCCGGCCTTGGGTACCAGGCTTCAGCACCGATATGGCGTGGCATCCTTTATGGTTGCATTGACACACTTTTGAATTGTGGCAATCTCGAGACATCCGGCGCTGCCATCGCGCACAGTCTGCACAAATTTACCAAAAATCGATTCGAAAACTGTGACCGATAGGGCCGTACGCGCGCGCCAATTTGGAGTGAGCGCGTGAATTGGTGCCGTATTGTGAACAGGTGTGCCGCACCTGTGGCGGGACTGTGGCAATCGCAGTGCGTGGTTAACTGTTTCCCGTTTGGAAACGCAACTGTCGCGCAAGAAAGTCATGAATTGCGTTGTTTTTCGTCGTTTCCACCAATGCCACACCCGCAAAAGCTGAAATCCGCCCGAAAAGAAATACCAGCTTTGGTTGCATATTGTTGACGGGAACCCCAACAAACAGACGCCAGCGCATGTGCGATGACGAGTGTTTTAGGGTAATTTTCCCTTTTTTTGCCTCAATCTACGCCGTACAACCGACCTTGCCCAACTGGGGGGCGATGTTTGCAGGTCACGGGGGCGACCGCACGAAACGCATCTGATTGATGCGGAAGCTGTGCCGCGTCGCAGGACGAAAGTCCGTGATAAAGGTACCGACTGCGCGAAGGCGCAGCTTGGTATGTTTGCATGTCTTCCTTCAGTCAGAGCCAAGCGTGCGGTTGCCCCAGTCTGCCGCGTCGCACCCAGCCGGCACTTGAGTATGTGATGGCCTTTTTGGCCGAACTGGAGACGATTATGAGACTGACCTGGATACATTTGCCAGCGCAAGCGAACGGACCCACGCGGGTTGTACATGCAACGGCTCAGTCATTTGTTCGCGGTTCAGGCGTCGCCCGTGCGGCGGGTCTGCCGTCTCCGGTTCCGGCCAACCGGATTTATCCGCCACTCAATAGCAAGCGTACTGCTGGCGCGTCTGTTGCCACGCACTGCCATTCCACCGCCCATGTGGCACCGACCGCCGAATTTGGTCGCGCACGCGCCGCATCGGATGCGGAATAACAGGAGATTATCATGGCTGACAATTTCAACGATCCTTTCGCACAAAACCTGATTGGTCTGTGGGATTTCCTGAACAACGATCCAAACGGCGATACCGGATTGGCAGACGGCATCGCGCAGGATGGCACGCCAGAGCACGGCGCGAGCATTTCCGGCGGTCGTCTGCATCTTGATGGCCAGAATGACCGCTTTGATGTCGAAGGCAACAACGGCCCGAATGACGCGCCGTTCGACCTCGACGAGGGCACAATTTCGGTTCAGTTCACCCAAGACCAGCACGTTGGCTCTTCGCCAGACACGCTGGTGAACCGTGGCGAGTTCAAGGATGCGTCCGACGAGGGTTTCTTTGCCATTCAGGTGACGCGCGACGGCAAGGTGCAGGTGCAGCACATCTCCGGCGGTGAAAGCGTCTTGCTCAGCACCGACGCAGGCTTTTTCGAGCCCGGCGACAACATCAAGGCGACCTATTCCTGGGACAAGGACGAGGGCCTGACCTTTACCGTCGAGAACCTGACCGACGGGACATCGACCACGATCACCGACAACACCACCGGTCTCGATATGGATATCGGTGACAACGACGATGAAATTTTCACCTTCGGTGCGCGTGAAAAGGACGACGGCCAGTACGATCACTATTTCGACGGCTCGATCGATTATGTCGCCGTGTACAACAAGGACATCCAGAACGGCCCTGACGGCGCTGTGGATGGCGAGGAAAGCGGCGAGCTCATGGAGCTTGGCTATGACGATTCCAACGCCCCCACCGACCAGGGCGGCGACAAGATCACCAATGACGGCGACCTGATCTTTGGCAACGGCGGCGATGACACCATCAACGGTGCAGGCGGCGACGACACGATCTTTGGCGATGACGGCAGCAGCGAAGACCCGGTGCTGGTGCGCGAAAGCTTTGAATGGGACAAGCTGCCCGATCCGAATGGCGGCGGCGGCATCGATGATGGTGATCCGTTGACCACCGGTTCGCAGGACACCGGCAATGTGACCGTGTCTTACGCGGTGCTCAGCGAAAGCGGCGCTTCGACAAGCTTTTCGACCGATGAGCAGAACGTTGACGGCATCGACGATGGTCCCGAGACCATTGATGACGACAGCGGTCTGAATTCGTCGCTCAGCGGCAGCAGCAACGGCTCTGCCAGCTACGAACTGACCTTCAGCGACGAGGTCGAAAACGTTGATTTCAATGTCAACGATATCGACGGTTCAGCCACCGTTCGCATCACGGCCTTTGACGCTGACGGTAACGAGGTTCCGGTTGTCTTTACCCCCGGCTCGGGCCTGAGCCTTGTCGACGCAAACACCGTAACGACGGACGACCTGGGCGAATATGACGATCCGGATTCGGACGAATTTTCGACCAACGTCAACATTGCCGGCCCCGTGTCGCGCATTGTGATCGAACACACAGAGGGCGATTTCAACTCGGCCATCTGGGTCACCGATGTCTACTTTGACGCGGTCGACGCAGATGCGGCCCAGACCGACGGTGGCGATGATGTCATCATCGGCGGCGAAGGCGCGGACGTCATGTTCGGCGAAGGCGGCGATGACACCTTTATCGTCGGCAGCGGTGCCGAAGGCGATGGCGACGTCATCAGCGGCGGCACCGGTCCTGATGAGACCACCGATAACGACCTGCTGGACCTGCGCGGGGCGGGCGACGTGGTCATCAACGACAGCGCCGATGCCAACGATGCAGGGGCCACAGCCGGTACCGTAACCTTCGAAAATGGCGAAACGCTGACCTTCTCGGGCATCGAGACCATCCTCTTTGACGAGAACGGCGCGCCGATTGCCAACGACGACGACATCAGCGTGGCCGAAGACGGCTCTGTCACGTTTGATCCGACGGCAAATGACAGCGATCCGGACGGCGATCCGCTTGAGGTGGACAGCTTCACCCAGCCCGCCAATGGCACGGTGACCGAGAACCCCGACGGCACGCTGACATACACGCCCGACCCGGACTACTTTGGCGACGACAGCTTTACTGTCACCATCACCGATCCTGATGGGGCCACCTCGACGTCGACCGTGAACGTCACCGTGGACCCGGTCAACGACGCGCCGGATGCGAACCCGGACGAAGAGACGATGCTCGAGGACGGTGATCCGATCCTGATCGACGTGCTGGCCAATGACACCGACGTGGACCCCGGCGATGTTCTGACCATCACCGAAGCCACCGTGCCCACAGAACAGGGCACCGTGGACATCGTGGGCGGCCAGCTGCTGTTCACGCCCGCGCCGAACTACAACGGCCCGGCGACGATCTCTTATGCGATCACCGACGGCAACGGCGGCACCGACACCTCGGTCGTCACGGTCAACGTGATCCCGGTCAATGATGCGCCCGAGGCGGTCAATGACATCTACGACACCGACGAAGATACGCCGATCACCTTTGACCCGAACCCGGCCGACAACGACCAGGATGTTGATGGGGATGATCTGACGGTCACCGATGCATCGGTTCCGGCAGATCAGGGCACGGTCGAGGTCAACCCCGACACTGGCGAGGTGACCTTTACCCCCGCGCCGAATTTCAACGGCCCGGCAACGATCACCTATACGGTCGAAGACCCCGATGGCGCCAGCGACACCGGCACCATCACCGTGAACGTGGGCGCGGTCATCGATCCGCCCACCGCCAACGATGACGACGCCGAAACGGATGAGGACGTTGCCGTCACCATCGACGTGCTGGACAATGACACCGATCCGGAAAACCAGGATCTGACCATCACCCAGGCGACGCTGACCGACCCGACCCAGGGCACCGTGGACATCGTGGGCAATGAACTGGTGTTCACCCCGGCAGAGAACTTCAACGGCACGGTCGACATCACCTATTCGATCGTCGACACCGAGGGCGGCACCGACAGCGCGAGTGTGACTGTCGTGGTCAACCCGGTGAACGATCTGCCGGTGGCGGTCGACGATATCGTCAACACCGACGAAGACACCCCGATCACCTTCAACCCCGCTGAAAACGACACCGATGTCGAATCTCCGACCGAAGATCTGCGTGTGGTTGACGCCACCGTCGACCCGGAATTCGGTACGGTCGAAGTGGACCCGGTTACCGGCGAGGTGACCTTTACACCCGCGCTGAATTACAACGGCCCGGCGCCGATCACCTACACGGTCGAAGACCCCGATGGCGGTCAGGACACCGGCACCGCATTGGTCAACGTGGGAGCTGTGCCCGATGCGCCCGAGCCGCAGGACGACATGGCAGCGACCGATCAGGGCACGCCCGTGATCATCAACGTGCTCGACAATGACAGCGATCCGGACACGCCGCTTGCGGACCTCACGGTCACCGCAGCGTCGGTTCCGCCCGAACAGGGCACTGTCACCTTCACCAACACCACGGTGACCTTTACACCGGCGCCTGCTTTTGTTGGCACGGCAACGATCAGCTACACGATCACCGATCCGGACGGGCTGAGCGGCTCTGCCTCGATCACCGTGGATGTGGCCGATGTGATCGGGCCGGTTGATGGCACGGATGCGGGCGAGTTGATGCTACCCGACGACTATGTCGATGTCGAAGGCGACCAGATCGATGGCACCGACGGCGATGATGACACCATCTTTGGCAACGGCGGCGACGACACCATAGACGGTGGTGACGGTGATGACACCATCGACGGCGGCGCGGATGATGACGACATCACCGGCGGCGACGGCGACGATTCCGTGCTTGGTGGTATCGGGTCGGACACGCTCGCTGGCGGCGACGGGGACGACACGTTGCAAGGCGGACAGGGCGACGACGACATCGCCGTGAACGACGGTGATACCGCCGAGGGTGGCACTGGCGACGATGTGTTCACGCTGGATGACAGCGACCCAACGGGTGACATCGACGGCGTCACGATCGACGGCGGCAGCGATGGTACCGACGGCAACCCCGATGACAACGCCAATGGCGACGAGGGCGACGTGCTCGACCTCGGCGATGTGACCGACGATCTCGAGGTGGTGTTTGACGACACCGATCCCGAGGATGGCACGGTAGACGGGCTCGACAATGACGGCGCGGTCGACATCACCTTTGAGGAAATCGAAAAGGTCATCACCGGGTCCGGCGACGATGCGGTCGATGGCGGCGACAGCGATGGCCCGATCAATGTCGAGACCGGCGACGGTGACGACACCATTACCGGCACCGATGGCGATGACACCATCGACAGCGGCGACGATGATGATGAGATCACCACCGGCGACGGTAGTGACAGTGTGGACGGCGGCGACGGCGACAACATCATCGACACCTCCGGCCCATCGTCGATCGACCCGACTGATCCCGAAGGCAAACCCGACGCGGGCTATCCCGGTCTCTTTGTCGGGGACGATGATCCCGAAAACGACAAGGACACGGTGACCACCGGCGACGGCAACGATGTCGTTACAACTGGCGATGATGATGACCTCATCAACGCAGGTGACGGTGACAACGAGATCGACGCAGGCTTTGACGACGACACGGTGATCACCGGCGACGGCGATGACACGATTGTTGGCGGCGAAGGCAATGACAGCATCGACGCGGGCGACGGCGACGACCTGATCTATGCAGGGAACGATCCCAGCATCCCGGATGCGGTGAACATTCCCGATGATGATCTTGGCGCGGTCAATCCGCTGACGCCTGATCTGGTGCCGGACAACGGCCTCGACACGGTGTCGGGCGGCGCAGGCAATGACACCATCTTTGGTGCCGATGACAACGACCTGCTGATGGGTGACGAAGGCGACGACGTCCTGAACGGCGGTATCGACGATGACACCCTGATGGGCGGCACCGGTGATGATGTTTTGATCGGTGGTCAGGGCGAAGACAGCATGCTCGGTGGCGACGGCGAAGACACCTTCATCATCGCCGATCCCGATGACCCGCTTTACCAGGCTGGCTCCGGTATCGGCGACGTGGTCGACGGTGGCGCAGGTGGCGCACCCGTCGCAGACAACACCGCAGCCCCGAACGAGGATTGGGACGTGCTTGATCTGCGCGGCTCTGCCCCCGAGGGCGGCTCGCTGCAGGTCACCGAAAGCGGCGTGGACAGCAACGGCAACGGCTTTGACGGCTTCGTCACCTATTTTGACGAAAACGGCGATGAGGTGGGCCGGCTCGAATTCACCGAGATCGAAGAGGTCATTCCCTGCTTTACGCCCGGCACGCTGATTGCGACGCCGCGCGGTGAGCGCCGGGTCGAAGAGCTCAAGGTCGGGGACCGCGTGATCACCCGCGACAACGGTATCCAGGAGATCCGTTGGGTGGGCCACCGGGCCATGACCGGGGACGAGCTGGCGCGCGCGCCGCACTTCAACCCGATCCTGATCCGCGCTGGCGCCTTGGGTCGCAACCTGCCCGAACGGGACATGCTGGTCTCACCGCAGCACCGGATGCTGATGACCGGGGAAAAGCCAAGCTTCTACTTCGACGAAAGCGAAGTTCTGGTCGCGGCCAAGCACCTGACCCATCTCGAAGGTGTGGACGAAGTGGAAGTCTCCGACACCACCTACATCCACGTGATGTTTGACCAGCACGAGGTGATCCTGTCCGACGGCACCTGGAGCGAAAGCTTCCAACCCGGCGACATGACGCTGAGTGCAATGGGTGACGCGCAGCGCGCCGAGATCCTGGAACTGTTCCCGGAACTCGACACGCCCGAAGGGATCGAGACCTACACCTCGGCCCGCCGTGCGCTCAAGAAGCACGAGGCCAAACTGCTCATCTGACACCGGGGGAAGCAGTAGCTACATCACCCCTCCGGCAGGCGGGGAAAAAAGGCGAAGCAGGGGGCTGCTTCGCCTTTTGCGTTTGTGTGTCCCCGCCCCGGGTCACGCCCGGGGCGGGTGCGTCTGAGTGCCAGCCCGCCAGGCGGTCCAGTCTTCCGGAGTGTCGAGATCGAGGCGCGCGCGGTTGCCGGGCAAAGCGACAAGATGCGTGCGGTCGCGATGCGCCTTGGCAACTTGCGCGCCCCCGGTATCGCCTCTAAGCGCCTGAAATTCAGCGAAAAGCTTTCGCGACACGACCAACGGATGACCCGGTGCACCGTCTTGGGTCGCGCCCCGCCAGATCAGCGCATCGGGGTGCGCATCGGCAGCATCAAGCACGGCGCGCAAGTCCGCGGCGGTCAATGCTGGCAAGTCGGCGAGCAGGATCATGGCCTGCGAGGCCCGGTCTAATACTTGGGTGACAAGCGCGCGGACCGAAGCGGACATGCCTTTTGCTGCATCCGGCACCGCAACCACCGATACGCCATCGGGCACGGCCTCGTACCGTGGGTGCGGCGCAGGGGGCAGGGCGACGCACACGTCCGCGCTGACCGATTGCGCGATCTCGATCTGGCGTCGCAGCAGCGGTCTGCCGTCTACCTCCAGCAACAGCTTGTCCGTCCCGCGCATACGCGAGGACAGGCCAGCTGCAGGGATGAGCACAGGCATTGACATGCGCCGACCCTGCCAGACCACGGCGCGGTGCAAAACCCCTCAGCCCGTTGCGCGTGCCGGATCCAGCAAGGGTTCTGTCAGCCGTTTCGCCTTGCGGCGCTGACCGAGGATTTCGATCTCGACCTCATCCACGATGCCGTCGCTGGGCAAAAAACCCTGTGCGACCGAGAGGTGCGCATGGTGCGAATACCCCCCCGACGTGCAAAAACCGACGACCGCGTCGCCGATCCAGATGGGCTCGTATCCCTGCACATCGGCATCCTCCGCCTCTACGGCGAATGCACACAGCTTGCGGTCAGGCCCGTTGACCCGCTCGGCCTCAGCCGCGGCCCGTCCGATGAAATCAACGTTCTTCTTCCACGAGATAAAACGGTCCAGCCCGGTTTCGGCGGGCGTGTAATCGGGCGAAAACTCTGCCATCCACGACCCGAAAAACCGATCCAACCGCAACGACATCATCGCGCGCATGCCAAAGGGCTGCATGCCAAAGGCCTGCCCCGCACCCCACAAAGCGTCCCAAAGCGCGCGCTGTTCCATCGGATCACAAAAGATCTCGTACCCCAGATCACCTGTATAACTGACCCGTTGGATGGTGCACCGCACAGCGCCCACAGACGATTCAATGACGTCCAGAAAGCGCATTCTATCCACACCCGGCGCGCCGATCGCCTTCATGACCCCGAGTGCGTTTGGTCCAGCGATCTGGAATCCGGTGACGGTATCCGACACATTGCGCACGTTTACCCCGTCCGCCTCATGCGCCTCGAACCACCGCATGTGATAGCTCTGCGCCCCGTAACTTGACGTCAGCCGGAATTTTGTTTCGCTCAGGCACGAGATGGTAAAGTCGCCGATGATTTTGCCCTGTGCGCTCAGCATCGGCGCCAGGCTCAGACGCCCCGGTTGCGGCACGCGGCCTGCCATGATCCGGTTGAGCCATCCCCGCGCGTGTGGGCCTGTCACATCGTATTTGGCAAAGTTATGGGTTTCGTTGATCCCGACTGCCTCGCGTACGACGCGCACTTCGCGGGCTGTGGCTTCAAACGCGTTCGAACGACGAAAAGACGGGGTTTCAAACCGCGGCTCGTCGTTTTTGGCAAAGTAATTGGGCACTTCCAGCCCGTACTGAAAGCCCCAGACTGCGCCCATCTGGTCAAACACATCGTACATCGGCGTGCGTCGCCAAGGGCGCGCGGCGGGCAGTTCTTCGTTCGGGTACGCCACCGAAAAGCGTTTTTGATAGTTTTCGATCACCTTGGGCCGCGTGAATTCCTGCGTCAGAGTGCGCGGGAAACGCGCGACATCCATGGCCATCACGTCGCGTTCCGGCTCGCCCTCGATCATCCACTGCGCAAGGCTCAGGCCCACACCGCCGCCCTGGGAAAAGCCCGCCATGACCGCGCAGGCCGACCAGTAGTTCGACAGCCCCGGCACCGGACCCACCAGTGGATTGCCATCGGGCGCAAAGGTAAACGGGCCATGGATCACCGATTTGATGCCGGCGCGTTCCAGAACGGGAAAGCGTTTGTAGGCAAAGGCGATGCTGTCTTCGATCTTGTCAAAATCGTCGGCGAGCAGTTCGTGTCCAAAACTCCATGGTGTTCCATCCACCGCCCAAGGGCGGCATTTTTGTTCATAAAACCCGATGCATAGCCCGCGACCCTCTTGCCGCAGATAGCTTTCGCCGGCGGGGTCCATGACGTGAGGGTGTTCTTCGTCGCGTTCGAAAATCTCGGGCAGTTCGTCGGTGACGATATACTGATGCTCCATCGGGTGCAGCGGCAGGTACAGCCCCGCCATCGCTGCCACCTCGCGCGCCCAGAGCCCGCCTGCATTGACCACATGCTCGGCGTGGATCGTGCCCTTGTCGGTGACCACGTCCCACGTCCCATCGGGCCGTTGATTGGTCTCGATCACCATGGTGTGCGTGTAGATCTGCGCGCCGCCCATGCGCGCGGCCTTGGCATAAGCGTGGGTGGTGCCCGAGGGATCAAGGTGGCCGTCCAGCGGATCGTAAAGCGCGCCGATGATCCCGTCGGTATTGGTGATGGGCGCGATTTGCGTGATCTCCTCGGGCCCGACGATCTCCGTCTCCAGTCCCATGAATCGATGCTTGGCCCGTTCGGCCAGCAGCATGTCAAACCGGTCGCGGTTGTCGGCCAGCGTGACGCCGCCGACGTGGTGAAGCCCGCAGGAAAGGCCCGTAAGTGCCTCTAATTCCTTGTAAAGATGGATCGTATAACCTTGCAAAGCGGCCATGTTGGTGTCGCCGTTCAGCGTGTGAAACCCACCCGCCGCGTGCCAGGTCGAACCTGAGGTCAGCTCGGACCGCTCCAGCAACATGACATCGGACCACCCAAGCTTGGTCAGGTGATAGAGGACCGAAGCCCCCACAACGCCGCCCCCGATGACGGCCACGCGCGTGGTGTTTTGCATGATCTTGCCTTTGGATGGGTGGGCAAACCGGCCCTCGGGGAGAGTTTATTTGGCAAGATGAAGCAGCGGCGTGGTCCTAGCGACATGGGGTGTCGTTTCTGGACAAATAGCTGGCGGTGCGGGGCGGCAAGGTTCGGAAAACGCAGGAGAAATATCATGCGGACACATGCGCAGGCGGTGGTGATTGGTGGCGGGGTGATCGGGTGTTCGATCCTTTATCACCTGACCAAGCTGGGCTGGACGGATGTTGTTTTGCTCGAACGGGATGAGTTGACCAGCGGGTCGACATGGCATGCAGCGGCGAACATTCACGGATTGCATGACAGCACGAATATCTCGCGAATTCAGCACTATACGATGCGTCTTTATCGTGAATTGGAGGCCGAGACCGGGCAGGGCTGCGGCGTGTTTCAGCCGGGATCGCTGTATTTGGCCCAGACCGAGGAGCGGGTGCACCAGCTGCGCCTGCAAGCTTCAAAAGCGAAGCTTTACGGTATGAATTTCCACGAAATTTCACGAGATGAGGCGGAGCGGTTGCACCCGCTGGTCAACTTTGACGGCATCCGGTGCATCATGTGGGAACCCGACGGTGGCAATGTCGATCCATCGGGTGTCACGAACGCTTATGCCGCCGGGGCGCGGGCAAATGGCGCGGAAATTGTACGTTTTACCCCGGTGATTTGTACAACGCCTGATGAAAAAGGCGGTTGGATTGTACAAACCGAGAAGGGCGATATCGCGACGCCTTGGGTGATCAATGCCGCGGGCCTGTGGGGGCGCGAGGTGGCGGCGATGGCGGGGGTCGACCTGCCGCTGTTGCCGACGGAGCACCAGTATTTCGTCACCGAGACGATTGCCGACATCGCGGCGATGGACCGTCGCCTGCCGTCGGTCGCGGATCGGGATGGGGAGTACTATCTCCGGCAGGAGGGTCAGGGGCTGCTGGTCGGGGCCTATGAAAAGGACGTGCGATTCTGGGCCGAGGATGGCACGCCGCAGGGGTTTGGCCATGAGTTGTTCGCAGACGATCTGGAACGGATCGAGGACAACATGATGCGCGCTATCGACCGGGTGCCTGCGGTGGGCGAGGCCGGGATCAAGCGGGTGATCAACGGCCCGATGATCTGGTCGCCCGACAGCAACGTGCTGTTTGGCCCGGTGCCGGAACTGCAGGGTTATTTCTGCTGTAACGGGATCATCCCCGGATTTTCGCAATCGGGCGGCATGGGCAAGCTGGCCGCGCAATGGATCGTCGAGGGCGAGACGGAGTACGACATGTTTGCCTGGGACGTGGCGCGGTTCGGGCACTGGGCGGGCAAGGAGTTTACCAAGGCGCGGGTGGGCGATCAGTACGCGAACCGGTTCAAGATCCATTTCCCCGGCGAAGAACGCGACGCCGGGCGCCCGGTGCGCACGCGGCCTGCATATGACATGCAGCGCGACATGGGTGCGCAGATGGGGCTGAACTATGGCTGGGAACATCCTCTGTATTTTGCCGACGTGCCGGACACGCCCGGGTTTACCCGTCAGCCGTGGTTTGATGCGGTGGGTGCCGAGGCGCGCATGCTGCGTGAGCGGGGCGGGATCATCGATATCTCGAACTTTGCAAAATACCGCGTGGCGGGGCCGGGGGCGGAGGAGTGGCTGAACGCGCTTTTTGCCAACCGGATGCCGCGCGCGGTGGGGCGGTCTTGCCTCACTCCGCTGATCTCGAAACGCGGAGGGATCGCGGGGGACTTCACCGTTACACGGTTGGGGGAAGAGGAGTTCTGGATCATCGGATCGGGGATGGCGGAGCGCTATCACCAGCGGTATTTCCGCGCGCTACCGCTGCCCGAGGGGACCACGTTTGAAAGCCTGACCGACACGTGGTGCGGGTTCAACGTGGCGGGGCCGAACAGCCGAGCGCTGTTGCAGCGGCTGTCGAACCGGTCGTTCGAGACGGCGGATTTTGCGTTCATGCGTTCGGCGCTGATCGAAATTGCGGGGGTGGAGGCGATGGCGCTGCGCGTGTCGTTCACCGGCGATCTGGGCTGGGAACTGCACTGTCGGGCCGAAGATCAGGCGGCACTGTATTCCGCGTTGCTGCAGGCGGGGCGCGAATTGGGCGTAGGGCCGGTGGGCAGCCGCGCGCTGATGAGTTTGCGGGTGGAAAAGGGCTATGGCTCGTGGAGCCGGGAATACAGCCCGGAATACTGGCCGCAAGAGGTGGGGCTGGAACGGTTGGTGAAACTGGACAAGTCGTTCGTGAACCGTGCGGCGGCAGAGGCGCGGATGGCCGAACCTGCGCGCGAACACATGGTGCTGCTGGCGCTGGAGGATGCGGCACCGGGCGCGCCTGCGGCGGATGCAACGGGCGGCGAGCCGATTTTTGTGGGTGATCGGGGCGTCGGACGCGTGACCTCGGGTGCTTATGGCTACAGCGTCGGCCAAAGCCTTGCGCTGGGGTTTGTGGCGGGGATCAGTGCGGGGGATGCGGTGGACGTCATGGTGCTGGGTCAGCCGCGCCGCGCCGTCGTTTTGGAACGCCCGCCTTTTGACCCGGACGGCGTGCGCCTGCGCGCTTAGGCTTTTTCTTCTTGAACGTGGCGTGATCGACCACCAGCGGAATCTGGGTGAGGCAGAAGATCAGCACGATGATCGGCATCACGACGGTTTCGAAGAGAACCCAGAAAGTGTCGGACTGCGTGCGCCAGACCGCCTCGTTCGCCAGAGCTGCCAGCAGGCACAGCACGGTCACCCGCTTGGTCAGGATGTGCCAGCCCGCGTCGCGCATCGGGATCATCTCGTCCAGCAGGAATTGCAGCCAGGATTGACCGCGCAGCAGGCCCGCGATCAGGATCAGCGTGAGCGCGCCATAGACCACTGTCGGTTTCATCTTGATCAGTGCGGGGTCGTTCATCCACACGCCCATGCCGCCCATCAGCACCAGCAGGGTGGTGACGGCAACCTGCAACCGGGTGAGCCGCCCGGTCACGCGCCAGAGCGTGATCATGGCCAGAACAAAGATGGGGATGAAAGCCGCGGTGACCGCGACAAAGCCGGAATAGTCGGTGCCCGCCACGGTAAAGGTCGCGTTTCGCAAGGTCAGGTAGGTGACCACAAAGGCCACGATGGGCCCGTATTCCAGCGCGGGAACGATCCCGGACGGTGGGGATTTGGCTGTCATGTGCGGGCCTTTGACCTGATCCAGTGGGACATATCAGGACAGATAGGCAGCAAGTGGCGGAAATGAAGTTAACGCGTCAGTCCAGTGCCGCGATGCGCAGGCCGGTGATGCGGTTGCCTTGCCGGTCGGTGACTTCGAACCGGAAGCCATGGAAGCTGAACACTTGGCCCACTGTCGGGATGGTTTGCGCCTCGTGGATCACGAGACCCGCGACGGTGTTGGCCTCGTCATCGGGCAGGTTCCAGTCGGTCGCGCGGTTCAGATCGCGGATCGTCATGGCGCCGTCGACGGCATAAAATCCGTTGGCGTCCTGTTCCAGCGACGGTTCATCGTCTGGGTCGAACTCGTCGGTGATCTCGCCCACGATCTCTTCCAGGATGTCTTCGAGCGTAATGAGCCCCTGCAGCGCGCCGTATTCGTCCACCACGAGGGCAAAGTGACCGCGCAGGCGCAGGAATTCGCGCATCTGGTGGTCGAGCGTGGTGGTTTCGGGCACGAAATAGGGCGGCGTCATCACGCGCCCGATATCGAAATCATCGAGGTTGGTGTCGCTGCCTGCGGCGGCGATTTCCTTGTACATCGCGCGGCTGAGATCCTTGGCGTGGATGATGCCGGTGATGTTTTCGGGCTCGTCCTTGTAGACCGGCAGGCGGGTGTGGCTGGAGGCGAGGCACTGTTCGAGGATGTCGCGGGGCGCGTTGCCGCCGTCGATCATCTCGATCCCGGAACGGTGCAGCATGATCTCTTCGACCGTGCGGTCGCCCAGATCGAGCGCGCCGAGGATGCGGTCGCGGTCTTCCTTTTCGACCACCCCTTCGGAGTGGCCGAGATAGAGCGCGCCAGCGATCTCTTCGCGCACGGCCATGATGTGGCTGTCGGGGTCGATCTGGACGCCAAAGATGCGCAGCACACCGCGGACAAACAAACGGACGGCGGCGACGATGGGGGCAAAGACGGTCACCACGATGGCGATGGGACGTGACACCATGCTGGCCGCTTTTTCGGCGTTGGTGATAGCGTAGGTCTTGGGCAGCACTTCGGCAAAGATCAGGACCAGAAGGGTCATGATCAGGGTGGCCAGCGCCACGCCGCTTTCGCCGAAGGCGCGGGTGAAGAGGGCGGTGGCGAGCGACGCCGCGTAGATGTTCACCAGGTTGTTGCCCAGAAGCACCGAGCCGATGAGACGTTCGTTGTCTTCTGTGATGCTCAGCGCCCGTGCAGCCCCGCGCGAGCCTTT